>DJAM01000078.1:256-76665 GCA_002429595.1 Coxiellaceae bacterium UBA6002
TGAAAATCCTTGTGTCGGCAGTTCGATTCTGCCTCTGGCCATAGTAAAATCAAGGCCTTAGAGATTACCGCCAACTATAGATCAAATTCTGAAGTGCAAATGAAGTGCAAAATGAAAGTACAGTAATAACTCATGTTGAACCAATATGAACAAATCAAGAAACAAGGAAGAAAGCAGCTCTGAACAGAAAATAAAGAAAAGCCAATCCTCTAAACAACCCTCTCAATCGCTTCCGCCAGGAAAAGAATCACTCAAGACCCTATATCTACGACTTCCTAAAAGTTTTTGGGAAGATATTCAAACGATTGCTGATTTGACAGGATTATCCATGAATGCTGTCTGCATAGATCTTTTACGTCCCGCTTTAAAAACAAAGCTTAGACAATTAAGCGAAGAGTAGCTTGCAACATGCTTGCAAGATGCAATCATGTTGGCTAGAATTTGTGTTAGCAGGGCAATAAGGTGAAAAGAGCACCTCCCTTCCCCTAACCACAATCTAGATATGGAGACTGATCATGGACATAAATAATACTTGTCGAATAGCCAATTCTCAAATTATGCGTCAAGAAGAATTAAGAGAATGTCTTGTTAAAGCTGAAGCGTTGTTAAGCATAGCGCTTGGGGAGAACCTTACAACTCATCCTCAATCAATTATATATGGATTTCTTTGGACAATATGCGACCTTATTAGTCATGCTCGGAACCTCCATGATCAAAGAAATTGATACCCTTCTCTGAAAACGAGGTGTTCCATACCTCTTAATTATTGTGAAGCTAGAATAATTTAATTGGAGACTTTAATGCTAAGCAAACCGAAGCCACATCATATTGCCTTAAGTGTCCAAGACATGGAAAAGTCTAAACAATTTTATTACTTTCTCGGATTTAAAACAGTTCTTGATTGGATTTCAGAAGCCAAAGATCTAAAAATTGCTCATCTTATGTTGAATAACGTCATCTTAGAATTATTTTGTTATGCAAACCATACTAAAAATCCGCCAATAACACTTGACAAAGATTTGCGTACGACTGGAATTAAACATTTTGGGCTTTCTGTTGATTCCATTGAACAAGCAAAAGAGGAAGTTATTAAAGCGGGTCTTGCTAAAGACACACTTGAAATCAAAAAAGGAAGAACAGGTATTAGCTATTTCTTTATAAGGGATCCCGATGACAACTTTGTTGAAATCGTGCAAGATGATAGGAAATTTACGCTTAGCTAACTTTCCAGGCTTCTTTAACCGAAGCTGAGATAATTTTTAAAAAATGACTTAATGAAAGAACGAGAACCTTATATTGGGACAAAAAAATAAGGAAAAAATGAAAATTAATGAGATCAGCACACAAATTCAAATTTGTTTTCAAGATCTTGATTTAAAAAATATAGTGACAGATATCCTTGGCTGCAGCTCGCCTGAAAAAATCGAACATCTAATCCTTACCGCGGTTAAACCTTATCTCACATCGAATATCGAAAAGCTTCTTTTTATAGAGCCAAGTGCGGGTGTCGTGTTCGGCTTTCTATTGGCTTCAGGGCGTAAAATAGTACTCAAGATCTTTAATAGAAATATTACTTATTCCTACCTGGAAAGGATAAATAACATACAGAGCATATTTTATGGTGCGGGCTTCCCTGCCCCTGAAGTTTTAAGTCCAATCTTTAAGCTCAATATTTCTAATGCCGGTTTATATTCATTCATTGAAGGTCATAAAGAAAATGCTCATCTCCCTAACATTCGCGAGGAACTTGCAAAATATTTAGCTAAATTTTCGCAAATAGTCGATCGCTATCAATTCGAGTTGCTTTATACGTTCATGCAGTTATCTGCTAAAGGAAAACTCTGGCCTGATCCTCATAATATCTTATTTGATTTTAAAAAAACGCAACGAGGGGCTGGTTGGATAGCAATGAAAGCAAGAGAAGCTAAAAAAATACTTAGCGCATCATATTATCCTAAGAGACTTGCACATACAGATTGGGATGTTAAAAATACACTTTTTAGAGATAAAAAATTAGTAGCAGTATTTGATTGGGATTCGTTAGGTACACTGTCTGAGCCTGAAATGGTGGGAAGAGCAGCTGCCCAGTTTACTGCAGATTGGGAATCGGGTAACAAAGTAACACCGACGCCCGAAGAAGGAAGAAAATTTGTGGCCGCTTATGAAAAATTTCGTGGCCGAAAGTTTTCGTCAAATGAATATCAAGTTATTTCTGCCTCAGCAGATTATCTGATTGCCTTGATTGCTCGATTTGAACATGCAGGTAGCCAACCCACAGTTCATCCCTATCAAGATTTATTAAAGGAATGTGATAGCAAAAGCTTTTTATACGCGTAAAATTAGCTCAAACCGAGGTCTAAAAAATGGAACTATTTAATCTCACGGGAAAAACTGCCGTCATTACCGGCGCATCAAGTGGTTTAGGTGAACAGTTTGCTCGTTGCTTAGCAAAGGCAGGAGCTAAAGTGATACTGATCGCTCGCAGAATAACTAAGCTACAAGCGATCGCAAATAGCTTAAAAGATGCCATTACTCTAGAATTAGATATAACTGACAAACAAGCTGTTTTTACTGCTTTTAAAGAACTTGAAAAAAATAAAGAGCGCATAGACATCTGCATCAACAGCGCAGGGATTGCAAAGTTAACACCTATTTTTGAACCCTCTCCTGAGAATGATTTTGAAGCGATGCTACAAACAAATGTTTTAGGTCTATGGTATGTGACTCAAGCAGCTGCCTGCCATATGAAAAAATATGCCATTGCAGGATCCATTATCAATATAGCCAGCGTCAATGGTGCCAATCGTTTACGAACTGATTTAACTGGATATTGCGCTTCAAAGGCCGCTGTCATTCAGATGACCAAAGCTTTAGTTGGAGAACTTTCAGCAGAAAATATTCGAATTAATTGTATCATCCCTGGAATTTTCCATACACCACTCACAGATTACAAGCTAAACACCACCGCTTCTCGCCAAAACATTGAATCAGCTATCCCCTTGCATTTTGTAGGCGATCCTGCTGACTTGGATGCTACTATCTTGTATCTTGCTTCCAATAAGGCTTCTCGTTATGTGACAGGATCTTGTATCACCGTAGACGGTGGAGTTTCATGGGGAGGCTAAAAAAATAGTGAGGAATTGATGAAAACCATCAACATCGGAATCATTGGTCCTGGAAGGGTTGGACAACGACATGCCAGTGCACTTGCAGAAATCAATTCTGCACAGCTGTGGAGTGTCGGAGGCCGTTCTATAGAAAGCGCCGCCCTGTTTGCTATGACCCATAAGGCCTCATCAACAAGAAATGGTTATGATGACCTATCTCTTATGTTAGAAGACCCAGAGCTTGATGCCGTTATCATTGCCACACCTGATAAGCTTCATACGGAACATATTCTACTTGCCGCTAAGACACACAAGGCTATCTTAGTTGAAAAGCCGCTATGCACTTCGATTAAAGAAGGCCAAAAAATCCTAGAAGCCTGTCTCTCATTAAACTTGGTGGCAGCTGTTGCTTATCACTTGAGATGGCATAAAGGCCTTCGCACTGTTGCTCAGAAAGCGCATCATCATGAATTTGGGGAAATCCGACACTTGTCTTTGAACTGGGCAGTGAATTTCCATGAACATGGCAAATGGCGCAGTGATTCAAAGTTAAGTCGCTGGTTTTGCCTCAGCGTACTGGGTACGCATCTTGTTGATATCCTTCGCTGGATCATGGTTCCACTTTGCGGAGAAGTAATTGAATTAAAAAGCATCATTAATAAGATAAGCCCTAGTGATTTTGATAAAACTGCTTTACTCGTCTTTAAATTTGAATCAGGAGCTACTGCCGAAATATACTGTTCAGTGGAGTATGATTTACCGTTTAGACTAGCGCTTCAAGGCAGCAAGAAAAATGTCTGGGGAGATGACTTAGCCGGCGAGCATAAGAATCGACGGATCATCATTGAAAATGAAATGCTGGATATTAACTATACCAATCCTTACGTGGATCAGTTAGCGCATTTTGTAAACTACTTCCATGGGGAAGTGGAACCTGAAGTCAGCCTAGTCGAAGCCTTAAAAAACGTAGCCCATTTAGAGGCAATTAAATAAAGGAAAAGGATAATATGAATAATCCTTATGAACTTTTGAGCCACTGGCTTGTGCAAGAGAAAGAAAAAGGCGCGCCTAATCCGCAGCAAGCAGTACTATCTACAATGGGACTGAATACAGCGTCCTCTGCTCGCGTCATAGCCATTCGTGAAATTAATGAACAAGGGCTCCTCTTTTTTACGCAGAGTGGTACGCGGAAAGTGACCGAGCTGAGTCAAAACCCGCAGGCAGTGATCACATTTTGGTTTGAGCTTTGGCAGCGGGAAGTAATCATCGAAGGGACCACTACTAGTCTGTCGCAAACTGAGAATGAAGCTTATTGGCAAAGCTATCCTCGTGAAGCGCAGATAAGGTTTCATAGTTATGCTCCTACCTCTTCTCAAGTCATTACGAGCAAACAAGTATTGGAAGAAAAAAGACAAGCTATTGAAAAGAATTACGACGGTCAGCCAATACCGATAAGTCCTTTTTATAGCGGCTTTCGATTAACACCTACTCGAATGATTTTTTATACTTATCGCACAGATGCTTTGTCTGACGCTAGTGAGTATACGCGAACTGAAGCTGGCTGGATTCATCGGATTTTATCACCCTAACCAAGTTTGTTTTTTTATGATGAAATTAATGTTTTATCCACTGAGAGAAGCTGATCTCGATGAAATAGTAATGGCTTTTAAAACTATCGGTTGGCATAAACCAAAAAGTATATATGAAGCCTACTTAGTAGAACAGTCTAAAAAAACCCGCTCGATTTTTGTCGCAAAAATAAGAAATAAGTTTTGTGGTTACGTTACCCTCAAATGGCGATCCGCTTATCCACCGTTCAATGAAAACAACATTCCTGAGATTGTCGATTTAAATGTCTTACCTTCCTACAGAAAACAAGGCATTGCCTCGCAACTGATTGAAGAATGTGAAAGGCTTGCAAAAAATCGAGGTCATAACACCATTGGACTCGGTGTGGGGTTAAGTGAAGATTATGGGAATGCGCAAAGGCTTTATATACGCCTAGGGTTTATGCCTAATGGCAAGGGTATCTATTACCAAAATAAGCTTGTTAACTATGGCGATAAAGTTACAGTAGATGACGATCTGCTGCTTTATTTGACAAAATCTTTATCCGCAGTCACACCCTAGTTATTTATGATGAACTCAGCGATATCCAAAATCCTGCTTTTGGTCACTGTTATCCTCATGGATCTTTTGGCAGGAATGGAATTTGATCTTTTTGTGCCTAGTTTCCCCGAGCTACAACATCATTTTAACCTCTCGCCACCATGGGTTGAGGCCTTGTTATCAGTTAATTTCGTTGGCTACTGTTTGAGTCTATTTTTTGTAGGAAAACTGGGTGACCATTGTGGTCCTAAACCCATCATCATATGGGGCCTTATTATTTTTATTATTGGTAGCATCTTTTGTTTGTGGCCGCAAATGTATCCCTTTATGCTGTTTGGTCGTTTTCTGCAGGGAATAGGAATAGCAGCACCTGCCATCTTAAGTTTTTTGATTATTGCAAACTCCTACCCTCTAAAAAAACAGCAATTTTTTATGGGTATTTTAAATGGCGCCTTGAATATTTCTGTGGCTGTTGCTCCAGTTATTGCAGCTATCTCACCCTTTATTTTCATTGGCAAGGTAATTTCTTAGTGCTTTTTATTTTAGGTTTGGTGACGCTTGTTATGACTGGATTATTCATCCCCACAATGACACAACCGGAACATAAAGAAGAACGGATAGTACAAGGATACCTTACTTTATTACAATCAAGGCCTTTGTTTCTATTGATAGTCAATCTCGTGCTTACTTTCGTCCCTTACTGGATATTTGTGGGAATGTCTCCCCTCTTATACATTAAAAATTTCGGGGTGAAGCTTTCACACTTTGGTTATTATCAAGGTGCATTAGCACTTACCTTTGCTTTGGGGAGTATATTGTATGGATTGTTCATCGAAGGTACTGATTATAACCAAAAGAAAATGCTAAAAATTTCAGTTCACATATTTATATTCAGCCTGATTACTATAATTTTTGTGACATTATCTCGTACATCAAATGCTCTTTGGATTACTCTTGGCTTTCTTCCTTTTATCATCGGGCAGGTGATCCCGACCACACTTCTTTATCCATTAGCTTTGAATTTTCTCCCTCAAGCAAAAGGCAAGATATCTTCACTGATTCAAGCTGCTCGACTGGTTGTCACCGCATTCTGTCTTCAAGTGGCTGGCCATTTTTATGATGGATCTTTTACGAACATTGGATTAATGATCGCCTGCTTTATATTCAGTGTGATCTTAACTTTATGGAGGATCGTTAAAAATCGGGAACTGATGGAAGTTGCATAAAAATTGGAATTTACTCTTAGCTTAACTAATCCTTATTTACCACAATTCAGAAGGTGGTTGATAGGTAAAATATTCAGTTAGTCTTCGTCTTGTGCCTGGACTAGTCATTTCAGGTAGCGCGGCATAATCAAACCAACCAGTATCCTCAATTTCGTTAGAGAAAGTTTCGATTTGGGTAAACTTTTTAATAACGTACACGACGGGATAGTCATTTACCTTTAAATAGAGATGATGATAAATACCAAAGAGCATAGGCTCCTCTAAAGTAGTTAATCCAACTTCTTCCTTTAATTCCCTTATAATAGCCGCTTTGATTGATTCTCCCTTTTTTACGCCACCGCCAGGGATATACCAATGAGGCTGATAGGTATGCTTAACGAGCAAAACTTGATTCTTATGATTAATGATGATGGCTCGAGCACCCAAGGTTGACATGCCAAGCCATGATTGGCATTGCCGCATAACATAGGTTGCGATTTTATAAATTGGGTTAATGTTCATAGGGAGAGCTCATTCATAGCAAATTACTTCATATCAACTTTCGTTCTCATGTAAGTTAAGCATTAGATCCTTCTAAAATTTCAAGGAAAATGTAGCTGGTTGCTGAGTTTGTTCCTTTTGTTTGCGGCAATCAAATAAAAGTGATTGCACTTCGGCTTCCATTAGCTCCAAATATTTCTCTACAACAATTTTACCCTTCTTGACTGTCGCTAATTGGGGATTACCCCATACACCCGAGGCTGAGTATACGCCACATTTAGCGTTAGGATCACGCGTTAGCGGACCAGGGTTTTTGGGATCAATCTCATCGTTATCATCCTTTACCGCTCGATCCATTTTGACGACTTCGGGCTTAATGTATAACATCATAGAGGTTTCCAGCTCATCGGCATGTGTACCTCTTTGCTGTTGTTGAATTGCAGTTATCTCTGGATGCACATCATATTTCTTTTGATCAAGATATTGAAAATTGACATTCTCCTTTCTAAACATCTCTTGAACTTTTTCTAAAACTCGATTGGTACTTATCCCCATATTAATGATGTAGATATGACTCACGCCATGCTTAGTATGGCTTTTACATTTTTGATAAACCATGGCAACTGAGGTTTCAAGATCTAAGTGCTCGCTGCCAGGATACTCAGTAAAAGCCGGAAAAAAATTAAGATCAATGGTGGGTGCTGCCAAAACGTCAAATTTCTCCAAAAGCTTATCTCTAAAATATTCAGCCATAATCCAATCGGTATTCATAGGCAAATGATAGCCATGCTCTTTAGACTTTGGACCGAGAGGAATCAGGAGAAAAGGTTGATGCTTGAATGATTGTTCTACTTCTACCCAGGTAAGGTTTTCCATTAATTTACCTTTCATGAAATGACTCCTAGTATTTTATTTGCAATGGTCATGGGATTAATGCCGCTAGAATTAGATAAAACGATAACCCATAGCTTCTTTTCAGGTAGATTAGCGATATAATTTCTGAATCCAACCCACTCGCCGCTATGACTATACATTAACTCATTTTGGTATCGTTCGATGAACCAGCCATACCCATAATTTTCTTGAGTTTCACTCTGGGAATAACCAGAAAAAATTTTTTCTTTTGTTAATCTTGTAAAGAGAGTGGCATTTTCTAATGCCATCACCCAACGCCCTAAATCATTTAGAGAAGAATAAATCGCTCCATCACCATACACTAAATCACCTGGATGCGCATCATTGATGTCAAAAAATGGCCACTCTGAGTACCCAATTACTCTTTCTGAAATAATCACATCTGGTAGATAAACACACGTATTCGCCATCATACAAGGATTGAAAATAGTTTTCTCTAAAAATTGCGAATAAGCCATCGACGTTACTTTCTCAATCAAACAAGCCAAAAGAATATAATTAGTATCATTATAATGAAACAACGATCCCGGGATTGTCTTTAACTCATCATGTAAGAGGTAATTTACAATGATGTCATTTGTTATAAGTTGTTTGTTGTCCCAATGGCGTTTAGCGTAATTTGGCAAACCCGAAAGATGATGAATTAAGTCTGTAATCCTAATATCTTTATAGGTGGCTGAAGTTTTAAAAAACGAACTCAGTCTAGAAGAAGATTTGATAAGAGATTGTTCTTCTAAGATAGCAATAGCAGCTCCTGTAAAAGCTTTTGAAAGAGATGCTAAATTAAAATTGGATGAAGGCAATATAGCCGTAACATCCTGAAGATTTTTAAGGCCATTGCATTCACATAAAATTATTTCATTATTTTGAATTGCCATGACAGCAGTGCCAGGATTTTGGTGCAGGTTAAATTTATTCAATTGGGCAACTAAATTTGCAAAAACTGCCGACATTTTTTGCTCACATTCTTTTTGTTAGTTATTAATGAATACAATAAAAAAATAATGTAAAATGGGTCTAAACACTTGTCCGGAATCTTCGTATGAAATTAAAAATCTTATTTATCGAATTTCCTTATAATTCGCAACCTTGCACTGAGCTTGCAAATGACTATGATCACCTCATCTTGATAAAAGATCCCTATCATATTGAATTCATTGAAGGCTCAAGGAACATCAAAGGACCAAACCAAGCTGCTATTAGCTATGAAGAATATTGCATTCAGCTGCGAGCTATTATCAAAAATACAATCACCTCTTACGGCTTTGAAAAACCTGTTAGCAATATCACAATAGAAGATTGTAAAGAGCCACCTAATTTCGAAGCATTAATCAGTATGTTAGCTATTGCAAATATAACCGCCACACCAACCTGCAACCTTGTTTTCAAGAATTGTTCATTTAGCGGCTATCTCTATATTGATTCAACTATTAAGCTAATCGAATCAGTAAAAAAAAGGGGCCAACAAATCCATTTTAACATTGTGATTGATGAAAAAGCAGCAAAACCACAAGTAAGTCAACATGATGCATGCAAGCTTGCCATGATTGACAATGTATCATTCTACCCTAATCCAAATTTAAATGCTGTCATTCGACGTTTTACAGATGACCAATCAATTGGAAATAAGATCTCGAAACTTAATCCCCCTTCTTTCTTTTTTACTTCGAATGCAGTGTGCAAAAACAAAGCAAGGCAAATTTTACTCAATTTTTTTAGTCAAGCCCATCAGCAGAGAAATGATTATACTTGCGGTCCAGCTACTATAAAGATGATTGTTGATTATTATGTGTCATTAAATAGACGACTTTTTTGTGGTCAGCCACTGTCCAATCAGTGTCTTACAATCAAGAACAAGCAAGGTGAATGGTATACTGATACGGGCTGGAATATCTTAAATGCTTGCACTGAATTAGAAATAGCAGAACGAGTTTGCACTACCGAAGAAGTCGGTTCTGATTTGATCAACATGAGACAAGGGCTTTTAAAACTTCAATTAGATGTTTTAGATGATAGCGATGGACTACGTGCCGATGAGTTTAATGAATTGAGATTAACTAAGCACAAAGAAATTTTATGGGATAAGTTTGATGACGTATTTAATTTAGGCATTCCTATTATTCTTAATTTACGAGATCGCGAAGATGTAGGTCATTACGAAGTTGCAATTGGAATTGATGATCAAAATCATATTATTCTCGCAGAGCCTGGATCCGCTTTAACTGGTACCGTCGAGTTTGAAACAGTTTCAAAAAATAAATTTTTAGAAAGATGGAAGAATACAAGCGGCAAGAATCATGCAAGATTTTTGATTCTAGCTCCCAACAACGCAACCTTGCAAAGGCTTGAAGATATCTTTAAAGATACTAAACATTATGTGAATGGCGAAAGCAAGGCCGTCTACCGATTGACATGCTCTTAACCATTCACTGTGATAGTCAACGTGCGAAGGATCTTTTACGAATATTGGATTAATTTTAACTTGCTTTAACTCAATGTGATCATGACTTTGTAGAGAATCCTTGAAAATAGAAAGCTGGTAGAAGTTGCAGCAAAATAACGTTATAATTTAAAATTTATACAACAATGATTGATAAGTAATGAAATATTCAATTAGCCTTGAAAAAAATCCCAGTGCAGATCAAATACAAATACTTAATGATGGTATCATAAACGAACATCAGCTAAAAAAAGACATGAAACCACTGGATTTTTTTGCTTATTTTATGCGCGATGCAGAAGGACAAATCGTTGGTGGGTGCGCAGGAGATAATATGTATGGTGGCCTATTCATTGGCCAGTTGTGGATACAAAAAGAGCTTCGTGGAAAGGGCTATGGTACACAACTAATGTCACTAGCCGAAGATCTTGCTAAAGAAAGCCAGTGTCGATTTATGACTGTTAATACCTTTGAATGGGAAGCACTCAATTTCTATAAAAAACTTGGATTTTATGTCGAATTTGCTCGGCACGGATATGATAAAGATTCAGTTTTTTATTTTTTACGAAAAGATTTAACCTAATTTCAAAAAACAAAAATGTTAGATGATCCCTTACACCATCTTCAAGATGTAATACATAGCGCACGGCGCCTGATTTCCTCCTATTTTCAAAAAGAGATTCATTTTTCAAAGCTAGTTCAATTAAGTGAAGCTGACCGCCGGAATCTCATCTTGCGACTAGTGATAGATAGCCCAACAACAAATATGCCTTCGAGTATTATTCTGAAGCAAACTGTCTTAGAAAATAAAGACGAGTCTGAGAAAGAAAATCTCAGTCGGTTTGCGAAAGACTGGGCCGGTATTGAGTTTCTAACCCAAATAGGGAATCGTTATGCACCGGTATTCTACGCAGGTAGTCTTGAGCATAAGTTTATTCTTATTGAAGATTTGGGAGAAGCCCATCCAAGCTTGGTAGGACCATTGACACGTGCACCCTCACCTTTGAACCGTAAGAATGCATTGAAAGCATTAGAAAGTTATGTGCGTACTTTAGGTAAAATGCATGCCGATACCGCAGGAAAGTCATCTCTCTTCAATCGCCTTTTAAAAAATATTTATGCCAAAGTTGAAAATACCTACAAGCAAGATAATGATATTGAAAATATTCTTGGGCAGTTTCAAAAACTAATTAATGTCGACAATGAAGCTGCATTTCATTTAGAAATACAGGCAATATATGATTTTGTAAATCAGTCAAATGATTTCAACGTATTGCTACATGGTGATATTTGTCCAGATAATGTTTATTTCCAAAATAATCATATGCAATTAATAGATTTTGAATATTGTGGTTTTGGCAATGCCCTTATTGACGGGGTATATTTACGCATGTGCATGCCAAGTTGCTGGTGTGCTAAGGCAGTGCCTGCATCTGTTCTTATGCAATTGGAGGCTATCTATCGGGATGAGTTAAAAAAGAAAATTTCAGCAGCAGCGGATGATATTTCCTATTTTAAAAATCGAGTGTTTGCTTGTGCCTATTGGGTAATCCAATGTATCAATACACTCTATAAATTTGAATTACTCGATCATGACTTAACTGGTTCCAGTGGTCCTGTTGAACCTGATTCTCTATGGGATCCCGAAAAAAATACGTCAAGACCACGCATCCTCTCCCGACTTCAAGCCTTTATTTCAGTGGCAACTGAACATGATTTACTCCCTCATTTTCGCAAAGCAGCCGTTTTGTTACTAGCTTATCTTAAACAAGCTTGGCCTACCACAGAATTTATTGAACTTTACCCTGTTTTTGCTAGTAAATATAAAGACTAGAAGTTGATAGATTATATTATTTACTATAAGCCAAATATCTTTCTCCACTAGTAAAATTGAACAGCAATCTTCGATCAGCAGGCATTAAAACTAATTCTGGATTAAGGTTATATTTTTTACAAATGAATTCTGCTAGTTCATGCATAGAATTATGAATAAGTGTTTGTTGGTTGATGTTATTAATTTGACCTGAATAGAAAGTAATGTACATTTCGCGGGCAAAATCAGTTAATCTTCTTAGAAATATTTTTGAAGGCTCGTTCTCGGAGTCAACAACAGCATGAAGTGCTTTGAAAAGTAAAATTAAAATCTTTTCATTTAAATTTTCGTCCTTTATTGATGTGATTGTCAGGTATAATAAACATGAGAAAATATCATAACTTGAGAGCAAATAACTACCACGTAAATACCTTCTTATTAATCGGCAAATAGATTCTTCCTTTAGTTTTTTAGGTATGCCATCCCATTCATTTGGAAATAACAATGTTAATTTATTCATCGATGCGTTTCTTAAGTAAGAATAGACATTTTCTTTTTCTAGACTATAAACAATTCCTATTAAATTTCTTCTTCGGAAATCATTAGAGTTATATATTCTGTTCCAACTGTTAACAACAGTTGCATAATACCGGGATGTAAGTCTGAGATTTTTTCTTGTTTCTTTATCTAAATAATCTATAACATAATTTTGTGTTTCTAGAGGCAGATCACTAAAAGGAAATGACCCTCGTAGATAGGTTATCATACTTGTTTTATACAACATGGCCTGATTTCTGGTACTTCTGAAAAAATCAGATACCGGTCGATGGCATAATCTTGCAATATACTCAAGCAGAATTGTTGCTATTGCCAATGAAACAGCGATGGACACGAGATTAATCGTTGGAAGTCTTTCTCCTCTTTGCTTATTGGCAAAAATATAATAATTCAAAAAAATCCATGACATTAAAGTAAAAAATAATCTTTTTTGCACTATAGCCTCAGTTGCAATTTTAAAATAAGCATGAAATCCTCAAAGATGTATTTTTTTTTGACTAGAGAAATGAATGTCTAGCCATTTTATTACTCTTTCAAGAACATCTTTTCTATTAGCAGGACGTTCAAACACATGGCCTTCATCTGGATACTGGATATACTGTGTTTCTACCCCTTGAGCTTGAAGTGCATGATATAACCATCGAACTATATTATAGTTATCAATACCTTTTTCAGTACTTCCCATTAAAAACAATGTAGGGGTCGTCGCACCCTTAGCATGAAAAAGTGCTGAATTTTTCTGATAATTTTCAGGTACCATGACAGGCGCACCACCAAACATTTCAGTTACCCTATTGATTGGATCGATACCCGCCAAGAGCCACTCATCAACCCAACCTTCTTTAGAAACAATGGCTTTAAAGCAATGCGTTTTAACCGCAAGCCAATTCACTCTTCTTGCTCCTGCGCTATGACCAATAACTGCCAAGCGAGAATTATCAGCTACTCCTTTAGCAATTAAGGCATCAATACCGGATAAAACATCTTGCATATCTCTGTTGACCAGATCATGGTCTTTTAATTCATCTCTGGTAATCGCTAATGAACCAAATGACCCCGAAGAACGAAATTCAGGAACAAATACTGCGTAGCCCTTAGCTGCCCATAACTGCCATTCAAGTGGTGTGCATACTAAAACCCCACCTTCCAGATAAATATTCGCACCAATATCTCCACCATGAATATCTGTAATTAATGGATAGCGTTTCCCTGCGTGATAATGCAAGGGTAAAACTAGAAGCCCTCTCATAGGAACTGGATAAGTTGGTGATGACCACTCAATCTCTCTTACCTCGCTTAGTGCTACCTCTTTGGAAACTTTTGGTACTCGCAGTAGGGTTGATATACTGCTGCCATCTTTCTGTGATATCTGCACTATACAATTGGCATGTGCATCCTCTCCAATCCAAGCTAATTGCTTACCGTTTTGTGATAATCTAAAACTTCCTACTTTTAAGGGACTATTGGTAATCTGAGTAGCTGCACCTGATATTGTGCTTACTTCGTAAATTTGGTCATAAGCACCATAATTTCGCCTTACATAAATTGACTTGCCATCAGGGGACCACTGTGGCGAAAATAATTTTAGTTGTTCAGTAAGTTGTTTGATAGAAGCTGTAGATGTACTACCAGACAAAGTTGTATTGGTGACTATGCCAATATTGGATAATACACTGAAGTACTTAGTATATGGATCATAGGTAAATGCAATTTCTTTCCCATCCGGAGAAGCTACTGGAGAAAGAAACTGCTGCAAACCCTTTATTTCCGTTATGATTTGCTCTTTCCCATTTTGAACATCCATTTTCTTTATCCAATTCCTATCTTCCTTCTGGCTATATCGACGCGCTTCACGTTCTTCGCTAAATAAAAGCGCTTTGCCATTAGGCAGCCAAGAAATATACCGAATTTTCGCGTCAACATTAGCAATAGTTCTTAGTTGAGAGTTAGAAATATTGATAATAAGAATAGTGGTCTTAGGAAGCGGTTCAAGTAAGTTTCCATAACTGACTGCAGAAGATTTGCTAGGATCCTTCGTAACTTTTTTCACTCTAGCCCAATCTTCTACTTCCGGTTGATAAAACAAAGCTAATTGTTCTGAATTCGGTGACCAAGCGAAATCATAATGGTACCCTACCCCGCCTGTTAAACCATTCGCTAATTTGGTAAGTTGTTTTCTTTCGCCATTTGGACTCATAATCCAAAGTTGTTTTTTACCATTGGCTTCCCTAATATACGCGATCCATTTGCCATTAGGGGATGGTCTTGGCAAAAGACCATTATCTAACTGCTTTTTATTTTTTTTATTTATATCGATGAGACCAATTTCAGATAGGCCATTTCTGTTATCGAGAGGCATGCTATACACGAGATGAGACTGGTCTAGCCAATTAATAGTTGGATTATCAACTTTATTTGGAATAGTAAGCAAAAGATCTGCGGTAACCACCCTATTACCAGGCTGTGCCAATAATGGGTGAGTTAAGGGCTGATATAAAATTTTACTTTCTTCGGCCAAAAGTTTAGCTGAAAATATTATCAGAATAAGACTGATGAATATTATTTGTCTTTTCATGTTAATCACTCATCGTTAAGTTTTAGAGAAACATTCGAGTCATGATGATTCCGATCATCTCACAGAAAAGCATCGATATAAGAAAGGATATCCATAATTTCCTGCCAGTCAGTCCTGAGGCTTCTTTAAGTGCAAAAAAATAGGTAGCAATCTGCCATGTATAACAAAATGTCCAAAAAAGATTAAATAAAATGAGAAAAGAAAAATGAAATTCATAATTCTTAGCTGGATCGTAGTGAAAGATATTAGGTTTTACTAGTGCTAAAATTGCTTGAGTCGATACTAAGATTAAAAACGGAAAACGCGATAAAGCAACAGTACCGAAGAAATCCACAATCCTAATTCTTTTTTGTTTACAAATTTTTGCAGCAGCGATATAAAATAGCGTCAGACAAAGCCACGCAAGAAGATTTTCATAAATAAGAAAAAGAAAATTGGGCGTAATTTTCGCATTCTTAAAACCTGACGCGAAAGTAGAAGCTAATATACCATCGAAATAGACATTGGCAAATACACCCAAGAAACTCATTAGGACCATAATAACCAAACCTATAGCTAAAGCTCGCCAGCCTGCAATCTTTTGAAAAGGATTGATGAGAGAAAATGAGTTTGCTGATGATAGTTTTTTATCAAGAGCAGCGGTTAACAAACTATAATCGTCAATAGAAATTTTGTTAGTTGCTAACATTTTTCCTAGTAATGCTTTTTCTTTGTTCATTTTTGCTCCTTATAATTTTTTTAACATATTTGCAGCTTCTTGAGCTGTTATTGTCCCATTTTCAAGCAGTTGAAGAATTTGCGATCTTGAACCATCCTTTTCAATTTCCAGATTTTCAATTATCTCTATTAAAACGTTGAGCTTATTTCTCAATGTTGGGTAAGAAATCTTCTGCTTGGCTGCCATCTCCTTCAGACTTCCAGAACATCTTACAAAGTCGAGAATAAACTGTAGATCTCCTTCTGATAACTGCAGCAATGAAGGAATAGCAAACTGACCTTCGAATCGAGTATTGCAATCGGAGCAATCGATTTTTACAGCATGCAATTTAGAACTATTGCATGATGGACATTGTGTGATTATTTTTCCCATTTGCTTCCTTATGTGCTTTGTAGCTTTGAGTTTGTAAAACAGTCTATTGATTCATAATCATAAAAGCGACGGTATATAGATTTATTATAATTACATTCGCAGGCTGAAACCTGCTTGATGATCAGTATTGCTATTTTGAGCATTTTGATTTGGAGCCTTAAAATAAGATTGAGCTGAAAGGCCATCAGTAGGCTCTCTAGCCATAAACTCTTTAATTTTATTTTGTCGATTCCATAATAAAGCATATTTACTATCCGTCTGCTTCAGCAATTCTTCATGCCTTCCAGACTGAATAATTCTACCTTCATCTAAAACATAAATAACATCACAGTCGCGGATAGTAGATAAGCGATGCGCTATCACTATAACTGTTTTTTCTTTTAGAACACGGTGTAAAGTCTCAACTATTTTCTGCTCAGTTTCAGCATCTAATGCCGAGGTTGCCTCATCTAAAATGTAAATGCCTGAATTTTTTTAGAGTGCTCTGCAAATCCCAATTCGCTGCTTTTCCCCACCTGATAAAGTAGATCCGCCTTCAGCTACAATTGACTCTAGCCTACTATTATCATTTTGTAAAAGTGTTGTTAGTTGACTATCCTCAATCGCTTGCTGCAGCTCCAAATTGTCGCATTTAGGATTACCATATCTTATATTATCTTTAATGCTCCTATTAAAAATTCCTATCTCCTGAGGAACAATGGCAATCGCTTTCCTAAGTGAATCAAGGGTAAAATATTTAATATTTTGATTATTAATAAATATATCACCTCGATCAACGTCATAAAATCGAAATAACAAATTTTCAATGGTAGATTTTCCTGATCCGGTTTCACCTACAAATGCGACTTTCTGTCCGGCTTTTATAGTAAATGAAATACCCTCGAAAATTGCTTTTTCTTTTTTTGGATACTTAAAATATACATTTTTAAACTCAATCGTATAAGGCTTAACTGCTAGTTTGTCGGCATTTGGTAATTCTTTAATTACAGGTTTTTTTTCTAAAAATTTAAAAGTTGCTTCAAGCTCAATAAGTGATTTATAAAATGCGTTCGCAAATGACCCTAACGAATTAACAGGAGATATGAATCTTGAAAAGTAAGTAAATAATAAAATAAAATCGCTTATTTTGAATTTACCTGAGGAAATGTTATTTACATGAGCATAGAAAAAAAATATAAAACCAATTCCTAAAATTGTATCTTGACCTAATTTTTTGCAGCTCCATCTCAAATAACTGCTACTATAAGCAGAACGTTTCGTCTCTAAGTGCTTTGCGCATAACATCTTTTCATAATTTAAATTCGCATTATATTCAACTGTATTTAAATTACTAAATAAATCACCAATTCTACCGGCAACTTTTCGCTCGATCTCCATTGCTTGATCATGAGCAGTTTCGACCCAGCGTGAAGTCTTAGCTGTAAAAATAATATAGCTCCCAAGTATAAGCCATAATTTTACAGTATACTCTAAGCCAAAATATTGATGAATTAGCGCAACAGAAGCTAATATTTCAGTTATATTAGGGACGACGCTTAGCAGACCGCTATAAACGAGATTAACAATATATGATTGCGAGCGATCTAAAAGATTTTTTGTAGTTTCAATGCTATTGTCTGAATTAGCTCGATACGGAAAAGACAAATCGCCGACATGTGCAATAAATCTGTCGGAGAGGGCAGCTTGTGATTCCCAAAGCATTTCATTAATTAAAAAAGAACGTAAATCATCAAATACTTGAGAACAAGTCCAGATAGTACCAAAAATCAAAACCCAATTTTGCGGAGTCATTTCATGGCCAAAGAGTGTCTCTTGTTCTTCTAACCCGAAGCTTTCTATAGTTTTAGTTAAGGCAAAAGGTTGTAATAAATTGAAAAGAGTTGTTGCAATAGAAAGCAAGCCAGCTCCAAGGACTTTGAGTTTAGTTTGTACTTTATTGCCAATAATAAAGGGTATGACTTTTTTCAAAGTATTAACTTTTTCCTTCCATTCATTAAAGGCAAATTTTCTTTGCAACCAGGCTCTCATTATATTTATTCGTAAGCGATCCATCAAGCCTATCTATTTTTGATCATAAGGTTCAGAAATAATACTTGCTTTCAACCAAGAGGTAAACTGCAATGAAAGCAAGTGATATCAATGTTCGAGCACCAGATAAAGCAAATAGTGAAAATTATTGGCAACAACTAATCGAAGATTTTAATGGCAGCAATCTTACTAGATCAGTCTATTGCCGTAAGCATCAAATTAATTATGATAACTTTAACTATTGGTATAGGAAAAGCAAAAAACAATCCGCGAGTTTTCTCATTCCGGTAAAAATAGAATCAAAGTTACATCAGTCAATTGGTAACGAAAGATTATTATCAACCTTAGAATTGAAGAATGGAGGGTCTCTGCATATTTATGATAAGGATGTGATAATTTTAATTCTAAGCAAAATGATTTAGCTATGATTACTTCCTATAGTACCCCTATTTGGTTTTATCCCCTACCAATTGATTTTAGACGTCAGATAGATGGTCTAGTTATATTAATTGCTGATCAATTAGAGCTTAATCCAACATCTGGTCAATTATTTTTGTTTCGTAATAAGCGGGCGAACAAAATTAAAATGTTATGGTGGGATAGGAATGGATTTTGTTTGCTATATAAAAGATTAGAAAAAGGAAAATTACTATTTCCTCGTCCTAGCGAGATAGCAATGGAAATTACACGAGATGAATTAAGCTGGTTGTTATCGGGATTAAATTTTTTAGAACACAAGCCATTGCCTGACATTAAAGCATCGAGTTTTTATTGAAAAAACTCGTAGAAAATCAGGAATTGTGTTACGATAGCTGCTTCTTAATGGAACTAAAAATATGCCAGAGCCAGGACAAAAAATACAGCTTTACGAAGAAAAAATTCACGACTTAGAAGCTGAATTAAATACTTATAGAAAGCGTTGCGAACAATATGCTCAAGCATATCAAATATTACAACATCAAATTAATGAATTGCGTCGTCACCGTTTTGGAAAGAAGCCAGAACGCTTCATTGATCCTGAACATCCTCAATTAAGTTTACTGCAGGATAATACTAGGATCTTTTCAGAAGCTGAAAAAAAAGGTGAGCCAATCAATGATGAGACTATCGAAAGACCTAACTCTCAAAAGAAAACTAAAAAATCAGAAAAAGAATTACCGCGTCGAATTGAAATTATTCCTGTCTGCGAATCTGATAAAACGTGTACATGTGGTTCATGCAAAACTGTAATTCGCTATGAAACAAAAGAGTCTTTTCATTATCAGCCACCTGTCCATGAGATAATTGTTCAAAAGCGGGAGGTAGTTGCTTGCCCTAAGGGATGTGATGGCCAAATTGTAACAGCGCCTACGCCCAAGCATATTCTGCCTAAAGTAAAAGCAACAGAAGAGTTTTTGGCATTTTTAATCGTTAGTAAATTAGAAGATCGCCAACCATTATACCATTTAGAAAAACAGCTTTATTCACGCTATGGCATTGATTGTACGCGCCAAACAATGGCGCGATGGCTAATTGAATTAATTTTACCTTTAACGCCAATTTATAATTTATTAAAGGATTATGTTATTGATTATGACATTGGCAGTTGTGATGCAACTACACTTCAAGTATTAAATGAGCTTGGTCGTTCTGCTGAAACTAAATCCTATGTTTATTGCATACGAGGAGGCCCTCCTGATAAGTCTGTCATTTTGTATAGCTACAATGAAAAATTGCATAAACAATTTGTAAAAAATTGGTTTGAGAGTTTTAACGGTTATCTGCACGTGGATGGTGATAATTTCTTTGAGCTTGTCGGTGAGATTGCTTATCTGGTTAACTGTAACGCACATGCGCGGCGTAAATTTGAGCCAATTGCACAAAGCACTAAAGGAAAAGGTTTAGCCAAAGAGGCTTTGCAGTTTTATAGAGAGGTTTATAAGATTGAGCGAAAAGCAAAAAAAAATAACCTAACGTCAGAAGAACGCTACCAATTACGTCAGAAAGAATCAAAGCCAATAATGGATGAATTTAAGCAATGGCTTGATCAGGTATATCCTACAGTACTGCCTCAATCACCATTAGGCAACGCAATAAATTATTGTATTAAATTATGGCCTGGCCTAACCAAATTTCTTGAAGATGGTCGTCTGGAAATAGATAATAATTTAACGGAACAAGAAATTAAGCCTTTTGTGATTGCAAGGAAAAACTTCTTATTTTCAGCAACACCTAAGGGTGCAAACGCATTATGCTTGCATATGAGTCTAATACGGACAGCTAAGACTCACAGTATAGATCCCTATCACTATTATGTCAAATTGCTAAAAAGTATTCCTCATTGCAAAAAGGTTGAGGATTACGAAAAATTATTGCCTTGGAACATACAATATATTTAGCAGGTTATTTATGAATAAAACTTTTTCTGAAAAATATGGCGGCAAAAAAGTATCAGATATATTTAAAGAATATGTGGCACCCTTATTGGAATTATACTTTGAAAGTACAGGTGAATTTAGTGCAACTGAATTAGAGAAAACCCTTGAATTACCTTGGCTAGTTTGGAATTCTATGATTGTGCAAAATGATCCAAAAAATAAAATCGATTATCATACAAGCATAAATCTCCTGCTTAAAAGCAGTCCTGATGGCAGAATGGTAGTAGATTCATTTCGTCGAAGAAAAAAAGAAATGTTTGATCAATATGATTTTTTACTTGGTAGTTACAAAATAAACTTCGATTCAAAAACACGTGTGGTGACTCTTTGGGCAGAAGCTAGGCGGCGCACATAGAGATTTGCAAGTCTGTGGTTGATTGATCGCTTACATTTATTCCCCTATGATTTTGTAATAGCACCTACCTTTTGTTTTTATATTAAGCAAAATCAAAATATCAAAGTCAATCTTTAATTTATTTATTTTTGTTTTAATAAAATTAAAACCAGTGTTGACTTTGTTGAAATGTAAAATATAATCATTTTTCATAAATGTCAGCCGATGAATTAGCTTATTAAGCTATCCACTAATTAACCTTTTCAAAAGGCGGCAGGTGCTAAAGCTTTTTTGGATCGGCAAAATCTTCAAGGTTATTGGAATCGACTTTGGTTTAGTATTATCTTAATAATTATTTTCTGAAATATTGCAAGTTAACAGTTCTCTCTTAGTTTCTTAGAATAGGATTTATCAGAAATAAACATTTCTTTATGCTTATATACTATGAGATTCCTGAGAGAAGAAGGCAACTTCAGATAAGTTATTAGAACATTATCCGCAAATATGTCATTGAAGATCTTGGAAAGCAGAGGTTAAAATTTTTCTAAAAACTTATGCTAAGATGGCATGCTACTTGAATATTGACTTCTATCGACTGAGAGTGCTATGCAATTTTTTCTGGATTTTGACAATCAACCCAAAAAATCGGATATCGATCTAATACAACAAGGACTTGATCATTTTAATAAGATCATCCTCAAGCAGCAACCACAGGAATTTGCCATTTATCTGCGAGATAGTAAAAATGCTATCAATGGAGGAATTTTTGCTCTTTCCTATTCCGATTCTTTACATATCATTTTACTTTGGGTCAATAACTCCGCAAGATCACAAGGTTATGGTTCTGCCCTCTTGAAAGCTGCTGAAGAAGAAGGCATAAAAAGAAAATGTCGATATGTCTTTGTAGACACTTTTGAATTTCAGGGAGAAGGCTTCTATTTAAAAAATGGGTACCAATGTGTAGGTAGAATCGACAATGTCTTGCTCACTCATGCTAAAGTGTTTTTTAAAAAATCTTTAATAAAAATAGACCCACTATTTCCCTATGCTATAGAATTAATTTCTCCTGGGCTAGCAGAAAAAATATGCCAAGATATTACAGCTGACTTACCAGAATATTTTGGTATACCCGAAGCCAATGAACGCTATGCCAAGGGGGTCCAGAAACGCACATCATTTGCGGCCTCACATTTGAACGAATACGTAGGCTTAATAACGCTAGAGTTTCCATTTCCAAATAATGCAAACATTTACTGGATGGCGACTAAGAAAGCATTTCAAGGAAAAGGGATAGGCTCTTATCTGTTGAAGCACGCAGAAAATTACTGCCTACAAAAAGGGAGCTTGTCACTGACGGTAGAAACCTTAAGCCCGAAACAAAAAGATGAAAACTACTTAAAAAGCTACCAGTTCTATCAAAAAAAGGGGTTTAAGCCTTTGTTTGAATTGAATACGTACGGTCCAGATTTTTTAATGATCTATCTACAGAAACTTTTAACCTAGGGAAATCTCAATCTTGCAGACACTTCTCAACAGCTAAGTTAGGCGAACCTAGGATTATTATGACTATAAGTATTGATACCTCTCTTGTTCATCGACTTATTAAATCCCAATTTCCGCAATGGGCTAGTTTGCCTATTAGGCCTGTGGAAAGTAGTGGCTGGGATAACAGAACTTTTCATCTGGGTTCAGAAATGACCATTCGGCTTCCAAGTGCAGCATGTTATGCTGATCAAGTGAAAAAAGAACAATGTTGGTTGCCGCGTCTTGCGCCTCACTTATCTCTATCTATACCAACTCCTATTGCACTCGGGCAGCCATCTGAAGACTATCCATGGCATTGGTCAATTTATCGATGGCTTCCAGGTCAAACGGCCTCAAAAGATTGTATTGACGATATGAATCTTTTTGCTGAGGATTTGGCCAAATTTGTGTTAGAGCTTCAGAGTATTGATTCAACAGGTGGTCCGCCAGCAGGAAAGCATAGCTTCTACCGAGGAGGCTCCTTGACAACTTACGATAAGGAAACACAGCAGGCAATTAAATTGCTTGGCAATCAGATAGATTCCAAGACTATTGCCGCTATATGGGAAGAATCGCTTAGTTCTTCTTGGCAGAGGGAGCCTGTTTGGATTCATGGAGATATTGCAGTAGGCAATCTTCTCGTTGAAAAGGCTCGTCTTCGCGCTGTTATCGATTTTGGTCAGTTAGCGATTGGTGACCCTGCTTGTGACTTAGTGATTGCTTGGACCTTCTTCAAGGACGAAAGTAGGAAAGTGTTTCGTGGTAAACTTGATCTGGACAGGGCAACTTGGTCACGTGCTCGAGGTTGGGCGTTATGGAAGGCCTTAATAGTATCTGCCAAATTATCTGGCACCAACCCGGATGCTATTGAAGCCTCGTGGAAAATGATAGACGAGATACTTCTTGACCATGAGTATTGAATTATAACCATTAATTATCTCCATTTTTATTTTCAAGATATAGAACTATAAACATCGCATCAAGTAACTGGCAAGTCCTTGTGGTGAGTTGTTGTTTTGATGACCAATGATTGCAAAAAACACCAAGAAAAACGTTTATTCGATTGTATCGGATTGGACCACTTTCGCGGAAGAACAGCGAGGGTTGAAATGAAATCAGCAATTCTAGAATCAAGCGCAAAAATATGGATTACCGAAGGCGCATTAGTGGAAATTTTACGAAGAAATACAACAATTCGACTTGATCCAAAATTTGTGCATGCTTTGCTGGTTTATAAAGAGGCAAGTAAGCAAGCGCTAAAAAACTGTGGAGTTCCTACCTTGATTCAGCACTCGCGCATTCATTACCCATCTTGTGTTTTCCGCCACATGGAAAGCAAATCAAGTTCTATTGAGTTCGGAAGGTCTTTTGGATCGTCTCGTTAACGAAGACAATGCTCGCTTTTTACAAGAAATCATACGTCCATATATGGATAAGAATTTATCAGTTAAGGTCGGCGGCCTAATGAGCTGCGTTGGAGACTGCTATAAGCCTGAGAAGGCTCTTGTTACAAAAAAAGCAATTCAAGTTCATTTTTTCCAGGGCCCAGAAACTTGCTGAGAGTGGTTGCGATTTTTTATTTGGATCAACACTGCCCGTTTTGACGGAAGCCCTAGGATTAGCCTCGGCAATGGCCGACACTAAAAAACCGTACGTGCTGAGTTTTTGTCGTTCGACCCTCTGGAAAAATACTAGATGGCACGCTTCTGTCTGAAGTGATTCGAAGGATCGACGATGAAGGAGTACTCCTCCCAATTTTTATATGGTTAATTGTGAGCTTGAAGACCTCGCAACTCCGAGTGGTCGGAGGCTGTTGTGGCACCGATTCCAGGCATATTAAAGCTATTGCCAAACGCCTATGAGCTTTCTCTTTTCATAGCTTTTCGAGAAATTTTCATCCAATCCTTTGCTATTCGCAGATTTTTGATCTTGCTGCTATGGTCATACCGATATCATATCTTTGGTTGATGATATTGTATTTCTTCATGTTCGGGAGAAGGCTCTCGCTGACCTTCCTGTTTTAATTCAACAGGCTTTTGTTTTTCTACCTGCTCTTTCTTAGATAATAATGGTTCAGGAGTATTGCTAGGTTTATTCTTGGGGGTAAGAGCTGGCTGATGACCTAGCGACTTTCCAATAGCAGCATATGAGGTAGTTGCTTTGTTGGATGTTGGTAAAGGAGATAGGGCATGGCCTTTCTTTAATGTATCAAAAATTGCATCTCTTGAAGAAACAAACACGGTTTGGCCAGGCTCCCATTTAAAGGGGATTTCTAAATTATCGATATCTGTAAGTTGCCATGTTCCTTCTCTACATCCCCACATTTTATATCTGCCTGCGTCATCTTTTATAAGATAAGGTTTTTCGCCTAATTTATTCGTATCCAGTTTATTAAAGGAAGGGACCACCATTAAGAAAAGGTCATATCCTTTAAATAAGGTTTTTTCTCTATCTTCTTGAATTTCAAGCTTGCTCATTTGATCGTTATTAAAGCTTATCTTGAAAGATTGATCCTTTTCCGGTAAAAAATCAGTGTTTGATATTGGCACCATTTTTGTTTCTTGTCCAAATTGCTTGTATGTTAAGCTATTATCTTTGATAAAAATCTCTACCTCATCGCCATAGGGATTTTTATACTTCCCCTCAAACCTTTTTAATGATGGGGGTACTATCTTTTCTTGTGTGGCTGAATGTACTAGATTAAACCATTCAAAACGTCTTTGTTTGGATTTGTCTTCGCGTGCTAATTCAAAGGCTTTTTTAAAACAACCTCTAGCCTCTTCAATTTTGCCTCGATCTTCAACAATTTTTTCTTCAGCTATCTTTCCTTCAAGCGTTTCTTGCCATCCTGGCTCATCAATCTGACTATAACGTGGCATGTGTTTAAATAGCAAGTGTGTGCTACCAATAGGGGCTAAATCAGGAGAACTCAACACTTGATTGGCAATACTCATTCCATTTTCTGAATTTGTAAAAAATGCAGCGCCTTTTTTCTCTGTCACATTGATGGCAATAAAAGCTCGTGTATTATGATTTTCACCATATTGATAGGCGATGATTTTATCTTTCTTGTCATCGCTTTTATATCTATAAATATGCCAACCTAAGCCACAGGTCTTCCCTATGCTGTATGTATTTTTTGCTTCAAATGCTTGTTTGAAGACCGGATTATCCATATTCTTTAACCATGCAGTCATGAATTTCGAAAAATCATGAGCCGTTGTAAGTAGTGAGCCAGCGGCATTAAGGTGTGGTGTGTGACCTACTTTACTTGCCATCGCCAAGATATCGCTTCTGAATGAAGGATTATTAAGTTTGGTTGCTAAGTTCGCTAAATCAATCTCTGGCGTAACGAAAGCTGTTCTACTCATTCCTTTTACATAGTACTTTCGAGGATTTTCAGATAAATAAATTTTACCTTTTTCAGCTTGGCTTAGCTCAGACAATGATGACATCAATTCAAGGTCATACTTAAGTTGAGGGAGACTCTCGTAGATTGAAGCTGGTTTTCCTAGCTCAGAATGAAGTGCTACAACATTGGAGTCTTCCTCCCTTTGTGGCAAAAATGTTGAGCGATTCATTCTTAAGGGGACAAACACATGCTCTTGGGCTAATGTTTCTAAATCTTTACCCAGCTTTTTTTCGATGACTTTTTGCAGATAAAGAAAAGCTTCGCCTGAATAGGAATAGCCCTCGCCCAGATTTGATTTAGCAAACGATAGTGGTGAAGATAAATCTGGGCCCAAATTAGGCAAACCGGTAGTATGTGACAATACATGTTCAGCTGTTAACTGTTTGGCCTTTTCAGGATATTCACCATTCACCTTGAACCTTTCATATGGCAAGATATTATGTAGTGGTTCATCCAACCTAATTTTACCGGCTTCGACTAATTGCAAGACCAAATAAGTAAATACAATTTTACTCAACGAAGATGCTGGAAATCGGGTAAGGCCATCTAGTGCATTCGTAGCCTGGGCATTTTTTTTGCCAACAGTGATTACAGTGCTTTCAAATTCCTGTTTACTTTCATCTTTTGATTCGACATAAGCATAGCCTATGGCTGGAATATGGGCACGCTCAGTTATCTTTTGTAAGGCGGGTGTTGATGGTTTAGGCATAATAGTATTACTGAAAAAAAATCAAAGATAGGTTAATTATAGAATAAATCTCTTTACAGCTGTAGTCTCAGCTTCTCTTAGCACTGCCTACTCTTATTAAAAATGAATATCTTAAAGACATAAGGTCCACTCGTTACTATTAGGTTGCAGTAAGATGAAAATCTCCTGCAGATAATCAGCAATTAGCCTCTGGAGCTGGGTTTGCAGGTAAGTGATAAAAATTTTTCATTGGAATGATAAACCAGCGAATCGAGAATTGTTTTCATTATCAGTAGAAATGCAGTTGCCAAATGCTGCTCCCTAGCAACGGCTTGTAGTGTCGTATCAGGAAGCCAGTTCACGAGAAGGCAAAGGTGTCAGGATTACCTCTAAAAGTTTTTTCTGTAAAAGCATCTACGTAATAGATCGGGAAAAGCATTTTTCTCTCACTCATAATTAAGCTTTGACTATTCGGCTGTATTACACAATTATCTATATCAGTCCGAATTTTTCCTAGTAGATTGTCTCCCAAAGCATCTGATTTACATTAATTTTAGGGTAATGGGTGTAGTTGATTTCTAAAGGACCCAATTAAACTCGCTATAGCCTTATCCTATGGATAAGAGTGCATCAGGAAGGTTCTCTTAATCGATTGCATTTTGGCTGCGTCCGTCTCGTATAACAACTTCAAAACAATGCCACCCTTAGCTCTAAGCTGAATTAATTGGGTCATGAATTTTTACATTAGTTAATAAGTTATAATTTTCCTCGGAGTGCAAACACTTCGTCTTCTACCTCAAATTTTATATTATTCTCTGAATTGAAAACAGCATCATATAGTTGCTGAAAACCAACCATTTTCCAATCTTTCCTGATTGAATTAAATTTCTCTATTAGTACCCGAATTGGCGTGTGGTGCTGATTCAATAATGGTGCTTCATGTAAAGTATTGTCCGTAAAAAGTGATGATTTATAAGGATTAGCGATCACCGTCGTACCATTAGTGGTATGAGTAAAAAAATTTGTTGCAAATGATTGCTGTAACGCTTCACCAACGGTATTAACTTTACTGGCAGGGACTTTACAATATTCACATTTGTCAAGCCAATTTGCAGTAGTGTCAGTTTTTAAGATGTTTTCCAGCGCTGATTGAAACTCCTCAATATTTTTCATCCTGGATTCATTCGTAGGATATTTATAATAAAGTTTTTGGTCCTTTAAAACATCAAGGCACAAACGCTTATATTGTTCTTCATTAACAATTGCCAATGAAATCATGTTATCTTTAGTTTGATAAAAAGAAAACGGAGCCAACCAATTATCACGATTACCATGACGAACTGGCTCTCTATTTAGCTTAAGACAACTCAAGTATTGTCCAGTCATCAAATAGGCAGCAATGTTAGCCATACTTATCTGCAAAAAAATCACATTAGCACTTTGGTTGGGAATCTTTCTACCGCGTGATAGCGAGAATAGATGAGAAACAATTAGATCTGATGCTTCCATAGCAGTTGCTTCATCTAATACAACAAAGCCAACTTTTAATGGTTCGTTAGGCGCACTACCATTGACACTGGCCATACCTGTTGCAGCTTGAACCGACACATCTAACGCTAAAAGATGTCTATATTCTTCTCCCTCATAGCCAATAATGGAGCAAAAAATTACGGGACGTGGCTTATCTGTTGACTTTAAAAAATTATTCAACGTAATATCATTCCCTTTAGCTTCAGGTGATCTATTATCAATAATAACATCTGTAAGGGATAGAATTTCCTGATACAGCTGCGCTTCCTGCTTTCCAAGGGTAATACTTAATTTACTTGCATTTAAAGAGTTAAACGTTTCCTTCGAAAGGTAGTGACGGGCAGGATCACCAATGTTTGGTGGTTCTATTTTCACGACAAAGGCGCCTTTCCTTGCCAACCTCTCGCCGACCATTGGCCCCGAAACGTGCTGCCCAATTTCAACAACCATAATGCCCTTAAGCGGGCCATCAGGAGATATTTCAAAGATTTCTTTTAGTATATGTTTTTTAGCTTCGGGAAAATGTGGTATTTCACTTTTCTTATTTTCGAACATGGTTTCCTCATTAATTTTTTAAGACTAATCGGACTATAAACTTCAACTTCTGTTCAGTTAACTAGGAAAATTACTAGTTTGCTGAAGAAAACAGACAGCTTATGTGAAAAATGGGTCAATTGCTAAATTGTGATAGTTATATATAAATATTTAATAAATAATATGAAGTAGAGTCTAAGTGAGCTACATCGTGTGAATAATCTTTTATCGAATAATCTTATTTCTATAGCCTGACTTTTCAATAGAATCTTCTTACCTTTTTTAAATCGTTAACGAGCATTGTTTTGTTATGCAGCAAAAAGTTACTAAACCCTTTAAAATAACAAACGAATGAAACCAGAGGAAAGTGCTGCTTGATAAATTTCTGATCGACGATAGCAATTTAATTTTTCTTTGATATTTGCCAGATGAAATTCAACTGTTTTAGCTGAAGTAGATATTAGTACTGCAATTTCTTTGGCAGAATTTCCCCTTAGATAATATTTCAAAACTTCTATCTGACGAGGAGTAAATTCAACCTGGTCGTACTGGCAAAAGGTTTGTGTAGGCAATAACTCGTCTTGAGTAGCAATTTTTTTTCACAAACTATTTCTAGTAAACATTCATAATAGGAAAAACTTTCATCTTCGGAATAGTGATTATAGTTTAGATAAGAATGTACTGTTTCATGCAAAAAATGATCTTGTTTAGAAACTGGAATACGATTTTTATGTGAGGCCCAACTCTTCAACCAATAGTGAAGCATTTCACCATTCTCAAAAGTACTCTCATAGGTCACGAATTCGAATTTATGGATAACGAAGCCGAGATTTTCTAACAGCAAACACAGTTCTGGTGCGCTGATTTCACTGTAATCAGGTGCAAATCCTATAAAATAGCCTTTCCACTTTGGTGAAGAAGCGACTTGATACAGAAACCTATCATTTTTGGGACGACCGTGACTTGCAAAAAATTGCAAATAAACTTTGCCACCTGGTTTTAAAGCACGATAAATATTGCTCAAAACTTTTCTTTTATCTTTAATCCAGTGTAGGCAACTGAAACTTACAATCGCATCATAATAGTTTGTGCAACTTAATGATAGGCCATCTTGTAGTTCAAAATTCAAATTTGATAGTTGATTTTGCTTGCATGCTCGTATCTCATCAATCATATTATCTATAGCAACAAAATAAGATCGCTGATATCTTTTTGCCAAATGCTTACTCAATTGACCCTGACGACAACCAATATCTAAAATCCGTTCACAACCTTGGAGGCAAAATTTTTTGATGAAATTTTCCCCCCATTGAATCACTGGTGAAACGCTCATTATAATACCCTCTATACAATTTCCATATACATAAGCAAGTTCTCTATACTAACTGCTGTGCAATGACATTCTGAGAACAAATGCATATCAAGCATTGATTACCCTGGGTGCAAAAATTAATATTAAGTTATCTTTCATTTCTTGATTGCCCATGCTAAATGAGCAGGCATTGGAAGGATCACTTTGCCCTGTCTATTATAGCTATCGACAGAATGACAAGTTGCATTACGTATCTGTTCCAACCGTTCCGAGGATTGCAATTTAAGTAGGCCACCTGTCCGAGCGGTGCCCTTTAGAAAGGCTTCGAAGAGCGCATCAGGTGAATTGAGTTCCCAAGATTGGTTGATTATCTGAGTCTGTGGGCTTGCAAACCCGCAGCTAATAAAGGTATCCCGACAATTATTCGGATCGCTAAAATAGAAAAGCGGTGGGGCTGGCGGAATTTCCGCGCTCGGATCACCATAGACTTCGATGGCTTTAAGGATGATCTCAAAGCCTACTGCATCTTTAGGAAGAGACCATACGGTAAATGCTACCCGACCATTTGGTTTCAAAACCCGGTGTATCTCTCTTAGCGCACTTTCCGGCTGACCAAGATGCAAAATACCGAAATTCATCGCTACTGCATCGAAAGTATTGTCTGGGTATTCTTCAAGATTCTCAGCATCCCCCTCATAAAATTCTATGGTGGGATGAAGATGTTTTGCCCGCGCAATCATTTGAGATGAAAAATCAACTCCAATTGCATTGGCACCCCGTTGTGCTGCTAATGCTGTTAGATGTCCTGGGCCACATGCTACATCTAACAAACACGTCCCCTGTTCAACATTGAGAACATCAAGCATGGAAGGAATAACCTGCTGTGTCAGATGACTAAATGATGCATCATAGTGATCGACAGCATTTTGCCACGCGTTGCGTTCAAACTCTTTAAATTCCTGTTGCATATAGTGCCCTCGCTGTAACTTCTAAATGCGCTGCCCGTTGCGGTTTTTGTTATCGCTTTGTCTTTCTTAGGTTGCTGATGTCAAATTCTATAGCTGGTTTAGCACTCAGTAAATTGCAGAAGGAAATTCAGGACAATCAATAGGTATCTCATAAATTAATACTCATTACCGTTACACAATGACCAAAAAGCTCATCGTTACCGATTTGAGTCCATCCTAATCGCTTATACCACTTAGGAATCGTTCGGTCGAATGCGAGTAGATATAGCATCTGATGACCTAATTTCTTTGCTTCATGTTTCACTGTGTTAATAAGTATTTCACCTAATTGACATCCTCGATAACTTGGATCGACAACCAGACTGCCTAACCAGGGAGTATCAAAAGGTCGAATGCCATCATTTTCACGTAAACAGACCATGCCTATCGGCTTATCATTATGAAGTGCTACGAAAGCCATAGGCATATTATCCCTATTCAAATGGGAGGCTAATTTCTGTTCAGCTTTTTCAATGGAAGAATCAGGCACCCAATGGCGACTGATTTCTTCGTACCAAAGTTTTGCAAGAGACGGCAAATGCCATTGGCAGTCAACAAGCAGTTTGATTTCATTTTTTTTAGATATCATCATTAAACAACTCTAGAGTTTTTGCTCTGATTCTCTGACAGGGCCATTATTCATAATAGAATTTATTTCACTCTCAACAATTGTGCATTGATGATACAGTATTTTCCACTCGCTATTACATTTACGCCAAATGGTACTGCGTCTTGTGACTCTGGTTTTATTTTGAATGAGAACGTAAGTAAGCAAATAATTATTTTCGTCTATTTTAGTAGACTGAAAATCTTTTGTTTCCCAAATATCCTGATACTCTGGGTCATTATAGCGCTCTAATAATGTATTTATGACATCTTGCTTGGTATAGACGTTTCCAGATGCACCAACCTCCCAAAATTCTTCACACATCTGATTTAGAATATCTCGTTCAGCTTTGCCAAACTTATCGGGGTGATGGAAAATAGGCTCGCGACTCTTCAGTTCTTCTAATATCTGATTTTTGTTGCAATTTGTATCAGAGCAAGCTACGACATCTTTCATATAATTTTCCTCATTAAATACATGTCAAGCCACCATCACCTTCTTACAATTTTAAATTAAGAGACATTTCTTCTAATTCTTTCTCAGAGAAATCTGGCCCGATACTCCACCTTCTATTAGGCACGGGGAATTTACTATCAGTGCACATTTTCTGTAGCATTGTTTTAGTAATACCCTTTAATGCAAAATCAGTTTCTAATTTATGAACAGGATTATCATTATTCAGAACTTCTTTTTTATATTCACCGTTATCTTCTTCAGAATAAGTTATTTTATTGGAAAGATTATCCCAAAATAACGTTTTAGAGCCGTTGGGTGTGATTTTCCCCACTACCGTTTTGCTATCTCGAATTCCTATCGTATTCGGAAATCTCTCAAGTTTAAGCATGGTCAGTGCAAATTGTTTATCATCTATCTGTTTTAAATCTGTTTGAATAAGCTGTACCCAGTTACCCGCTTGTAAACGTTCTAATACATAAATCCCTTCTGAGAAATAAAACCTAAATTGATCATACTGTTGCTTCAGAATTTCGCCATTGCTATCAACCCTGATAGGAAATCGAGGGCTACAAGGTCCAAGACCTGGATCGAGATAAAATCGCTCTCCATGTATTGTTACTACTAAAATCATGTGTGTCGCAGGTAAACTTAGCAGCTCTTTGGAGTTAATTCTTAAACCATTTAATACTCTTGCCAGACACCGGTGGACCTCATAACCCAAACTTTGCAATATCACAAACAATAACTGCCCATTTTCCAAACAATAGCCATGATGAGAAGACAGCAGCTGCTGGTAGCTCGATAAGGCTAAAGATTCACGTTGGACTGGATGCTGCTGGCTGATCCGACGTAAGGCAAAATTGCTATAAGCAAATTTTAAATGATGTTTAAGATAAATTTTGCTTAAGTAAATTAGTTTTTCCTCACTAGAAAGGGTGTTTACAGGAATCTGTACTAAATCAATCTGATTAAAATATTTATCAATTATTTTCTTCATTCTGATACCTCTACACTTGCTGAATTTATCAATGGGGTTTTTATCTGTTCCGAAACTAGGTATAGCTTCGTTAATAGAGTAATCAACTTACCATAGCGCTTACCGCTTCAAATATTAAGAGAAAAGCATAAACATCCTGATCATACCACCACTCATCAAGAAAACCATCCCATCTAATAACAGAAGTATTTCTCACAAGGTGCCAAAAATTTTCTCTTAGATTGCTAACTTTAAAACCTCAGAAACCCGAGCCATTTAACTTGGTGGTGCCCCTGCTACGTATACGAGAATAAAGAACAGTTCATTCTAAGCAGGTAAATGAAATAAGCCTAATATAATGAGTAAAAAGCCGGACTTGCTGCTTTATATACAGGACTTACTTATCCAAAAATCTTTGGCGTTATTACTCAGTCATCAGCTTTATGGTCGATAGAAAAAAGTGTGCTGGAGAAGCTAGTTGACGATTTTATTTCAATGAAGGCAGAGCGTTTATTTTTAATGGAAGCTGGGTTTTATGAAAATGTCCCACTGGCATGCGAGTTTGCAGATAATGATACTCAAAGCCATCTCTATAAACCAGTCTAATAAACATTTGGTTAACTATATGGTTAAACGAGGGATAAAAGTTTTTTTTCACGAGTTTATAGCTGGTCATAATTATATCTGTTGGCGAAATTCCTTGAATGAGCTCTTTAAAGAACTGTGTGAAATGCGATTTCTGCATATTAACGACAAAAAGAATCATCCAAAAAGTTAATTTAAAAAAGGTAGGAAAGGGTGAGCTTAAACGAATAAGTCAAATCCAAAGGTAAATAAAAAACTGCGCCATAACAACTTACCCCTTGAAATTAAATCCGATAATAACCTTATCTCCCCCCTCTGCAATCTCGAGAATGCTGTCTTTCACAGAATGAGTAATGCTATCTTCGAAAAAGGAATCTAGCGCTTTCTGGTCGTTAAAATCAATAGAAAATCCGTGACTGAACGAAGTCGCAGGAGAAGCCTCATGGAATTCGCATTGCCCTCCTACTACAGAGATCATACCGGGAATGTATTTTTTAAGCCCCCATAATTGAACTACCAGATCATCCATAACTTTCTTCGAAACAGTTGGCTTTGTCTTGAATAAAATAGTGTGCCTTATCATACATACCTCGCTAGTAAATTTGTAAATTTAGTATATTTTACATTGATGAAGATTCATGAGTAAAATTAATAATTTTTATATAGAATATAAGTATGACTAATATTTCAAAACTTAACTTAAACCTGTTACGACCATTAGTAGCTCTCTTAAGAGAGCAAAATGTCTCAAAGGCTGCCAATTTGCTGGGGCTGACCCAATCTGCCACCAGCCTAAGCCTCAAGCAGCTACGCGAGTTATTTCAGGACGAATTATTGATCCGAAGCCAAGGCAGCAGAATGACATTGACTGTCTTTGCTAAAACACTTCTACAACCTGCTCAAGAAGCACTATATCAGGCAGAAAAAGTGTTCTTAGCCCATATCCCTTTTTACCCCGAGACGAGTACAAAGACCTTTCATATCGGCATGTCAGATTACATTGCTTATAGGGTGCTACCTAAGCTCATGCAGCACCTTGCATCGGTCGCACCGTTCATCAAAATTGTTCAGCATGCTGTGAATTACTTAGATAGCACTCAAGTCTTCGATGATTATGTAATTGACATGGCTATCGGTGATTTTACAAAAGCACCTCTTAGCTTAAAAATGACTTCCCTATTTTCCGATAGAGGAATTATTGCAGCAGATAAAAACCACCCTGCCATGAGGTTAAGCAAATTACCACTCAAAGAATTTCTCAAATATCCTCAAGTTTTTGTGGCATTAGAAGGACAACCTGAAAAAAATTTCATTTTCGACATGCTTCAAGAGCAAGGGCATCATCCTGAGGTGAGGCTGATGACTCCTCATACCCTTATTGCGCTTCAATCATTACCTGGGACGTTACTCATGACCAATACGGTTGAAGGCCTTGCAAAACCCTTTCTGGAATCATTAGGTCTTGTTGTCCGAGACACTCCTTACAAACTAAAGAAATATCACGCTAATTTATATTGGCATTCAAAAGATCAGAATGATCCGGCACATCAGTGGTTACGAGAGGTAATAAAAGCTATTTGCAAAAATTTATGATTATATTGTCCATTCAAAGCAGTCATTAATATCCAGATTATACCTCTTTCTTCGCTATCCACACCAAATGTTGTGGCTGATCATTTTTTCTTAATAGAATTTTAAACCCATTCTCTTTGAGGTATTTCTCATAGATCGCAGGTGCAAGACTATAAAAGCTTAATGGGTGATTTAGCATATTACTGCTAGTGTCTTCATACGCCTCATCTCCAGTGGTGAATTCCAAAATACCACCCGTTCTAAGCCAACTTGCAAAGCGAGAAATCATTTTTTCATGATCTGATTTCGGAACATGAAAAAGGTTCCACCATTCGAGAACGCCATCGAATTGCTGTTGTAGCAAAATGGTCCTCATATCACCCAGCATAGTTTTCATCTTAGGGCATTTAATCTTCGCTATTTTTAACAATTCTTTTGAAGCATCAATTCCGGTGACGTCTAATCCATTGCTGATTAAATAATTTGCAATAGGATGACCCGACCCGCATCCTACATCTAGAATATGTGCCTTTGGAGGTAATTCCTTGATGAATAAATCCAGGTATTTTTTCTCCCGATAAAACTCATCTCGCATTTGCGCAAAGCCGGCAGCAATATCATCGTAATTATTATCGGAACGACCCATTATTTTCTACCCAGAAATTTATCATTTATTTACCGTAAAAACGTTTTATGCTCAGCAATGTCTCTTATTTGATTTTTTGTCGTTATCTAAACTCTGCATTACATTAAGCTTATGGTGTTTTACCTCAACTACATGACGAGAGCTTTGATTTAAAAAGCACTGCAATTCTTGAAGAGCATTGCCCAAAATGCCGCCCTCAGGTTTTTTATGCCGATAATACAGCAAACCTTTTTGCTCCAACAACAAACAAAGCCTATGTAGTAAATATAATAACAGAAGGCTAATTGTTACAATAATCACTACCATCTTTCTAACTTTCCATTAGTATTGAGAAAACTAAACATTCACAGCAAAATAATTTAGCTCCTACAATATGCAGGAGCTACAAAAAAATTACTGGGCATGCACCTCTAATGCTCTGCTAATCCAACTGGCTGCTTCCGAATTGAACAAGAGTTTAATATGAAACTGTTTAACCATCTCTTGAGGAGAAGGCATCGTGGTTAGGTCCTTTAACTCATGCTGCTGCCTGGCAAGTTCTTGCCATATCATAATACCTGTCATCATTGGCCTTGAACCGACAGACATGAAATCATCTGTCAAGCCTGTCCATTCGTTGGCGATCTTTTTTCCTATTTCGCTTTCAGGGTCAGCGCTTAAATGATCTACGATAGAAGTATACAAAGCATCCCAACGTTTTAACCAATATGAAAGCGTGGCACGACACATCCATAAGGTTCCTTCTGGTGTTATCTCGAAGTGCGTTAACGTGCCAGATTTTATACTCTCAAGAAGACTGGAACTTAATTTCACTTGTTGTGTGAATAAAGCTTTCATTTTTTTGGCAAGGTTATGCATAAAAGCAGCAACCTTCTCTCCTTCAGGGCCCGCGGGATCACCTAATTCTTTATTATTTAATTGTTCAATGAGTTTATCCCTAGCCATAAATTCTTCGGGAAACTGCTCGTAAAGAAATAAGTAATCCTCAAATTGTGATTCGGTTAAGGCCTCCCCTGCCCATGTTTTCTTTAATTTGTCTCTTAATGCTTCTGACATATGATACCCCTTAATTAATGTGATTAGGTCTTTCCAATTAGGAGCCTCAGTTGGCGAGATACCCTTTAGAATTCCCCCAAGCGCATCGGTTACTTGCTGCAAATGAGCCGCTTGCCTTTTGAGCACTTGCTGTTGTGCTTGGAGATGAGCATAGATGTTGTCGCTTTTTTGGAGTATCGTCTTAATGGTACTTAAGTTAAAACCAAAATACTTTAAGGCGATAATCTGCTGCAATGTCGCCAAATCTTGCTCGGTATAATAACGATACCCATTAGATGAACGATATGACGGCTTTAATAGGCCTATTTTATCGTAATGCCTTAGCATACGAATTGAGATATTCGTCATATCACTGATCTCTTTGATGCGCCACTCTGTCATTTCAGGCTCCTTTCGATAGTGAGGATAGGGTATGACATCGTGTCAGGGTCAATAGGGAAAATGAATATTTTAATGGAAAAAGAAAAAATTAAGTTTTATTGAGTAATAGCCCTTACTTCGTGTAAATAGTTAACCACATTCTTATACTCAGTTTGGTTTAATGAAAAACCATAGTGCTTGGCAACGCTTGAAGCGATCTTATTAAAAATCTCACACATTTTAAATAATTCCTGCCACATATTCTCATAATCGGCATCGGTATAAGTCTTCTTAAATTCATTCCACAGTTCTGGCTCAAGGCATTCCTGAAGATTTTTACCAAACTTCCCAATCACTTTCTGATGGTTTGTTCGAATTGCAGCATACCAAATCAGCAATTTAATTAATTCCTCCTTCACGATCTGTTCTGCAACATACTTAGCATAGGTAAGTTCTTTTCTGCCAATTCCTTTTGCAACATAGGTCGATACCCATAAAAATTCATTACAGCAATTCGCAAATTCCTTAGCAGAAGGAGGCTTCGGTAAGTAATCCTTATCGGAAGGAGCATCAAAAGGCGGAACGATATTATGCTTATCAAGCAGTAAAATACTTTGGCTGTCTCGAGGCATCGCGGATAATCTTTTTACTTCCAACAAAGTTAAATCTATTCGATTGCCATCTGTAAATTGCATCAAGAAGGCAAATCGATCCTTGGATCTAGGCCAGTGACCATCCATCTCATCTGGTGTTTGCATAATCAGCATTTCACCAAATTGTGCAGTCCATGTCTGGTCTTTAACAAAAGATTCAACCTCTGTCACAATATAAACAATATCATAATCCTGAAAAATATCTTGCTTTGCGCTGGGACTCACTCGTGAGCCATTCATAATCGCTGCTCTTATTCGATCATCTTCTTCCGCAATACGAATAATGAGTTCTAACATCGTTTTTTCGTCACGTTGCTTTAGCATCAACTTTTCTTTCAACTTAATTAATTACTTTCGTCTATGTAACCAGTTGTAAAGCAACTTCTAACAACTGACTGGTCAGTTCTAACCATTTTAAATATCAGATCGAGCTGTTTCTGGCAAAAATCCTCCAGCCTGCATTTTCCACATTCTCGCATAATGCCCTTCTTTAGCCAGAAGAGACTCATGTGTGCCATCCTCGATAATTCTACCGTTATCAAATACTAAAATCCTATCCATTTTGGAAAGTGTCGATAAACGATGGGCGATAACGATCGTTGTCTTTCCTTCCATTAGAATAGCCAGTGCTTCTTGAATATATTTTTCAGTAACTGAGTCCAAAGAGGAGGTTGCTTCGTCCAAAATTAATATCGGGGCATTTTTTAGCATGGCTCTCGCAATGGCGATACGTTGGCGTTGACCGCCAGATAACTTAATACCCCGCTCTCCCACCATTGACTGATAACCTTCCGTTAGTTGAGTGATAAACTCATGGCAATGGGCCTTCTTCGATGCTTCAATGAGTTCATTCTCACTAGCATTAGGATCCCCAAAATGTATATTTTCCATTAAGCTGCGATGAAAAAGGGTGATGTCTTGAGGTATTAATGCAATTTTTTCCCGTAATGAGGTTTGCGTGACCTGATTGATATTCTGGTCATCTATGGTAATTTCACCAGACTCCACTTCAAAAAGACGAAGAATTAAATTAACGAAAGTGCTCTTGCCACTGCCTGAAAAGCCGACCAACCCTACCTTTTGTCCTGCTTCAATCACTATATTTTTATTTTTAAATAAATGAGCACCTTCTCCGTAGTGAAAGGTCACATCTTTGAATTTAATTTCTCCTTGGGTAACGGTAAGCGGTTTGGCATGAGGTGCATCCACGATCTCATGGGGAAGTGAGAGGATAGAAAGTGATTGTTGGCACTGCCCTACCTGTTCAGAAAAAGAGACAAACTGGCTAGCCAAGAACCACAAATTCCATAAGACACTAATGGATAGAGAAATAACAAACGCAAAATCACCCACCGTAACTTGATTTTTACTATACATATAAACCAGCATGAAAAGATTTAAGCTTAATAAAGCGATGGCACTAAGGTCCCAAAATAAACGCATTTTGATAATCTTCGATTGCATGACTCTATCTTTTTGCACGGCATCTTTAACACTACGATGAATATATTGGTTCTCATCAAAATGTCTGGCAAATAACCTGACATTGACAATGTTGCTGATACTATCCACCATTTTTCCAACTACAGTTGCCCGACTTGCTGCAAAATCACTGGAAAGCTGTTGAATCGGTTTTAGAAAAAGAAATGTAATCAGTAAAAAAGTCGCCACCCAACCGAAGAGAATCACTGAAAATATAGGATGGATAAAGAGTAAGGTAATCAGAGCGACGCATAATCCCAGAGTTTGAGCATACAAATCATCAAGTGTATTTAGAATATCGATCACACCACTTTGCATATCTGCAATCTTATTGATCAAACTTCCGGCGAAATTATTTTGAAAATAATGATATGAATGTTGGTTGAGATAATTAAACATCCCGGATAGGATATTTTCTCGAAGTGTAGGGAATAATTTTAATTTGGCCCAATCTAAAAGCCGCATGATCGCACAAAGACCAACCCAAAGAGAGATATACCCCAAAACAAATGGCAGCGCTGCGCCAAAAACAACTGACTTATCTCCCGCAAAGCCAACTACTCTATCAATAATCAGTTTTAGTGTGTAAGGTAAGAAAGTATTGATAAAAGCCCAGAGCAACCCCACTAATGCCATGACCGAAAGCAGTCCTTTATAGGGCTTGACCAGATTCAGCAGGAAGTGTCTTAAGGTTAGTGTTGCAGCGCTTGAAGTATTCATCCGATTCCCCGTGAAATCACATTAAATATTGTGATAAGTTGTTTGATAGAGTTCCGTTTGTTTAATTTTTTCAATGACAAACTTTATAAAGTTAATTGTATTTTCTTTTTCAGGCATCGTTTTTCCATACTGCCAATTTTGTGCGACTTCAATCAAATGATTCCAAGGAGATCCAAATTGATCTTTCACCCATTCTGATGAAATTTTTTTACTCGCGGTAGCTTTACAGAAAACGGTATACAAAATACGACAAAGATTCAAAATAAGATAAGATTGGTAGTGGCTGTTATTCAACCACTCATCGTCTCTCATCTTAGGTTCCCACTCTTGAAATAAATCCCGAATACAGGCTTTTTGGACTTCGATAATCTCGATAGGATGGCACAATGTTTTAAAAGGAGGGCCTAATAGTGCGATGCTGCTTTCGAATAATAAATAATTGTTAATAATCCATTCATTTCCATAAGGAGCCTCATCGTAAAAAATTCCACCGCCATAATAAGGACGGGGCTCTTTTGGAGGCATTATGTTACTAAGCATATCAATGGGAGTGTAAGAACATTCCAATCGTTCGTGCCATTTTGGATAACACTCGCCTATTTGATTATGCATTTTTCTAACTAATGCAAGCTCAGTAGGCCCGATAGGAGTCTGAGTGATCACAACTAGATCAATATCACTGCTCCCAAGGTTAAAATCACCATAAGCCAAAGAGCCAAATAAATATATCCCTATTGAATTTTCACCTAAGTGATTTTTAATCTCACTCGATAAATGGTTTAATATTTTATTGATCTCTTCATAGGGAGTAACGTTAAAGGCGTTCAAACTGTGGTCCACCATAATTTTCTAGCGATTTGCACCAGCAATCTTGCAATAATAGCATGCTAGGCAGATCGATTTAATGAGATTGTATTTAGTCACGGCTTTCGTATAGATATTTCATAAGCTTTCATACCGATATGTTGCAATTTTCAATCCAATACCGATTAATACCATCCCCGTTATTTTTTGCAGGAGTTTCTGTCCAAGTTCATTCGTAACTAAATATTTTTTAAAAGTTGAACAAAAGAGCACAACAAAAGTATTGACCAATGTTCCTGTTATGATAAACAGAACCCCTAAAATAACGACTTGAATGAACGTATTATTATTTTGCTGTACAAACTGAGGTAGAAATGCAAGAAAGAAGATAGCCACTTTTGGATTTAAGATATTAGTTAGAAAACCTTGCTGATATATTTTTTTACTACTGATTGCACTGAAATCTGATTTATGAAGATGCAGCGATGAGGTAAAAAATACTAATCTTAGACCTAAGTAAATCAAATATATGACACCTATATATTTAATTATCTGAAAAAAAGTAAATGAGCTCAGCAATATCAAAGACAGACCCGAAGCTGCTGCCATTGTATGGAATAGTAAACCCGTTGAAATTCCGAATACAGAAAGCATGCCAGCACGTTGACCATGAGAAATTGTCCGAGCCATAATATAGATCATATCAGGGCCAGGAAGTAAATTAAGCGTCAATGAAGCCAATATAAACGGAATATAAACATGCAACATAAAAATTGCTCGTAGGTTAATGGATTTTCTTACTTAACTGTAATCTGACTATTAATGCATTAAAACATTTTCATCATCATGAATCGAGTAAGAGTGCTTTCCGCCCTGCCTCCTGCAATGCATCCATCATCTGACGATAAGGCCCAGGCCCATAGCTAATGCGGGCAATACCGAATGCTGCCAATTGTTTTAGCGTAGGGGTATCAGACGTTACCATTATATTGATAGGAAGCGGGGAAAGCGTAGTTAATTTTTGAATGATGACAGTATCTTTTAACCCAGGAACGAAAAATCCGCTGGCCCCTGCTTTAGCATAGGCATCAGCACGACTTATAGCTTCTTCCAAGTGACTATCATTATGATTAGCAGGATTGATTTTAAAGAATATATCCGTTCGCGCATTGATGAAGAGAGGAATCGACATTTCATCAGCGGTTGTCATTATTGCCTTAATACGCACACATTGTTCTTCAATTGAATACAGACCCTCGCCACCCACGATCTGATCTTCAAAATTTATACCTACAGCACCTGCCTTAATAACTTTGGCAATGTTGCTTTGCAGTGCAGCTGTGCTTTGTCCGTAACCACCCTCAAAGTCAAGGGTTACGGGTAGATCGCTACTGGCAATAATCTGTTTAAGATTGGCTATCACTGAATTAAAAGGGAGTTGTTCTCCATCGGCATAGCCATGTGCAGCTGCCACTGCCCAACTACTGGTCGCAATAACATTTGCACCGCTGGCTTGAACAGCCTTCGCACTGCCAGCATCCCAAACATTAAATAGGATTAATGGATCGCCTTTGATATGAAGATTTTTTAATACTTTAGCGCGTTCAATTTGAGTGTTCATGTACTGTTCCTTTTTTCGTGATTAATAAGCCATTGTTTGCGTGCTAAACCACCACCGTAACCGCCTAGGTCACCATTGATATTAATGACCCGATGACAAGGAACGATAAGAGCAAGTTGGTTTGCGCCATTGGCTGATGCTGTAGCACGATTAGCCGATGCTTTCCCAATTGCTTTGGCGATATCGGAATAAGACCGCGTTTCACCATAAGGGATTTTTATTAATTCTTCCCAGACCTGCTTTTGAAAAGGAGAGCTCAGAAAAAATAGGGGGGTTTTAAATTTCTTTAAATTCCCTTTAAAATAAGCTTTGAGTTCTGTTTCAATCAAATGAATCACGGGCGTCATTCCCGGTATGACAGCCGATTTTGTTTTCTGCCGAAATCTTTCAACCTCTCTTTCCAAACCACGCCGATCTATGAATTCTAAAAGATAAAGATATTTCTCATCTGCGATGGCTATCATTGGACCTAATGGGGTATCCAACCAGGCAGCTTTTAATAGATGGTTTTGTCCTGACTTAGTGGGAGCTGCACCCATGATGCGAGTAAATGCATCTCTAAACCCACTACTGGATTCATACCCCGTTGCAAGTTGTGCCTCGATTACTGCTTCTCCTGCCCTAATTTGTTTCATGGCTAATCCCATGCGACGTGCTCTTGCGTATTCAACAAAAGTCATGCCAAAACGTTTTTTGAATTGGCGACGAGCTGTAGAAGCGTCAATTGATAATTCCTGGAAATCACTATTTCTCCAGCGCTTCTCGGGGTTTGCCTCAACAGCTTCTACTAAGGTTTGGATAAGTTTTGAAACCTGGTTAGGATGTGATAAGGGACGACAACGCTTACAAGGCCGAAACGAAGCTAGTAGTGCTTGCTGAGCGGTTTCAAAGAATTCACAATGTTCAAATTTTGGTTTTCTTGCTGGACAAGTCGGGCGACAAAACACACCAGTTGTTTTCACGCCCACATAGAAAATACCTTCATATTCTGTGTTTTTAGCTAGCAGTGCTTGATAGTATTCTCTGTTTCTTTCAGCTGTAATCATGTCTATCTCTGTTAGGTAGTTCGATTTTTGACATTGCTATTATAGAGAGCGAATAGATAAGATGTCGCCGAAATTCAGGCGTTGATTTTTTTTGATGGCGTAGGTTTTCGTACCCTTCAAAGTTGAGAAGATTTTTTAAAAGTAGCATGCTGAAAACCTTGTAGATCAATTCTGCTTTTGCACTCACTATCAAGCAGTTGGCACGAAAATAGTTGAGAATGTATACTCCTTAATTTTTGCATTCCAGTATTTGATATATTCCTTATATGCGTTTTCTGAGGTTAGGAAAATAACATGTTGTTCAGAGCGCACTCTATATGCAAGGATTTTGCTGACTCCATCCAGACAAGCTCTTTCTAGGCGATGATTTCCATCAATGACATTAAATCTATCAGGAGCAATTTCAGCTAAAATAATTGGTACAGCAATATTAGCAACTCGTATGGTTGATACGTTCAAGTTATCAGAAGGGAATGCTCTGACTGCTGTTACCAAGACTTCTTCCCTGAAAAATATTCGGATTAGCTTTGATAAAAGTCAAAAGTTTGGTGATGTTAAATTCAAAAAACCATTTGGATAAAATTCATCTCCATCATCCATGGGAATAGGTTGAAATTTCTTATTATCTTTTAACTTTCTTGATTGGAGTACCATTATTTCTTTTTACTACCTTAATCTTTTATTCAATAGATCGAGAGCAGAAAATTTTGAATGTACACTTTCTTACTTCACGAGGTTGCAATCAGATTTATTAATTTTGCGATTTTCGAGGTCGTAGTATGTATATCCACGACCGTGAAAAACAACGAGGTAAAAAAATTTTATCTAAGCTAGAGAATATTATTTATCATTGTTACAGTCATGGATATTAGGATGCGCGTGACCTGATAGCGTGTGTGTAACTTTTTCTGCATCATAAACTCTGTATAAGAAAGAGTAGGCAACTCGCCATTGATGGCCGGAGTTTGTTTCTAGGGTCACTGTTTTATGATTAATTCTTTTAATAATACCAACGATACTTTCACCCTCTTTATTGAATCCAACACAATCACCCACCTTAAGTGTATTAGCGGTTAAAATATCATTATTTTTAGATTCATAAATCTGGATATCGATGCCATCAACATTGAGCATATAATAAGGGATAACAAAGCGTTTATTTTTCTCATGATCAAGCACAACTACATTCTTTGGCCGCATTTCAAGTAATTTGGCATTTACTAATCTATTTTCAATATGGTAGAAATAACTCAGTTCCATACCTATTCGTAATTTTTGTTTGATACTTAAAATACGTCTAGGATTTTCTAATTCATTGCTAATGGCAACATGTAAACGATAAAGATCGAATGTAGTAGCGTTTGTTCAGTTCATTAACCAGATGTGTATAATCCATGGCATTATCCTCACATACTTTCAAGAGACTTTTAAGATCTGGTCTCGACATCAACATTTTTGATTCTTATTAATTATATTAACTAATACGAATTAATTATATTAACTAATACGAACATATTCCTGGTTTATCAGATGCGTAATGGTACCAAGAGCCAATAAAATAATTACCCGGTATAGGCCTAATATAGATTTTCCTACACTCATAATTATCTGTTTGAGGATTTTGCCTCCAGCGTCCTTTAAGCCAACCCCCACCAGCTTTGGCTTTATTGATTTCCTCTTGAACGACTAGAGTTCCTGAAGCATCTCTATAGTTGAACTGGCTGTTACCAATCAGTTCAGGATGTAGCGGAGAAACAAAAAATACTCCGTTATAATCAGCCATAAAAATATCGGTCTTGTTTTTTTTAAACGTAGCAATTGCTCTTTCATTGCCATACTCTTTGATGTATTTTTCCACCTTTTTGACAAGACCAATAACTCTAGCTTCATTTATCTCAGTTGAAGTCCTCGGTTCAGCATTTATATTTGAGTTGAATGTTAAAAGCATTAACCACACAGATAGCGAAATTCTTGTTCTTTTTTTATGGCATTGACTCTTCTTCACAGGAGCTTCCAAAAGATTAGTTTTGTAATTTTAATAACTCAAGTCGTATTTCTTTCCAAGTAGTCCAGTCTTTTCCCAAAAAATTTTATCTTCAAGTATTTTGACCCAAAGTTAAATCAGAAATTTGTTACTGTTATTAAAGATAAAAAAATAGCCATTTAATTTCCTTGCTTTTTTTCCATGATTTTTTCAATATGTCTAATAATCATACCCGCAACTTCTGCAGCAGTTTTAGTAGTGTTATTAATTGTAAGCTCATTAGGATGATGAGTATGAAAAACTGAGCAATGACGTACTAAATGTAAAGCCCTTTCTGTATCAATTGTTTTATAGTGATCACGCCTCTTTATTTCTCCCACTCGAATTATCAGTTCTATTTCTTCGCATTCTAAACGAACAGGTATTAGGAGAGCACGTCTATCTCTCGCTAATTGTCGTACGCGTTGGTAGAACTGCTTTGGGTGCTCATCGCCTTCAATCATTTCTTGCGTTATGACAAAGCTGAAATCTGGAGGAGATAATTCTTTCATTGTCTCGAAAATAACATCGCATATTTTGCCTGCTTTTTGCCAAACAGCATTTGGCAAAGGCGTGAAGCCATCCTGGTTAATTAGATTAAAAATAGGATTGTTCCAAGTGTGATTATCAACTAATTTGAAGTTTGGAAACTTGATAAGTTCTTTTGCGGTCGTTAATTTGCCGCTACCAGCAAATCCCATTATGAGAACAATACAATTAGTATATTGCATTGGAGAGTCCTATTAATGGTCCAACAAAAGATCATCTACCACGTCCAAACATATATCATCGTATTGTTCTAAATCCTTATTTTGCTGTTTTAATGCTTGTATCTGCTTTATGGCTTCTTGAATATTAGGAGGCAAGTTACTGTTAGGATCATCATCCCCAGGCCATGCTGCATCCCGAGTGGCTCTATCTGGCCAACGGGAATATGCTACCCATAAGCCATCCTCTCCTCTATGTAGGCAAGAGCCGATCGCTCCACACTTTTGCGTAAAATAATCCACCACCTTACGCCAGTTTTCTTTATAATGAGCTTCCTGATCAGGTTTTAATTTAAATCGATATATAACAGCAAACATAGCAACTAAAACTCCTAAATATTGCTCGCTTTTAATAGAATTTTAATATTTATAAGCCAAAATTACCCAATATAGATTGACATACCTAGTGCTAAAAAATATTTGCTAGTCAGCAGTCATTATCGCCGATATTGGGGACAGTGACCATATACCACTTAAAGAGGAAACGCTCTTTATCAGGAATATGGCCAAACAACTATAAACTAGGCTCCGATTGCATACAATCGCTACGCGAGTGTTATTGAAGACAAAGCGTGTATTACGAACAAGTCTTCTCAAGTGAAAAACCGGGTACGGTCATATGAATATTTGCAATCCAATTTTGTGCCAAATGGCACAATCGATAAAGCGTATCAGTCCGACAAGGCATTGACAGCTATTTAAAAGGAAGTTTTATGAAGTTATATTTCATAGGTGGCGCCAGTGGCAGTGGCAAAACAGCAGTAATCCCGTATTTAAAAGAACTTTGGGGAGATAATATCGCCATTCATGATTTTGACGATATTGGTGTACCAGAAGATGCTGATAAAAAATGGCGACAAGAATCCACAGAAAAATGGCTGCAAAGATTGTTAAGCGAGGGCAAAGATGCCTGCTTGCTTGGTCAGATTGTTTTAGGCGAAATACTAGCGTGCCCTTCTGCGAAGCAAATAGGTAAAATCAATTTCTGCCTTTTAGATGTACGTGATTTTGAAAGAATCCAAAGACTCAAAAAACGTAACACTTATGGCACCGATCAAAACATGTTGCATTGGTCATCTTGGCTTAGGATGCACCATCAAGATCCTCAGTGGATGCAGCATGTTCTGAAAGAAAATTGTTGGAATGGTTTGTCTTTTAGTGCCTGGGATAATCTTGTAAATTGGAATAACAAAGCAAGCGTCAGGATTATTGATACTACTGAATTGAGTTTAAATGAAGTGGCAACAAATGTAGCTAAATGGATCCACGAAAAAGATAACAAGAACGGAGAGCCAATACCAAACACCAATTATAGGTTATATAAAAACCTTAAAAACACTTACGAGATTATTGATGCAAAACTATATGCCTACAATAAACAATGCGTGCCACCGACTCAAAAGCCAGAAGCCATCGATATCCACTATGTCATCCAAGAAAATGACACAATCATTGGCGGTATTTGCGCAGATGTGTACACCTGGAAGATAATGTATATCGAATTGTTATTTGTTGATGAGGCGCATCGAAATAAATCCCTGGCAAGTTATTTATTGCAGCGGGTTGAGAAAGAAGCAAAGGCCATTGGGGTGAAGTTGGTGCATACAGACACTTATGAATTTCAGGCTAAAGACTTTTACTTAAAACATGGAACGAGATATTTGGTGTTTTAGACGACTGCCCTGAGGGTTATAAACGATATTATTTAAAGAAGGTGTTGTAAGCTTTCATCTGTTTTAAATGCTATTTCCACTACACCTTGAGGTTCAAACTGGGCAATGAAATGTTGATAAGATTCAACTCGGGTCTGATCACCTACTGAAGTTAGGAGTAACTGCTGACCGTACTCCGCTATATCTTCTACGATTCGTTCATGCCGGTAATAGGCCAAGATGGCCATATTGATTTCAGTTTTTCCGTAGCCCTTATAAAAATATTTTTCCTCATGTGGTCTATTCCAAGTATTAGCAACACCTCCGCCAATAAACATGAGGTCACGCTCTTTGGGTGCCATGATAGGATCATCCCAATCCACCATATAGATGATGTCATTGCCATCCATCAGTACATTGCCACCATGAATGTCGGAATGACACAATACGAATTCGGGTAATTGATTTTTAATTTGTTTGCTTAACTGCTCAGCTCTGTCTACCAGTCGGTGAATTGTCGCTGCATGTTTTTTCATAAACATTATAAACTTTAATGAAATTTCGTCAGTGCTTGGTTCGGATTCAATATGAGCATAGAGCGATCGAACAACTTCTCGCCATTTTGGTGAATATTTTTCTCGCCTGATTAGGTGTTGGATCGATGGTGGTACCTCAATTTCGTGAATTTGTCTCATAGCTTTGCCGAGAGTCACCCATTGATCGTCTGTTAAATCACGACTAAACCCATCTTGCCCTTCGACAAATGGAGACACGATGAGGGTGAAGTCGTCAATATGCGCAATGGGTTGCCCATTCTTGGTTTTGATAGGAGAAATAATGTGTTGAATTCCGGCATCATGTAACAGCGCTATTATGGTAGTGCTGATATCATGATGATGGCCACGCTTTAGCTTTATGAAATATGACTCATCGTGCGCCTCTGACTTATATACTGATGCGTTCATATCCGCACCGATAGGAAGGAAGGTAAGCTTAGCAACTTTAATGCCATACTCAATGTTCAGGCAATCAATAATCCGCTGATCTGAATGGGATTGTTCAACCATATTTCACCAAACGTGTTGAATAGCAATTAACAGAGTATATCCTTTGTTTGCCATTGTTCCCTACCTATCAACTCCAGCTATTTTTTCTTTTTATGGCCGATTCAATTCTTTTATCACCAAACGAGTAGCCGATGCAATGACATCATTGCGAGGAGTGGCGTCCTTTTTGTTTTGTGTAAAATATATCGCTACTAAAATTGGTTTACCTTTTGATGGCCACAGGATGGCAATATCATTGGTTGTGCCATAATCGCCACTGCCCGTTTTGTCTGCCACCTGCCAACCTTTGGGCACACCTGCGCGGATTCTATCATTACCGGTCCTATTGTTCTTAAGCCAAGTCAGTAATTTTTTTCGCTGAGTTCCACCCAAAGTATTTCCTAGCGCTAATTGTTGTAGACTCTTTTGCATAGCAACAGGTGTAGTCGTGTCATGAGAATCACCAGGGCTGCAATTTAAATCCGGTTCGAAATGATCTATTCTAAAGATGTTATCATCGATAGAACGCGCAAAAGCAGTTACTGCTATAGGGCCTCCTATTCTTTTCATGAGCAGATTAATTGCAGTGTTGTCGCTATACATAATAGCAGCAGCACAAAGCTCAGAGACTGTCATTCCATCTGTTACATGCTTAAGAGTGATCGGAGACCAAACGACCACGTGCTGTTTTTGGTACATGACTCTTTGGTTTAATAAATGGCTATCTATCATGCTCTTTTTTAAGATAGCGGAAACGCCCATGACCTTAAAGGTACTACATAATGGAAAACGTTCATCCGCCCGATACTGCAAACTCCTATTATTCGAGGTATCGATAGCAGATACGCCTATCCGCCCATCAGAAGCAATTTCTAATTCTTTCAGTTTCTGTTGGATAGTAGTCGATGTGAATTGTGGATTACCAGCTAAAGCAGGTATACAAGCGCCAACGAAAGAAATCATTACGATCAGTAATATTCTAGGATTAAAGAATGAATACATATTTATTACCTTCTTTTTCTAAGCATGGGATAAAAGAGGAAACATAATCTTATTTTCATCAAAGAGCTTGGTCTTGTTTTTTTGGATAAAAAGTACATCATCACCAGAAATTTCCTTAGTTTCGTAAGTATTAGTATCCTCGGGAGTAAATCCAAGCAAAACCTCATCTTGCCCATCACTTAAGAAGTCGACGATAAGATCCAAATTACATTTCACTTTGCTAAAAAAATCCAGTAGATGAATTTGATGATCATTAAGTTCCGCCACGACAATAATATCCAATGATTTACTGTAATAAACATTCTCTTTCATCACAGTTATGCAATAAAACATGACCAGATCGGCATTTTCTTTCATAGAAAGTTTTCCAAATACCTGAGTATTTTTTGCATACTCATAAAGCATTTTTCTATTCGATGAGAGATCCATGTTTAATTTTTTAAAATCGCCAAGCCCTTTCTTTTTTTCTATCTGCTTAAAATAAGCATATTCCTTAACAGGGCTAAAGCCAAACTTCGGATAAAAATCCAAGACTGTGCTATTAGCGTAAAGATAAATAAACTGACACTTTGTGCTCCACTCCACCAAAACTTTTTCCATTAAAAATCGGCTTAAATTTTTCTTTCTATAATCTTCATCTGTCATGATAGTCCCAAGCTGAATATATCGCTGCTGCTTTCCCAAAACACTAAAATCCATAATATTTACCGATACATTTGCTATGGCGCTTTCACCATCAAACAAAGTGTAGGGAATATATTTCTCCTTCCAATAGCCTGCCTGATACCACTTCTCAAAAGAAAGATTAAATGTTTTCATCGCGAGATGATTAAACGCGGTTCTATACTTTTCTTCATTTTGATAGCCAATGAGAAATTTATATTTTTCCATAATTATCCTTAATAAGTATTGCATCGTAAGTTTATTAAAATTTTAAATAGAGCCCAAACCGTAAATAATATGTCTGCTTATTCCCCAAATTTACTTAACGATGTTCTTATTTTAAAAGGATAACTCAACTTAATTCTTTTCTAAAAAATGTCTTAGTATGATGAAACAAATAGTTTCTAACTTCACCAATGATTTTGTATTCGTTTTTTAAATAAAATTCTTCTGCCTGAAAACTATAGGTATCAACAGTTGAATATTTACATCCATGCTTTTTTCCCTCTTCTTCTGCAGCTTGCAGAAGCTTAGTTCCGTATCCTTGACCTCGCAATGATTCCTCAATCCATAAGATATCGACATAAATGGATTCTTTATGAACCCATACAACTGCGCCACCGCGAATAATACTATTCTCATCTTTAAGGTAAATAGAAAATTGACCCGGACATTCACCTAATGTTTGAGCATTAAAATTAACAATACCTTCTCGAATGATTTGGTCATTATTTGGATTTGGATTGTTATCTTTTATGACTAAAATTTTCATTATCTTTTTACCTTCTCGTTAGAAATTTCTTTTTCACTTCAATCTTGATGATGGTTTCTGGTTACCCATTCCTTTATGGAACCGGATTTTTCAAATGATGCATGGGTAATAATCAAAATATTCATTCGATTTTCCTTTTTAAGGCTTTATACCAATATAAATGTCCAGCACAATATTACTATGATCGGCGGCCCTTTCATCATAAATTTCAAAATCCGTTTGATAAATCCTCTTCCCTCCTAGGATTTGCTCAGGCATATGCCAAATTTTTTCCCATGCCTCCTTGATGACATTCGGCATACCACCTGGTTTCGTCGTAAATTTGGTATATATTTGTGCTGGAATCACTAAGGTAGATAAATCAGCTGTTAGATTGTCAAAAGAATGCACCTCCTCACCAATAAAATACGTATAATCTCCTTGGTAATCGCTTTCATATGCCGTATAGGCGCAAAAAGTTATACCAGGTTTTTTACGATTTGGAATTTTTTCAAAAATTTGTTGATGAAAATAGCGTTGAACACAAGGAAAAATCTGACCTTTTTGCCAATCTTGCTCAGTTCGATAACCGGTACGAATGTTTATACCGATGAGTTTGATTTCTTCTAATGTCATAAGTTGACTTTCCATTAATTTATCCTCAATTGGTTATTTGTTTTCGAAAGGGTGCGTTGTAAATCTGCAATGCATTAATATTTTTTAAAAAGGTGTCATCATGAGAAATGACTATCATACTTCCTTGGTAATTCGCAAGTGCCGATTCGATGGCTGCTACACTGTGTAGATCAAGATGATTAGTAGGCTCATCTAAAATCAATAATTGCGGCGGATGATCAGACATCAAAACGCAGGCAAGCATCACTCGTAAGCGTTCTCCTCCACTTAAATCTTTGACCAAATTTTGTGCGGCTATATTTTTAAATAAAAACGAAGCTAATGCTTGTCTGGCCTGTGCCTCTTTGCATTCAGGATTTAAATGCAAAAAATTATCTAAAATTGACCACTCGGGGTTTAATTGCTGTAAAGATTGATCAAGATAACTAATAGCTTGAGTTCCCAATTCTATTTTTCCGCTTTGAGGCATCAATTCACCCAAAATTAATTTAATTAATGTGGTTTTGCCTGTGCCATTATTACCTTTTATCGCTATTCGTTTGGAGCCTTTTAATATCAAAGAAAAATTTTCAATGAGAGGTTCAATTGCACCAGAATGCCTAAAGGTAATATCATTCAATCTAAGGATGATCTTAGCCTCGGGCACACTGGTTTTTGGCAGAGAAATCCGAATGATATCGATGATTTCTTGGCACTCCATCGCTGATTTTATTTTCTCTTGCGCTGCCTCTGCCATATGCTGGTGACGCTTAGATAGAACATTTAAGGTGCGAGCACTTCGATCTTTCATCGCATTTAAAATTATTTTTGCCTGACTTCCAGTGCGCCGTAATGCACGGCCTTTTGCTTGACGTTGTTCATGCTTTTCCTTGCTAGCTTGAATAGATTGACGGACTTTTTTCAATGATTTTTTTGCCTCATCAACCTGCTGGTCAGCGCTAGCATTTTCTACCTCTTTCTGGTGGCGGTAGAAGGTATAGTTTCCGCCATAAGACCGTACTCCTAAGCTACTTATTTCAATAATGGTATCCATGAGATCCAATAAGGTCCTGTCGTGGCTTACAATGATGAAACCCCTGCTATCTTTCTGGATAGCCTGATAGAGCATTTCTCTAGACCCGCTATCTAAATGGTTGGTAGGTTCATCCAATAAAATAAAGTCTGCTTCTGCACGAAATGCATGAGCTAGATATAATCGTGTCTGTTCACCGCCGCTCAGCAGGCTTAGAGGACGATCATAGGGGATAGCGGCCAATCCAAATTCATTTAATTGCTGGCGCAATTTTTCTTCGATATCCCATTCTTCATTTAAAATATCGTAGTCTTTGAGTTCACCATTACCCTGCAAAATGCGATGAAGTGCCTGAATTTTTACATCCACACCCAAAAACTTCCCGACAGTCATCATCATGGCTATATCATTACCTTGCCCTATTTCTTGTGGCACATAAGCTACTTTGCCCGAGATAGCAATGGAGCCAGAAGTTGGAACAAGCTCCTTGCTTATGAGTTTCAATAAGGTAGATTTACCACTACCATTCTTCCCTACGATCCCCACTTTTTGCTCTTTGTAAAATGAGTAGGTTAAGTTTTTGAATACAGCAGTACCGCGAGGCAAGGTGAAACTCATTTGATGAATAAGGATGTGAGGCTGAGAAGAACGCAACATATTGAATTTCCATAAAAAACGAAACTAAAGACGAAGCAAGAAATGCTAAGTCACCATTTGGAAATTTAATTGCGCACTGGCGAATACCTTAATAGCAGATGAAATAAGTAACTATTTTAATCGAAAACGCAACTTTGTAAAGTTAAGTTATTTAGGTCTATTGTAGATAAATCTACTGCGTTATTACGATTAAATTGCTTAGTTGTAGGAGATCAGTTTTTTTAATCATCATACCAGTTACCATGAAATCCATTTGGTATACGGTGAGGCAGTTGCACGATTGCTAGCGGTTCTTGGTCAATGTTCATAGCGTCTAAAATATATAAATTGCTTGAGTCATTTTCAGGTATATAGACTACGGCTAAAATAAAACCATCACCTTCTTCGCTAGTTTTATGTCGGGGCACAAAGACTGGTTCACTGACAGTACTACCTTCTTTAAAGGTGCGAATTGTCTGAGTATTTTTTTTCAAATCATAATGTAGTAGCGAATCTAAGCTCGTTGCTTCTGATCTCGAATGAATTCTGGCTGCAACAAATCCATGTTTATACTGCAATCCAGTAAAACGCTCATCAAAACGTGGAAACTCTGCTGGAATAGTATCAAGTTGTTGCTCTATTACTTTTTTTTGCTTTAAATCAAATATCCATCGTGTCAGTTGCGGCGGGCAATCTTCCGGCGAAGGAATATGTCCTTTTTTATCAGGAAATAAATTTGCACGTATCGATTTCATGCCATCTAAAATTATCTTGTGACCATCCTCATAAGCATTCATGTAGTGAAATGCATGATGGGCCTCCATAGGAAACCAAACAATATCTTTTGTATCACCTGTATGCGGCATAATACCGATGTGTGACCCAAAGTCTGGTTCCCACATCAAGACTGAACTTCCTTGCTTGATTCTTCCAAGATTAAATGTAAGAGGATGGACTGGAAAAAGCGCAAAAGACTCAGTAATAAAAAAGTCATGCATTAAGCTGGAAAAGGGAGCATGGATAATTTGAGAATGCTTAACATGTCCTGCATGGTTAAAGATGTAATAGACTATTTCATTTGATTCAGGTGAATAAGCAAAGTTGTGCATTTCACCATTCGAATGAAAATGAGGATGGGCACTCATTTGTGGAACTTGGCCATTATAAGTCCAATTGCCTAAGGTATTAAGATTAGCAGGGTCAATTTCAGTGGCACATGAAAGTTCTTCCAGCGCCAATAATTTTCCAGCGTAGTGAATAATATTGGTATTAGCTGTATTCGATACGTCAATTGCTTCTGGAGGTTGTGATCCATCAAAACTTCTAAAGAGAATTTTTCCTGCTTGACGTTCGAGTTTAAATCTTTCAGTGCGTATCCAACGATTACGATAACTGACTTTGCCATTACGGATAGAAAACATATGTAACATACCATCACCTTCAAACCAATGCTTACCCTGATCTGGAAACTGAGGATTGGGTCCATTGCGATATAAAACACCATTTAATTCTTTCGGAATTTCACCAATGATAGAAGTAATATTCTCAAAGTTATTTTCTTGGCTCAAAGGAGCATAATTACCTTGCAGGAAAAATTTTGTCGAATCGTTTTTCATGACTTCTCCAAAGATTAGTAAGTATATCGTTTAATTTATTTATTAGCTTACAGTTAACCAAATTTTTTAATTAATTCGATTGCCTCTTTACTCCACGCTATTTCAGCGCGAGCAGCTTTTACTCCAGCTTTTACAGTAATTAAGTAATAAACAGGATGCTTTTTTAGTTTAACCATTTCGGTCAGTTTTTTTTCAATTCCTTGATAAAGTGAAAGCATTCGCTTACATCTTTGATAATGTTTCTCAATGTGATCGATAGAAACAGTAGGCGGATTGTTGTCCCCATAAAATAATTTAAGCAGTAGTTCATCTCTTCCTGGGTAATACTCTGGATCTTCTAATAACCACTGCTGAAGTTTCTTTTTACCTGCGTTGGTGATGCTATAAATATTTTTAGGTTTAGCTCCAACCTTCTCAGTATGAATGGTGACGAGCTTAGCTTTTGCAAGCTGAGCCAATGTCGGGTACAGTTGCCCATTACTTTCAGTCCAAAAATAATTCGTGCTCTCAGCCATCATTTTTTTAATTTCATAACCTGACATAGGCTCAATACTCAACGCGCCAAGCACAGCATATTGTGTTTTATTGCTCTTACTCATGTGATCGCCCATATATGTCTGGCAGACATATTAGATAATTAATCACCTCGTTGTCAAGAGACCTGGTTTTGCGTTCAGACTAAACCCCCGCTCAACCGATCAAATGTCAGGGGCTCTAATATGATTGCATTATGGGGGATGAGTCATAGCGGAAATATTTTACACTCGATAACATTTGATATTGAGATTTAACAGATCATTAGCTTCCCAATATTCTTGATTCATCATGGATTCTGCTGCTTTTAGGAGGACAAATCCAAATTGTTGCTTTGTATCCGAAAGTGTTAGATTAACTTTTCCAGAACCTATCGATTGCATAAAAGAGAGATAAGTGGGTAAATTTTCAATTTCAGTGTCTTTTAAAATCTTATTTGGTGCTTCGGTTTGAACGGATAATGAAATGAAACCAATCCCAAAATATATATACGTAAAGATTCGCATTAGATAATACTTAGCTTGTTCTTCTCCTGTCGCTTCTCTTCCGAAATAGGCCTCTAAAAATTCTGCACAGAAATCCTCTCGATAAAAGTACAGCCAGTTAGCACAACAAGCTAAATCAAAATAAAGGCTCGGGGAGAAGCTGCCTGCCAATCTACTAAAAAATAGTCTTTCCCATCAAATAATATATTTGAAGGATTCAAATCACCATGACAGGATCTTATGTCATCATTATTAAACAGAACAGCCTCCATTGCTTTTATTTCTTGCATACATTTTTTAATGATATTTTTTTGCTTATATTCAGGCGGAAGCTGTTGATAGAAATGATCAACGACATCAATGACTGTTTTCCATTGTTCGAAGGTATTTTTATCATGCAATTGTCGAATAATCTTTGCAAATTGTTTGACGGTTGCTGACGAAGCATTAGGATGCTGCGTTGACTCTATATATTGCATCAAAATTATCCCTTGATCGGCATCGGCAAAATAGACTTTAGGAGAGATGCCCTGCTCTGATACGCTCTCAAGTATTTTATAGTTCCTCCCAAGATCAAAATTACTATCATGAGGGTTTTCAAGTTTAATCGCATAAAATTGATTTTGAATACTAATTTTATAGACTGGCGCACATGTTAAACCACCACTCAACAACTTGACTAACGTCCAGTCTGTAGTGGCAAATCTTTTTTGAACTGCAAAATTGATTTTGTTTATATCTTCACTTAAAAATTCTGATTTTTTCAATACAATGCCCCTCGCATATATCTATTTTTCTAAAGTTATTTATATATCTTCTTTGACCATTTACGATAAAGCCTCTCCCAGGCACGACGATCACTTGGCCTCACCCAATCAAAATCAATCAATTTCCAATCAGGATCTCTGGGATCAAAACCAATTTCCTGTACATAAGTCTCTTTGCAAACGAAATACTGATGTTTATAAGGAAAAAGAAATCCATGACTTGATTTTTGAAAGGCTTTAGCTTCTTTGTACGTTGTAAACCAGTGATTCAAATGACCACCAACGATAAAACATAATTGCGTTTTTAAGTCATTCCAAGAGGGAAACCCATTCTCAATAGCAATGACATTTAATGCATGCTTACGTTTAATAGGGCTTTTTTGTATTTCTGAAATAGATAATCCAGAGAATTCTGGTAGACAATGAAAACGTGCTGCAGCTCGTTGACTGATAGTAGTATCTTCAGAACGCAATGATTTTATGAGAATTGATGCTTGAATTTTGCCTTCTTCCAGGCTAAAAGATCGACGTGACTGATTCATTTAACACCTCTGTTTCACTATCACCACTACCCACTTCTGGCAAAAACAAAAGGTTAACGAATATAAATAAGAGCATTAAAAGGTGATTTCATCTTGTGTGGGTAGGCGCCCCTTGAGCCTATTTGTGGAGATTGACTAAAATAATGCCTTCTGTCAAGACATTTTTACCTAATAATGATAGTTTTAGTAAATCCTTGAACTAAGAATCTAACAAATGCTTGACTCTCTCGTAACGTCATACCTTAGTGTTGGTAGAGTCAATCAGTGGAGAAATCATGGCTTATACAGTCAATAAATTAGCAAAGCTATCAGGCATCAGTGTGCGCACTCTTCATTTTTACGATGAGATTGGACTACTGAAGCCCGCTTATTACGGTGAGAATAATTACCGTTATTATGAGGAAGCACAACTCCTAATGCTACAGCAAATTTTATTTTACCGTGAGCTTGGCTTTCAACTGAATGATATCCAGAGGATTATTTCGAGCCCTGATTTCGATAAATTAAAAGCGTTGGAATCGCACCGAAAAATCCTTGAAAAGAACCTCAATCAAACAAACATTTTGCTTGAGACGGTTGATAAAACTATTGCACACTTAAGAGGTAAAGCAAAAATGAAAGACGAAGAATTATATTATGGTTTTGATTCTGAAAAACAAAAACAATATGAAAAGCATTTAATTAAAAGCAAGGTAGTCAGTCAGGAATTTATGGACAAATATAGAGCTAAAATCAGTAAATGGACTCAAGAAGACAAGGACCGTTTTCTCGAGGAAGGTAAGAAGGTTAACCAAGATTTAATCTCTGCTATCTATAATAAACTCAGCCCTTCCTCACATGAAGTGCAAGCCAGTATTCGAAGGCATCACGCTTGGGTAGGTTGGGAACCAACAAAAGAGAAATATATCGGCCTAACTCAGTTATATCGAACACCTGAGTTTAAAAAATTCTATGATCAACTACATCCTGAATTGCTTGATTTCATAGTAGCAGCAATGGAAGGATTTGCTGAGCGGGAATTAACATAAGCTGTTCGATAAGGAGCAAGCTAATTTCTATCGCTTGCTCCTTCTTCATTATTAAAACTGGATAGAATTGTATGGTTGAACCTATTTTAAAAATACAGTGGGAACGCTTTAGAGCACCTTTATCTCTGGATATACCAACCGCTTCATTATTAGTGAAACCATACTCGGCAGCACCTATTTCAGATTTAGTATTATTATCAGATGGATGTGCCAATACAAACTACAAGGTGATATTTAAAAATTCAGTTCACCCTATTGTTCTTCGTTTTTATGTTAGGGATAAATCTTCCTTATCTTATGAGACCACCATTCATCAATGGGTACGAGATAGCATCCCGGTTCCAAAACATCTGTATGCAGATGCCACTTGCAAACTCCATTCGCATCCCTATGTCATTATGGAGTGGGTAGAGGGAAAACTTATGCGTGAGGTTGTTATTTCAAGAGACGAAAATGCAATTTCAGAATGTGCTTTGGAAGCAGGAAAATATTTGAGTATCTTAAGAAAGATGACTTTCTCAAAAGGTGGTTTTTTCCAACTTTCTGATACCACCTCTTCTGGCAACATTCCATTGTTAGAGGATAAACTGATTCGAGCCTTTAATAAGGACGAAGAGTACCAGCCATTTATAAAAACATTGTTAGCTGAAAAAAACGTAAGAGACAGCTTAGGAAATGAGCTTCATCATGGTGTCAACAAATTAGTCGATAACTACGCTTCTTTGCTGCCTGAAATAAATGATGCTAATTTAACACATGGGGATTATGATCCCGCCAATATTTTAGTGAAACAAGTAAAAGGTAAATGGGAAATAGCAGCTATTTTGGATTGGGAATTTGCATTTGCCGGAACGTATCTTTTAGATATGGGAACGATGCTTCGTTATGCACATAAACTACCTCCCTGCTATGAAAATAGATTTATTGCTGGGATTGAAGCTTTTAGCACGCCTTTACCCAAGGAGTGGAAGATACAAGCAAAGTTGATGGACTTAATATGTCTATTGCAGCTTGCTTATTATAATCCATTATCTGAAAGACCAAATACTAACCGCGATGTGGTAAAGTTAATTGCTTATACAGTCAGCTCTTGGAAGTCTTAAAAACCGGAATCTGCAAGATTTCTAACGTTAAGTTCAGGTAGATTAATTTTTATATGTAAATCGTTCCTTTCGCATACATAATTGCTTTACCACTTATCAGCACCCTATCATTTTGCAATTCACAAAAAAGTTCTCCACCACGATGCGACGCTTGATAAGCATGCATTTTCTCTTTATTTAATCTTTTTGACCAGTATGGTATTAAAAGACAGTGCGATGATCCAGTCACAGCATCTTCGGAAGTTGACTTTTTGGGGTAAAACGTACGAGAAACAAAATCATAGTTCTTACTTTTTGCCGTGATAATAACTCCCCGATGAAGAAGATTTTTTAATATGACCATATCAGGTTTTATTTGTTTTATCTCTTCTTCTGTATTGAAAACAGCAAGACATCGTTCCTTTTTATACTGATAAATTTCACTCGGTTTAGCGCCTAATCCATTTATTAATGTATCTGAAGTAAATTCTTCTAAATTTTTTGCTGGAAAATTTAACGTAAAATAACTATCGTTTTTTGATACATATAATTCTCCAGCTGGATAAAACAAATTAGCACTATGCCGGTTCGGTTCTAGAAATGTAAAAATAACATAAGCGCTTGCCAAACTACCATGTCCGCATAAATCTATTTCGTATTCTGGCGTAAACCAACGTATTTGATATCCCTCATTATTGCGTACTATGTAAGCCGTTGCAGGTAGATAATTTTCTCTTGCGATTAGTTGGAGTTTATCATCTGGCAACCATTCATCCAAAACAAACACTGCTGCAGGATTGCCAGTAAATGGATTAGCTGCAAAAGCATTAATATGATAGTAAGAAATCTTCATTGGTGGTACAAATCATCCTGAATTACTTTGAACCCACGCCATCCCCAATAAACTCTGTGATACTGGATTAGGCAATCTTTTATTTCCATCACTTCCACAAAATCCATTTGCTCGCCATCCGGTGTTTGTCTTGGATATTCAAAGATTAACGTTTTTCCATCCGTAAAAAAATTTTGTTTATAGTACTTTCTTACAGGGGGCTTACGCTCCGCTACTTTTTCTATTAGCAAACGTAATTCATCTCTTCCTTTTAAAATGCCTGCTTTTGAGTCAAGCAGATAGAGAATAAGAGGACTTTCAATAGTAGCATCTTTAGCATAAAGATTTAAAAGCGCCTCAATAGCGGTTTTCATTGAGAGTCAGATTTTGTCGTTGCCCCATAAAATATCTCCCCATCAAGTCTTAGCCCTGGCCTTCCATTCTACATCGGTGTATTTTAGCTAGACAATACCTATTTAATAATCTCATTTCTTCTAGCACAAGACTTTTAGTTCGTGACCATATTATGCTTAACTGATAGCATAGATTTCATTTTCAGGATAGAGTATAAGGTACAACGCATGTGATGTTTTTGATAATTTTTAGTAAATTTTATTCCATTAAAAGATCACTAAAATACAAAAAATCCACCAAATTCCTTGCTTGACGTATTATCTGCAAAGAAAAAATTAAGTATTAACCGCCTGCCAATCTTTTAGAGATGATGAATGAATCAAGTAAAAATGCATGAAAATGAGTTTACAATAGACGAATGCCTTGTGCGTTCCCTATTAAAAGACCAACGGCCAGAATGGGTTGACTTGCCACTTAATCCAATCAAATCCAGTGGCACTGACCATGCCTTATTTCGTTTGGGCAATGAGTATGTTGTTCGCCTCCCTAGACTCGATGGAGCCAGTGAAAATATTAATAAAGAGTACCAATGGGTGCCTAAGCTTGCTAACTTATTAACCACACCTCTTTCTACGCCCTTATTTAAGGGTAAGCCCAATGAGCATTACCCATCACCATGGATAATAACTCAGTGGCTTGACGGACATAATCCCAAGTTTGAACAATTAAATGAATATCAGCAGCTTGCCAAAGATTTAGCTTATTTTCTAAATGATTTACACAGTATCAGACTGGATCAAGGTCCTTGTTCTCGGAGGGGCGTCCCTTTGCGCCACTTAAATGATGAGACTCAAAACGCAATAGATAAGTTAGAAGAAGACATTGATGTTCAAGCAATCCATGCTCTATGGAAGGAATTATCTAATATTCCGTCGTTTGATCAAAATCCTGTCTGGGTACATGGGGATTTTTTACCAGGTAATATTTTGGTTCAACATAATCGCCTAAAAGCTGTGATAGATTTTTCAGATGTGGGTATCGGTGACCCCGCCTGTGACTTAGTTATCGCGTGGGGTTTACTCAAACCGCATTCCAGAAAAATATTTAGAGAGCATTTAGACCAAATCGATGATAATACCTGGGAAAGAGGTAGAGGTTGGGCTTTATCAATTGCACTGATTATGTTGCCCTATTATAAGCATTCAAATCCTACTTTAGCTCGGCTCGCTAAGCAAATGATAGAAAATGTCTCCTTAATGTAGTAACAATGACATGGCACACCACTGGAACAAAACAATTCATCTCAGCGAAGCGACGGCTCGCCATTTAATTGAATCCCAATTGGCGATTGCCGTTGACTCAATACGACTATTGGATGAAGGATGGGATAATTCAGTTTATCTCATCAATGATGCACTCATTTTTCGATTTCCTCATAGAGACTTTGGTGTTTTCTGCTTAGAAAATGAGATAGCAATAGTCCCCCATCTTGCAGAACAACTTTCTTTTCCAATCTCTTCTCCTCATTGGGTAGGTCATGGTTCTGAATTATATCCTTACCCTTTTGCAGGTTATCAGCTTATTCCAGGCACGCCCTTATGCGAAGCCTCCACCACTCTTATTCAGGACAAAACCTTTGCGATGATGCTTGCATCATGGCTGAAAGAATTGCATTCCATTAAAGTCACGGACGAATATACTAGCCTGATCAAGGGTGATCATTCTTGGCGACTGAATGTGAAGCATCGGATGACACGTTGTATCGAAAACCTCAATAAATATCAAGCATACTTTTTACACGCGGGGATTGAGCTGTCGCTACTACGGGAGAGTATTGCTTTCCTAAGCGATTTGAAATTAGCAGTAGGAAAAAAGGTTTGGCTACATGGTGACTTATACTGCCGCCATGTTCTAGTTGAACCCATCTCCTTCTTACCATTTGGACTGATAGATTGGGGAGATGTCCATGTGGGTGATCCCGGGATTGACTTGGCAGTAGGCATGATTTTTACTGAAGGGGCTTTCCATATATTTCTGGACCACTATGGAAATATTAATCGAGACAGTTTCCTTTTGATGTTATTTCATGCCTTTTGCGGCAGCATGAACTTTCTCCCCTATGCCTATGAACAAAATAAAAATCACTTAAAGCAGTGGGCAGGGATGGTGTTAGAAAGAACCATTGAAGAAATAATAAAGACTAATCTCTCGCCTAGGTAACCTTTCTAATACTCGTACACCTGCTTTAATGAAAATCTAACGGCAGGGGTTCATTATTCGAGATTTCACCATTCCATGCCGCCTAAGCACCTTAATTATCCAGCGATTAAATATAATTCGCGTATTTTTCTTTGGATAGTTCATGTTAAAATTAGTTGCTATTGACCTACTCACCATTAGTCTAGGAGATATATACATGTCTAAACCTAAACGTATTTTTATTGTCGGGCATATGGGTGCAGGTAAAGCATTACTGAGTGAAGCCTTAGCTAAAAAACTTGGCTGGCAGTATATCGATGCCAATCCTAGTTTGGAGCGCTACATTGGGCGAAGTTTGAATGAAATTTTGGGAAAGCAAGGTGAAGAGTCATTTCATCGATGTGAAGCAGAAATTATTTCTCATTATATCGGCAAAGAGCATGTTGTCGTTGTATTGGAAGAAGGAGTGATTGCCACAGAAGAGAATAGAAAATTATTATCTTCAGAGTTTGTTGTGTATTTAAAATTATCAACGCCAGTACAAATTAAGCGAATGCAAGGTGGTCGAAGGCCACTACTCCCAATCGATGATCTAAAGGTATTTTTAGATAAACAGCACCTTGAACGCGATAGCTTATTGGAAGAAGTAGCTACTCTAACTATAGAGTCTGTTTCTGTTGAGGAAGATGTTGATAAAATATTTAAAGTCCTTGAAGAATAGTTATTTTAAACTGAAAGGGCCAATCAAAATTAATTACTTTTTATTTCAAAGTAAAAATGATGTCAACATGGGATATACTGCTGTTTTTCATATTCATTTATTGAGCGCAGCTTATAACTTGCATTACTGTAATTCTATTAAGGATATTGATCAACGATGTGCTTCCTGAAAGGATTGCACAAAATCATAAACTATAACATAAAGTAGCAGCTGTTGGTATGTTCCGTACTTTAGGACCTAATTAGAGGTTAGCATGAGTATATCTACAAAACGTTTACATATGAGACGAATACAATTATCTGATGCAGAAATTATTACAAAACTAGCGAATAATCCTGCTATCGCTGCAACAACGATGAGAATGCCATACCCATGTTATGTCGAATATATTGAAAACTGGATAAAAAAAGATATACATGCTGGAGGCGAGAACAGTGGCTATTTCGTAATTTCTCTAAATGAAACCAATAATATAATTGGTGTTATAGGTTTGGAAGTTGATTTGGAACATGAGAGAGCGGAACTAGGTTACTGGCTTGGCTTAGATTATTGGAATAAAGGTTATTGCACGGAGGCTGCCAGGGCTATACTGGAATATGGTTTTAATGCCTTACACTTAAAACGTATTTGGACTTTTTATATTGAGGGTAACAGTGCTTCAGGCAGAGTCTTGGAAAAAATTGGCATGCAGTATGAAGGAACCTTAAAAAAACACATTAAGAAAAATGGAGTTTTTAAAAACTTAGAATACTTTGGGAAGATAAAATAATCCGAGTGTTAGAGTGTCACTAATCAACCAATTTTATTTACTAAACCTTTTTTCACAAATATTAGCTCTGTCATAAGATGTTTTAATCCAAATTTTAAACAGACTGTTCTGTCTTCTACGGATATTTTTATCTGGTGCCTGGTGATATAATTCTTGGAGCCAAAAATATCAATGCTGTATTTCGTTTAATAAAATCTAAAAGAGAAGTCTCAAAATGTCCCCTATATTGAGCATAATCAGTCCACTGCCTAATCGACCAAACTGATTGAAAAAGGATGGAATTTTGTATGAGTATCATAATAATCAACATGATCTCTTTTCTTAAGATAAGAGACTAAAGAATAAGTTAAAGGCAACATTAAAAATTCATAGGTAAGCTTAAAAAGATATTGAGTTAATATGATGCCCCAAATCATACGATGCGGGATGACATTCCAAAATGCAATATTGCAGAAAATAATACTATCAATACCAACACCAATGGCTGTGCTTGCCATGACACGTAAGGAAAAATACTTGCCTTTTGCCATGATTTTTAACTTGGCTAATATCATAGAATTTAAAAATTCACCACAGAAATAGGCAAGTATTGAGGCTATAAATATCTGTGAAGAACCTTTGAATATCAGTTCATAGGCAGCTTCCCCATGCTGAGTATTCATATCCCAAACGGGAGATGCGGGTAAATGCACCGCTATTTGTGTACAAACCGTGATCATGGCGCTACATAAGAGGCCGCCCCAAATGATTAAGCGACTCATCTTAAATCCATAGACTTCTGTCAAAATATCATCAAAAAAATAGGTTAAAGGAAAAAATACCAAAGCAGCCGGAAAATTGACGAAAAAATTTCCCGTTAAGTGGAATTCAACAATCTTGAAAGCTGTTGAATTGGATGCAATAAGGAAACTGACAAATAGCATGCCTAGAAAAACTACGCGCTTAGTCGCTATCGATTTTTGGTCTGCAGCATAATCCCTGGTCCCTGTTCTTTCAGTCTGTTTACTGGAAAATAATTTTATAAGTTTCATTGCCATCCTATACCTTAAGCATCATAAGCTCATGAAGATTCTTTTTATCTACTGGAAAAATATCAAAACCATTTTTTCTAAAAAACTGTATCGCAATAATGTTATCTTTTTGTGGGTCAACGATCACTGCTTCAAATTGGCCCTTAACATATTCTTCAATAAATTGGGTCAGCATTAAACTGCCGTAACCTTTACTTAGAACATTTTCATCTGCCAAAAACAAATCAATACCGGCCACTTTATCGGGAGAATATTGTGTAAATAAGGGATGCTGGTGATCAGCAACCCCTTCTGGAAGAAAAGTGCTCAAGTGATATAGCTGGATGTACCCTATTGGACGGTCATCAAGATAAAAAATAAAATTATGGATTCCTGGGTGATTGATTCTGGGGAGATATTTCTCCCTAATCATGTCAAAAGAAAAATGCTGATCTCTCGCATACCACTTTTTTACGTGTGGCACCTGAAACCACTGATGGAGGAGCTTTAAATCTTCTTCTCCTAAGGGCTTGAATTGAAACATGAGTTACCATCCTCCCGCACTATGGATTATAGAGCCAAAAGGCCTAGTGTTGTCCTTTTCTTGGAAAAAAATACCCATATCAATTGCTATAATGAAATGAGCTACTAGCGATATATTTATTTTTTTTGAGCAAACTCAAAGTCTATAAATCTAGAACAACATTTCAATCGTACGAGTATCTAAATGTATAATTATGCAGAAATAGCCAGACGGTTGCCAGAAAAAGGAGACCCCTTAGAGGACCTACGGAAACAGGCCTACATTCCAGGTTTTTGTGTCGCTTACCTCGATAAAGGAGGTAATATTTCCTATAAGCCTTATGGGTTAACTAGTGGCTGTGGGCTCGTGGAAATGACTCGTGATCCCACTACGATTCCTTTTGAAGATCTTAACTTACAAGGTCTTGATACGGTTATTTTATTTAATAAAGCACTTTACTATGCTGATCAAAGTAAGCAAGTGATAACCAAAATAGAGGCACAACAAGAGAATAAAGATAGCTTTGTGCAATTAATGACTGGATGTCATCATGCTTATAAGTTGGCAGATCAAAATGAGCTGGAATTAATCCATACTGTTCTGGGTCGTCCACTCCCTGAAAGAATTACACCAGACACCCTCTTTGGTGGTGCATCCCTTACCAAACCTGTTCTCGCCTACCTCGTATTAAAGTTAGCTGCTTCGGGAAAATACACCCATAATGGCATGCCCTTTTCATTAGAAACTAAACTCAATGAAATTTTGCCGTTTAAAACATTTTTGGAGAGAAACAAGGATAAATTTAGCTGGCGAGAACAGCCCGGGGATGATAAGCGAATGGCAGAACTAACAGCAGCTATGATCCTATCTCATACGAGTGGCCTTGATTTATTTAATGGTTTTCCAGCTGAATTTCAATCAGAACCTGGTAACGAGTACATCTATTCAGGGCTAGGTATTATTTATTTGCAACAGGTGATAGAAGAGCTGACTAAAAAACCGATTGAAGCGCTTGGCAGGGAATACTTATTTGACTCTATGATGAAACACAGTAGTTTCTATCCACCCTACGAAGTAGGTTTAATGTCTGAGGGCGAACGAAACCCTAATAAAATTTATCTTGCCAGTTCGAGTATGGGACTAAGGTATGAAGTCATTGGTCCGGATAAAGCGCTTAAAACAGGCACCATTCCTTGGAACGAGCTAGGGGAAAGTCGACCACAAACAGATCCCGCCAAGCTCATGTCAAATGAAAAATTCTTATCAATTCTTTTAGACCATACTTCACAAATAGGCCATACTGAACCAGCAATCGCAGCTTACAGTTTGCATACCACAGCAGAGGATTATATTCATTTCTTACAAGCTTGGATGCAAGACCCAGAGCTTAAAAAAGCTTTTATTCCGGTCAAATATATGACTGACGATACTTGGGCAAAACAATTTGTACCTGAAGAAGATTGTAAACAAGTAGCATGGGGATTGGGTTGGGGCTTACAAGTAGAGAAGGATAAAAAAGTCAAAGTATATCACACCGCTGACAAAGATAACTGGCGAGCCGTGGCTGTCATGGATCCTGAGGCAGGTACCGCGATTGTCTGTCTATGTAATTCGAGAAACGGACACTTACTGATTGAACCCGTTGTATCGAAGAACGGTGAATTAGATCACGCTCTTAATTATTTCTTCAAAAAATATGGCTTCTCCAGAACAGTTGACGAATTAGCCTTCGAACCAGAAAGAATGAAAAAAATTGGAACATTCTTAACAGAAAGAAAGCAAGTGAGTATCGCGAAACCACAGGCTTTACAAACTGAAGAAAAAACGATCGATTCTGACCAAACTTGCATAAAAACCCCTGGCATTTAACTTTCACCGTTATGCCCCTTAGTAAAAAATCTGTGGAGCAATGAATTACTCACCCTATCGGTAATTTCCTATTACCTACTAAATCTTGTGACCTTATGCATTTTTTAATTCGACAGTTTAGACGCTGTAAAGCGATTAAAGGCTAAACATTGTCATGACTGCTGCATTGCTTAATGTAAGCAGTTTTAGTTAAATGGGGAAAAAGAGATTTAAGTGACGATGGTTAGAAGCTCAGAGTTAAACATATGGATAGCATCACTCTTCTTTTGCTCCAAAAAATAACTTCATAACAAAATAGTGAATTTCGAATGCAGAGAAAATACAATTCATATTACCTCAAGGTAAAGAGATTGAGTGATACAAAGCTTTTATTAAATTTTACCAAAAAATTCAATTTCTTTGTTTTCTTGTTATTCCTAATATTATACCCACTATCGGCAAAAACTTCCGCTCTGCTCTATCCAGGCGAAAAACTGCTTACCATCAATGGCACTCAAACACTAACAAAATTCATTAAAGGTGATTCAAACAAACCTCTTATTATTTTTGTCCCAGGCAATTCACACTTGGCTAGAATTGGATATGGTTATCCATCTGGTTATCCAAAAGATTTCCTAAGTTATTGGCTACATCAAAAAGGATATTCATTCTTGGGAATATCCTATCCTATAGATAATCCCGTGTACGCGAAAGTTTACCCAGCATTTTCTATAAAAAACTGGGGAAACCAAGTTGCTGAAGCTGCAAAGCAAATTATCAATGAAAATAAATTGAGCCATCATATTATCGTTGTTGGCTGGAGCATGGGAGGGTCAATTGAAAAAACGGTGAATGTAGCAGCTAAACAAAAAGGGTTAATAGTTGATCTATTTATTGGTTTATCAGCCGTGCCACCCCTACCTTACATTATGCAGCCAGGACCTTTTAAGGTAGATAAAATGCTCCCGAATGGTTTAGCTGATAGAAGACAACTTTACCCTTGGTTTATTCACGTAATTGAAGATCAAAATAAACTTAATCATCATGTCATAATCCCGACTAATATTTATTTAACACAGTTTTTAGGTAATATTCCCATTGCGATAGGAGCAGAAGGGTATCACTATCAAAATGGAAAATTTGTATATGACATTGCAAAGACACTTGAAGATGGCGGAGTTTTTAAATTTAAAGATACGCCATGGATTGCATTAATACGTGACGATTCGTCTCTACTGATGAATATCTCTTTTATTGATCCGTCTTTCTGGAATTTTCTACGGATGGAGATGATTTATCAGGTTTATCTTGTGCAGGTTGATTTATCTAAACTGTCGTCTCTTCGTTGGAACCAATTGAAAAAAATTATCGATAAGCTTCCTAATGAACTAATTAGCACAGTTCATGGGAATCATTTTTTCTTCGTTGGTGAAAAAGGCGCAATGGATACGGCGGATAAAATCGATATGTTTCATTTAAAGACTAAGCTTATAAAAGACTCAATTACTGAGGTAATTAAAGGATAGAATAATTGAATACGCCTAAAAATGAATCTTGGAGTCAAACGCATCTGATGGTTAAAAAATTATGTCAGGGGTGTTTGGACTAAAAAAAATGAATTAATTTGTATCAATTAGTAATAAATTGAAAGAGAATATCATAAAAAATATAATTAATATGGCATAAACTTCTAATATTTTAATAAGAACAGATTGGCGTTTGCATTTTCGGATCTTCTTATTGACTACACTACGCTATTGAAGAGAAATTATGAAGCCTAAGGTGATTGGCATTAGTGGCATATCATGTGCTTGGAAAACAACTCTTGTTAGGGTTCTTGCAGTAGATTTACAAGCAACTATTTTCGGTTGGGATGAATTTGATGATATTTCAAGTGGGCCAGATGATTATGTTGATTGGTACAAACGCGGCCAAAATTACAAAGAGTGGGGTTACATAGCATTAGCAGATGTGCTTAAGTCTCTTAAATCCGGACAATCTATTTTACATCCAGCGCTAGGCTATTTGTTAAATCCTACTCAATATATTATCTTTGATGCCCCGCTTGGTCGTCAACACGCACAAACAGGGCAATTTATTGATGTGTGTATTCATGTTGAAATACCACTAGATGTCTCACTTTGTCGTAGGTTAATTCGAGATTTCAAAGACAGTGACAAAACAAAAAAAGAGCTGTTAACTGAACTGGAATATTATTTATCGCATTCTAGACCATTATTTTTTGATGATGAGCTAAAAACAGGTGCAGATATAATTGTTGATGGAATGCAGACAACCGAAAATCAGGTAGAAAAGATCAAAAAATATTTGAATAGAGAGGCATCTTTATTTAACAATTAATTTAGGTATTACTTATGTTCATAAACATTCTTTACACATTAGCATTTTCTTGCTTATTTATTGCTATTTTAGTTTTCTCTAATATTAATGCATCAGTTAAATCAACAAAAATTCTTTCACCCATAGCCATCACTCAAACAGGAAAAGTAGCAATTGATAATAAAGAAGACCTCACATTGGATAAAGAACTCAACTTAAAATTGAATGAGTTTACAGGTTACGTTAACCCAAGAAACAGCACTTACCAAATTCTATTAGGTCCCATTTTTGGTAAAGATAAATTAGAAGAAATTTGCCAACATCCAGATTTCCTTCTTTCTGAACACATCACGCAGACATTACCTATAGCTAAGCAAAAATATCTGAAAAAACCATTCCAAGCTTGCCTTATAGAGCTTGATTCAAAAAGAACAGCAATGGTGATTAAGCTCCCGAGACAATTCACCGATCAACAAGGACGAGAAGTTAAATTTGTGGGTATAGTATCCGACACCTCACAGGTAGATAAAATCTTAAGTAATATTTCATTTTCTATAAGTGCAAAAGACTTTTATTTGAATCTTCTACAAATAGGCAATACGTTTTCTCCTTTTACGCAACAAATTAACTGGCAGGAAATTAAACATAAGGGATTAACCGATATAGGGAATAATAAAGAAATTTGTAGAGGTCTCTATGCTGCGGGCCAATATTATCTGCCAAAATTAAATGAGCTTGATAACCATTCTTTCATCACTTTGAATGGTCTTGGAACAGAAGAATGCCCAAAACCAACCATTCCTTTGGATAAGGGTATGCAAAAATGGCAAGCAGTACCTACTGAAACTAGAAAACGACTGATTAATTATACCCAAAATTTTCATGGTAAAACTTATGGTAAAATTACTTATATTTATATTCCAGCCATTGAGGCATATTCACAAGAAAAAATAGATGAAGCAGTTAAAAAAGGCAGAGAAGAATTAAACAAAGCCAATATCAAAAACTCTTCCGGAATTATTGTTGATCTTCGATTAAATACCGGTGGTGATGTTAAATCAATGCTCTTGACATTAGGTGGTATATTACCTGAAGGGAAGGTATTTGGGTTAGATCCAAAAACATTTGTTGTTCTGTCAGAGAAAGGTAATCGTTTATCTATTGGAAATGAAACTTATGGAAACTACTCAGGAGAAAAGCCAACTTTGGCTAGAAACAAGCCTGTGGCAATTTTAACAAATTGGATAACAGCAAGTTCGGCGGAAATTACTGCACTTAGCTTAAGAAGAAATACAAAGCAATCAAAAATATTTGGTTCAGATACCTCTGGATCACTATCTACTAATCAAACATTTTTTCTATGGGATAATAATACTTTAAATCTTATGTTCGAAAGGATATATGATAGCCATGGTAATACTGCACCCTTAAATTTACCAGTGGATAACAAAATGCCAGACGACTTAGACCATAGCTTTACTGATGATGATCAAACAATAAATGCCGCAATAAGTTGGATTCAATCTTCATTAGGAAAGAAATAAGGGCTTTTAACATGCTAAATAACCTTATTAAAAAGAATTAGTAAAATATTACGATCTCCTGCATTCATCCAAATGGATTACATCCTTAAGAAGACCTTGATTTTGTATTTCATCTAGGAAATATTTAACAAAAAAATATTTAGTATGTTTTGGTTTCTTGGCATTTATTTATTCATTATTCTATCCTTTGATTACCTCAGTAATTTTTTATTTAGTCCTCTGATAGTGATTACAAAGACTTCGGTTGAGGTGCTGAGATAGGCTCAATAGGAGCTGCAAGCTTTTGTATGCTAGAAGCAATGATCTTTGATCTTCTGCCAGTGGCATAGCACGATTGGCAACGCTAGAAAATAAACTAGCAATCTCTTTTTGGCTATCCGAACTATATGGTAAGTAAAATATAGCTTTTCCTAAGTATATCATAAATAATAGTTAAATTTCCTACTATATAATTGTGATAGAACCTTAAGTTACCCGTATTCTTCAGATAAGGAAGGTATTTGTTCAAATTGAAAAGAGACGATTAAATATTAATTTTCAATTTGCTTCGCGACGTCCAATTTTTAAGCCAAATCAATCTCAGAAAAAAAGTATGGATGTCTTGGTGGTTATCTGTTGATTAAATAATATTCTGAAATTTATACCCGATAAAGCTTAATGAACGCTTAAAAAACAAGGGAGTTGCCAAAAAAATTGAAATTTAGTTAAATTTATTTGATAATCTAAAAAATTTAACAATTTAAGAAAACCATGTATGATTCAAAACTAACAGAATATGTCCAGTTAAGACGCTCAGGCTTACCAGAAGGTCCCATAACCTTTTATGCTGCAGGTTTTAACACTAGCTGGTCACCGCAAGTAGAAGGGCAAGTTGTCACTCATCTTCAAAAAGAATGGGATAGATGTCAAGCAGAGCAGGAGACGGCTGAGAAAAAAAGAGCAAATGAAAAAAGCCAAATAGCGAAATATAGTTATGTTGACTATCAAAATGACCAGGCAGAAAAAGCGGCAAAACGCAAAAAAACACTAGATGATTTTGTCAACAAGTTGCTGTGGAATATCGAAAACGGAAATCTTAAAAGGATTGAGGAATATCTGGAAAGTGATTCTCATCCCTACTATGACGAAATCATTGTCGATTCCAATAATCTTCGGACTTATAGCTTTAATGAATTTCTAATTATCCAGGTATTGCGAGCGATAGAAAATAAAAATTTAAAACTGGCTGAGACTATCATTAAGAGCTGTCACATATTGCATAAATTTGATTTAAATGTTTTCCTTCAGGCTATCCAATGTAAAGATGGTGATCTTATTGATTGTTTGGTCAAAAGCCATAAATATGATGATAAAATCTTTATAGATTTAGCTAAACATGGGCATTTAGATGTGGCGAGGTTGGTATTCGCTCACAAGTTAAAAGATTCATTTTTACATGATTATCACTGGCCTGATTATGAACGTGAGGCTCGACGTGAGCGCTTCAAATATGAGGCCTTGAACAGTTTTTGTAACTTAGCTAATGAGGCAGCCAAAAAAAATGTACCCAACGCTATCGGTGTGTTGTTTGCAGAAACTCATTACACTCGAAATGATGAAGGTTTTGTTGAGGAAATTAAGCGTCTTTGCCGCCAATATGCTTCTGCTGGGCGCGTCGATATATTAAGAGCCTTAGTTGAGGGTTACCAGCATATGCGAAAAAGAGAAGGTTCGGAATATTTAAATTGGTATGGTCGATTTTTTGGCAATAGCATGACAAGCAAGTTATCTGCCTGTAACTATTTGCGTAATAATACTACGGATTCAGGTGAATACAACATCAATGAAAACTCTGAAGAGTATAAAAAAAATAAATCGGCACTTAACGAAGGACTACTTGGATATATTTACCGTTATTTAAAAATCGCTGTTGAAAATAAAAGTAAACTTGAAAATGCAACATACCTTGAGCTTGCATGACATTCGTTACGCTAAAAAGTACATTTGAAATTTTACATTTTTAAGCTAATTGATAAAATCAACATACATAATCTTAAATTTATATCACATAGATATTATCTTTCGATGGCTAGAAAAACCGGATATGCGAGAATTCTGGGATAATAGCCAAGATCATAGAGACGATATTCTTAATTAATTTTAAATGCCCTATTTGAGACCTTGATTAAATTTGTGTTATTCTCGCCTCTATATCTTTATTTTATTTTAGCGCTTAGCTTAATAATTCGGCTTAAGAATCAGTCTATTCGCTAAATGCCCACAAATCATGGCGCTAAAGATCGCTTTTCCTCAGAATCTATCTGGGTTGGCAGATAGACGCGGATGTAATTACTCACGTTTGGATTTGCAACGAGATATTCAAAATCATTCACTATCACTTGAGCCACTTTTTTAACTTGAAGCGTACCTTCATTCACTTGCTGATGGATTTCACGATTATTTGCTCTGATTGCTTTTGCTAGCTCATGGCGATACTGATTGCTTTCTTCTGGCTTTTGTGTGTTATCGAACAATTTTGCGCTAAGACCTTTTTTCTCTAACTCAATCATAATTGCTTCACTCACAGTATTTTGCTGCGCTTCAGTCAATGCTCGTTGGAAGAAGTCATTGCCACTTCTATTGAAGACAGCTTTTAGTAAATGCTTTACAGGGGTTAGCCTGGAATTGGCCTCTATGGTGGGATGAGTTTCTTTAAGCACTGCACTCACTTCAGAACCATACTTTTGGGCTGCTGCTGGGCAATGGGCGTGCGCTTGAGCTGTCCATGCTGCTATTTCAGCAGGAAGCTCTGCAACCGTATAGCTCTGTTGTGTAGGATATTCATAGATATAAAGAATCGCATTTTTAAAAACTGGAGGTAGCTTGGCTTGTTCTTCAGAGGTAGGCAGTTTAGCTTTGCCCGCATCATGCGCTTCAATGAGCTTGCTTTCTATTGGGCTCTCTTTCGCATAGGGTTTGTGCACATTCTCAAATACATTCTGATTGGCGATGTGAGTCGACTCATGAACATAATGTTCAGGTGCTCTTCCCTGAGTATCATCAACTGATACTTCATAGTAGCCAAACTGCTTGGTTCTCCCCGTCCATCCCTGTGTTACTGTTCCTGGCTCTACTGAAGAGCGCTCTGTAAATGCAAGGACGTTTTCACCATTTTTTGCATGTTCGAAACTATTTTTAATATAAGGCTTGGCAAATTCATAGCCCGAACGATTGCGGTGAACATCCTCAAATACCCTCTGAGCAAATTCATGTGCCTTAGCGGAATCAACATACACGGGAACAGAACCTATATACCTAAGTTCATAGATAACAGCAGGATCGTTAAGTGTTATCGTTTTTGGCAACGGATAATACTTAGCTTGCTCATGGGCATACTTAGCTACAGCGATCACCTTAGCAGCACCCGATTGTACCCCATGCATAGTCCCTATAATCAGCACATTATCCGTAAAGGATTCGAGCGTAGGCAATTGACCTGCTACTAGCTGAGGAACAGTCGCGGTGGTTGTTATATCCACTGCTGTTTTTACTGCCTTACCCGCTGTGGTGAGTTCTTGTACTTGCGTGCTACCGACCAACAAAGTGCGTCCTAAGCGAGTACTAGCCAGAGCATTCTTAGTAGTGGTCCCAGCTACGCCAACGATGGCACCTGCGGCAGCCGACTTGCCAGTCTCTTTCAAAATATGAACGCCGTGCTCTGCAACAAATTCTTTGAAACTGACTTCGGGATGTTGACTCTTGTACTCGTTATAGGCAGTGCGTACTTCTCTAATGAAAGTAGGCACCGAAAAAACCACAGCTCCAGCCACAGCACTGACCACAAAGCCACCGGGTGTTGCTTTAAAAAGCTTGGTTAAAACGCCTATCGCCTTACCTGTAGCAATAATGACTGGCAGATCGCCAGCCACATTGCCAATACCAAATGATAGTTTATCTAAAGTATCGAGTTCCCCGTGCTCTGATGGAATCGGCTCTGCATCGGGTAGGACTGCGCCGATGGCTCCTCCTTTCATACCTACCATGAACAGTTGTCCGCGGGAAATTTTTTTAGAGTCGCAGCTTTGGGGGTCTTCGTTTGAGGCATTTGCAGCCAAGATTTCAACAGCTTGCTCTTCTTCAGGCAAGTTATTAACCGCTTCGCTATCTGCAACAGAAGTTGGCAGGTGTACTCTGATTTCTTCTGCAGCAGCTGATATGGGTTGCTCCTCAGATTTTTTTTCTTTTGGCGGGGTTTGAGGTTCGTCTAGTTCGGCCCCTAGATCGACTACTGGCTCATCTGGTGCAGATGTTTCAGTCATTTTACCTTTCTTATCTTCTGCGAAAAATTTACTGAAGGATTTTTTC
>DJAM01000173.1 GCA_002429595.1 Coxiellaceae bacterium UBA6002
GCCTTCGCGGGAATGACAATCCAAGGCGATGATAATCTTTATTCTCCAGTCATTTACAGGTAGACTAACCGGCTCAAAATTTGCAAAGGAATAAGATGAATAACATTTGTGGGTTTCAGGCGGGGCTTGGCCAACCTTTCTTTTTGTTGGCAGGTCCATGTGTGATTGAAAGTGAGCAGTTGGCGCTTGATACTGCTGGCTTTTTAAAAGAAGCCTGCGAAAGTCTTGGAATTCCTTTTGTATATAAATCTTCTTTCGATAAAGCAAATCGTTCTTCACATGAAAGTTTTCGCGGACTTGGGATTGAAAAAGGTCTAGAAATTCTTGCCAAGGTTAAGAAACAAATTGGTGTTCCTGTGGTAACTGACGTTCATGAAGATACTCCATTTGCGGAAGTGGCAAGTGTGGTTGATATGTTTCAAACGCCTGCTTTTTTGTGTCGCCAAACGAATTTTATTCAGAAAGTAGCTAGTTTTGGTTTGCCAGTTAATATTAAGAAAGGGCAATTTTTGGCTCCTTATGACATGGTTAATGTTGTGGCAAAAGCGAAGGCTGTGGGAAATAATCAGATCTTAGTGTGCGAGCGTGGCGCTTCTTTTGGTTATAACAATCTGATTTCAGATATGCGTTCTTTGGTTATTATGCGCGAAACTGGTTGTCCGGTAGTCTTTGATGCGACCCACTCGGTACAGCTGCCAGGTGGTCAAGGTAACAAGTCTGGTGGTCAGCGTGAATTTGTACCGGCGTTAGCAAGAGCTGCGGTAGCGGTCGGTATCTCTGGTTTGTTTATTGAAACTCATCCCAATCCCGAAAAAGCATTAAGTGATGGTCCTAATTCCTGGCCATTACATCAGATGTATGATCTGTTAAAGTCTCTTAAAGAAATTGATGCTGTAGTCAAACAGTCGCTTGGCTGTTATGAGCAGGTCGTCACATAATTTTCATTCTGGAAGCAATATTAAGGAGCATGAATGGCTGTTGTAAGCGCAGTATATGGACGTGAGATCTTAGATTCACGAGGTAATCCGACAGTTGAAGCTGAAGTTCAACTATCAACTGGCGTGAAGGCTTGCGCTAGTGCGCCTTCTGGTGCCTCTACTGGATCTTTAGAAGCGTTAGAACTGCGAGATGGCGATGCTAAGCGCTACAACGGTAAAGGCGTGCTACGTGCTGTTCATAATATTAATACCGAAATACAAGAAGCTATCGTTGGAATGGATCCTCGAATGCAAGAAGAGATCGACAGCAAGATGATTGATCTCGATGGCACAGTTAATAAATGCCGCTTAGGTGCTAACGGTATGCTAGCTGTTTCCTTGGCGATTGCTAAAGCAGCCGCCCTTGATGAAAAATTACCTCTTTATAGTTATCTTGGTGATGTTGGTCCGTTCAGTATGCCCGTGCCGCTCATGAATATTTTAAATGGCGGAGCGCATGCGGATAATAATGTCGATTTTCAAGAATTCATGATCGTCCCCGCAGGTGCCAACAGTTTTAGCGAAAGTCTTCGTTATGGGGTTGAAATCTTTCATGCACTAAAAAGTATCCTCAAAAAAGCGGGTAAAAATACTTCAGTAGGGGATGAGGGTGGTTTTGCACCTGATTTATCTTCAAATGAAGAAGGTATCGAAGTTGTTTTGCGTGCAATAGAAGCAGCCGGTTTTACTCCTGGTGAAGAAATTCTTTTAGCACTGGATGTCGCGAGTACTGAATTTTATAAAGATAATCACTATCATCTTAAGTCAGAAAATAAAAAATTATCTTCAGAGCAATTTGTAGATTTCCTTGCCTCATGGGTAGAACGCTATCCAATTATCAGTATTGAAGATGGTATGAGTGAGAATGATTGGCAAGGTTGGGCACTTTTAACCGCAAAACTCGGCAAAAAAGTGCAATTAGTGGGTGATGATTTATTTGTAACCAATACGTCTTTATTGCAAAAAGGAATACAGGAAGGAATAGCAAACGCAATTTTGATTAAACTAAATCAAATTGGGACGCTCACTGAAACATTAAGAGCAATTGGTATGGCTAAAAATGCTAATTATAGTGCTATAATCTCTCACCGTTCAGGCGAAACGGAAGATACCACCATTGCTGATCTTGCTGTAGCAACCTCAGCAGGGCAAATTAAAACGGGTTCTTTATGTCGTTCTGATCGTGTAGCAAAATATAACCAATTACTAAGAATAGAGGATGCTCTAAAATCAAAAGCTCCCTACACAGGCATGGCCGCTTTTGCCCAGTTTAGAGAAACGACATTAGTTCATGGATGAAAAATGTTAAATTTAGCTTCTAAACCCCTAACAATGCTGTTAAGCGTTTTATTGCTTTTTTTGCAGTATGAGATTTGGTCGACTGATGGTGGCTTGGCCCAAGTTTTTCGCACCAAGCAAACTATCGCTGTTGTAGAAGAGCAGAATAAAGAGCTACACGAACGAAATATGGTGCTGGCAGCTGATGTCGAAGATCTTAGAAAAGGTGATGAATCCATTGAAGAACATGCTCGCTCTGACTTAGGAATGGTGAAAAAGGACGAGATTTTTTATCAAATAGTTGATTAAACCTAATGAATACAACGCAGCAAAAATATTGGGTGATCATTCCTGCCGCTGGAATTGGGCAACGATTTGGGGGATCAATTCCTAAACAATATCAAACGCTTCTGGGCAAACCAGTTATTGAGCATACCGTTGTTAAATTTTTATATCATCCTCAAATCGAAAAAATCGTTGTTGTGATCGGTAAACACGATGTATTTTGGCAACAACTGCGCTTAGATTCTTATCATGATAAGGTCATGATCGTGACTGGCGGCTTGCATAGATCGCAATCTGTTTGTGCCGGCTTAGAAGCGATTAGCCCTTTAGCGCAACCGCAAGATTTTGTCTTAGTTCACGACTCAGTTCGACCCTGCATTACCCATGCCGATTTAAACAATTTAATAGCCACCGTTGCAAATCATCCCGTGGGTGGTATTTTAGCGACCAAGGTGCGCGATACTTTAAAATACGCCAATAACGAAAATGAGATCATTAACACCCTAAGTCGTGAGAATGTGTGGCACGCATTAACACCACAAATGTTTCGTTATCAGATTCTATTGCAAGCGATGCAGCGGGCGATTAAAGATGATATCACCGTCACCGATGAGGCTGGTGCTATTCAAGCACTTGGCTTTGTACCAATGATCGTGGAAGGTCGCAGTGACAATATTAAGATTACTTATCATGAAGATTTGGCATTAGCGGAAAAATATATCTAAGAGTTTGAATCTTATGTACAGAATTGGTCATGGTTATGATACTCATAGTTTTGAACGTGACACACCCTTAGTGTTAGGAGGCGTGGTTATTCCTTATGAGAAGGGTCTTAAAGCTCATTCTGACGGCGATGTTATCATTCATGCGCTCTGCGATGCTTTGCTAGGTGCAGCTGCACTTGGCGACATTGGCCAACATTTCCCAGATACCGATGCTCAATATCGCAACTGTGATAGTCGTCTTTTTTTGAGAGAAGTTGCGAACAAGATTCAAGCAAAGCAATTTCACATTAATAACGTCGACATCACGGTTTTAGCACAAGCTCCTAAACTTTTGACTTTCATCCCGCTGATGAAAGACAACGTAGCAGCCGATCTAGCCATCGCTGTCGATCAAGTTAATATTAAAGCAACAACTACTGAAAAAATGGGCTTTGTAGGCAGGCAAGAAGGGATTGCCTGCTATGCGACAGCCTTAATTAGTCAAGGTTAGGAAACAATGAGAATACTACTTAGCAACGATGATGGCGTGTACGCCCAGGGATTGAATGTCCTCGCGGAAACTTTACGAAATCACGCGCATATCGATATCGTCGCACCCGATAGAAATCGTAGCGGTGCTAGTAACTCGTTAACGTTGAATACGCCCATGCGAGTACGAAAATTAGACCCCACAATTATTAGCGTTGAAGGCACGCCAACCGATTGTGTTCACTTAGCGATTACAGGACTTTTGAAAGAGGTTCCTGATATGGTGATCTCTGGTATTAATGAAGGCGCTAACCTTGGTGATGACACGCTATACTCTGGTACGGTTGCCGCAGCCATCGAAGGCCGGTTTTTAGGATTACCTGCCATTGCAATTTCATTAGAGGGTAATGCTTACCAGTACTATGAAACTGCCGCGAAAGTGGCGAGTATTCTGGTCAATCGCCTGCGTATTACTCATTTGCCACCCTATACAATTTTAAATGTTAATGTTCCTGACGTTCCTTTTGAAAAAATAGAAGGATGGGAGGTAACTCGGTTGGGTAAACGTCACCGTTCGGAACCCGTTATTGAACAGGTGGATCCACGTGGCCATCCTATTTATTGGGTGGGTCCAGCAGGCTCTGAGGCAGATGCAGGTCCAGGCACTGATTTCTATGCACTGCGTCAAGGGAGAGTTTCCATTACACCTTTACAAGTCGATCTCACGAGTTATCAAAGTTTTGATGACTTATCGAATTGGGTTAAAGGAATTACTGAAAGTGAGATGTAGCTATGCGTTTATTTAGTGCCCTGTACGATCGTATGCTGCAATGGGCTCAACATCGCCACGCGCCACTTTATCTCGTCTGCTTAAGCTTTGTCGAAGCTTCTTTTTTTCCCTTGCCACCTGACTTGATGTTAGCACCCATGTCTATCTCTCGCCCTCAAAAAGCGTGGTGGTATGCCACTCTAACGACATTGAGTTCCGTCTTAGGAGGCATAGTAGGTTATTTATTAGGAATGTTCTTTATCTCTTTGATTGAACCGTATTTAATTCAAATGGGTTATCAAGTTGCATACTATAAAGTACAGCATTGGTTTTTATTGTGGGGCTTTTGGGCGCTATTCTTTGCGGGGTTCACTCCAATTCCTTATAAAGTCTTTACGATTGCAAGCGGCGCAGTAGGAATGCCAGTGGTGCCTTTTGTATTGGCTTCATTAGTAGGAAGGGCGAGTCGTTTTTATCTAGTTTCAGGGCTTATGCGAGCGGGCGGTACCCGTATGAATAACCAACTTCGAAAATACATAGATTGGTTTGGCTGGATTTTTTTAGTTGGTATCAGTGTCGCAATAATTATTTATTTTTGTAGAAAGTAAATATGTTCGCGACTTTTTACTTTCATTCCCTCACTCGCTTGCGAGGTTTTCTCCTTTCATTCTTACACCTATTGGCACTTTCGCCTCTGTCATTCCCGCCAACTCTGTCATTCCCGCTCCTACTGTCATTCCCACCTCTGCTGTCATTCCCGCGAAGGCGGGAATCCA
>DJAM01000020.1 GCA_002429595.1 Coxiellaceae bacterium UBA6002
CGGACAAGTTACCGGACAAGTCGAAGTCGAACCATGGATAGTTGAATTATTGGTAACCTGCAGTAATAAGTTACCTTTAAAGAGCAAAGAGATTCAAGATATAGTTGGTATAAAACATAGAGAGACTTTTCAACGCAATTATCTAGATCGCTTATTAAATGAAGGATGGCTTGAAAGAACTATTCCTGAAAAACCGAATAGCAGATCGCAAAAATATCGATTGTCAGAAAAGGCATCAGCTTTTTTGAAAAAGTAAATTCTAAGACAATCTAAACCCGAGAGGTGGTCGGTGTTGATTCAGGCGAAGTAGTCGGTGTATCGAAGGCACCTGCATTCGATGCTTCTTCATATCGTCGCTTAGCATCGCCGAAGAAATTACTGACTTTAGTAACTCGCTCATCCTTAGTTAGAATAAGGTTTGGGATACGCTGTAGTCTGTTAGTGATGGAACGCACTTTTTCTTTGACCCACGTCCACAAACTAAATTCAGTATTTTTAAGATCTTTTTCAAATTGTGAAAAATCTTTCTCAAAGAAACAATAACTCTTATGAAGAAAACTGCTTTGTAATGTTGAACTTTGCTGAGGCAAATTTGCAACATAATCAATATCTCGACACAAGGTGCCATAGCGTTGCAGGCGATCGTCTACTTTAGCAATTAATCTTTTATCTAATGTACTGCTTCTGATCTCTCTTAATACATCGATACTGCTTTGAACAGTTTGTTTAAATTCGCGCAGCGCTAATTTAAATTGCACATGGCGATCTAAAATAAATTCTTTAATGTCGTGGGTGGTTGCTTCATTCAAACATTCTTTTTTTACATCATTAATAACTTTATAAACTTGCGCGAATAATTCTGGATGAGCTTGCAAATCAATACCAGCTAATACTGGATTTGCTTTGACAATATCACCCACAATATTATAAAAATAAGCTCGTAATAGTGATTTTTTAGTTCGCTCGACCTGTGCTTGAGCTTGACTTTCATCAAGAGCAACAACACCGGGTCTTGTTTTATTTATTAATCTTTTAATCCAGGGATTCAAATTACCTTGCGCATCAAAAAGATCACTCTTAGCATTTTGTAATACGATTCGACACCAACCGGCAAATCGTTCTTTATCAAGTGTTGGTGCGACATACGCTGGTAATGGGCTTCCCGCGACCACAGCTTCACCTGAAATAATGATTTGACCTTCATCATCAATATCAGCGTCTTCGAAACAATAGGTCAACGTTTCTGACAAATATTGCAAATGTGTCGGGACGCGCGTGATACCGTCCAAAATTCTCTCAACATTACAGTCTTCATTCTCGGGCTGAAATTGAGCAAGATTTTGTCTGATTAAAGCACGGTTACTTTCAAAATATTCGCGTGCTGGATCGCTATAAACATAAGGCGATGGATTAATGACCATTGTGCTTTGATCATACAGTCGATCCATATAAGGCAAATCACTCAACGAGTGCAATTCAAGTTTAGTCTCGTGCAAGGTTTTACCTTGTCTTACTACCTGCAAACGCTGATTGGCAACGCCACGCAAAATTGCCATTTTATCGATCAAGCCACGCACTAAGGTTTGTTGTTCGGGCGTTAATGACTTTAATTCAAGTAAATCGTTTTCTCTGTTGGCGGCCAAATGTTGCTGCGTGCGAAGTTTAAGCGCGTCCTCGAAGATCGATAAAATCAAATCGGCAAATTCGTGTGTTATTTTGCCCCGCATCAATAATTCATCAACAACTTGAACAGTTGGTAATGGATGGTTAGTATCCATACCGATGTTGTAATCTTTACGAAGTGCCATCATGAAAAAGTCTAAGGGTCTAAACACATCACGCTTGATTTGAACCTTATCAAGCGTGCGTGGCCCTGCGAACTCCTCTACAACTCTACGATAAAGATCAGCACTTGATGCATGCTGAACCATACCTGAATTGTCCGCAACCTTACGACACAGGCTATTCAAGAAACTATGATCGCCAAAAAATGGTTTAGCGGTTGTGATCGAACCTATGAAGGTAGGCACATCGGGGACTTGGCCAGTGACTAACTTTTGATAAAGCTCATCAACTGTACCTTGATAATTAAACGGTGTAATACCGATAGGATCGGGACAAAATTGATTAGTTTCTAAAAAAATACGTTGGAAAACATTCTGCGCACCCGCCAATGCTTTTTTGAGCTGTTCGATCTCATGTTGTTTCGCGGGATTTCCCTTCGGATCTTCCCAAGCAACAAAGCCATCGACATCGCTGTAGGGCGTTGCTTGTTCCTTACCGAGTGAACCTGTACAGTAGAGTTGAAATTTCAAAGTACCCTGCGAAACCCTGAAAGACACGAGAGCATCCCAAATGATCTGCTTAATCATATTTCTGGCAAAAGTGGACCAGTTGCCTGGCTGATAGCTTTCACTATTGCTTGCAAGCTCAGTTTGTCTCTTGATTTCACAAATGTAGCTGTCTAAAGCTGCACGGTCTGATAAAGTCAGTTTATCATTTGCTACATCTTGAGGATCTTGGTAAAGGCTACGCAATTGCATGGGCTTTGCTCGATTAGAAATGATTAAATTCAGTTTACCGCTAAAATATTAAGGTTTTCTGAGCTAAGGATTGTGAACTAGCTTAAAACCAACAGCGGAAAGCAAGAAATTTTGGTTTCCGCTTTATGGTTTCAATAATATATTAAAATTTACTTAAAATCTAGCAATTCTACCTTAAAAATAAGTGTTTCATTGGGTCCAATGACTGGAGGCGCGCCTTTTTCCCCATAAGCGAGCGCAGCTGGAACATAAATCTCCCAAATTGACCCTTTATTCATTCGTTGCAGCGCTTCAGTCCAGCCGGGTATCACACCAGAGACAGGAAAAGAAGTCGGCTCGCCACGTTGATAAGAACTATCAAATTCTTTGCCATTCACTAATCGACCCGCATAATGTACGGTGACAGTTGAATCAGCCGTAGGCCTTGCTCCTGTGCCAGGTTTAAGGATTTTGTACTGAAGACCATCTGGTAGTGTTACCACACCCGGTTGGGTCATATTCTTGGCTAAAAAAGCTTGTCCAATTAGCTTATTTTGATCTGACGCATTCGCGCTAGTTGCAGCACTTGCGCCGCTCTGATTTTCAGCGATGCTACTCATACTGAAAAAACTCAAGCTAACCACTGTACAAATCGTTAAAATTTTGGATAAATGCATAATTCCTCCTTTGAATAAACCGCTTATTCTAGTTGATAATTGCTATAAACAATAGGCCATTACATCAGCATTAAGGTATAAAAAAATGAAAAATTGGCTCAAAATAATTGTATTGGTAAGCTCTTTGTTGAGCTCGGTGACCTTTGCAGAAGGCAGTAATGTGCGAAATTTAAGTGATAATATCGTCAACACTATCATGAGCCAACAAAACATACCCGGTGTTGCAGTCGCTATTTTTTATCAGGGGAAGGAATATTATTTCAACTACGGCGTGACCAATTCACAATCTGCCACCCCGGTGACTTCAGACACGATTTTTGAATTAGCCTCGGTCACCAAAATTTTCACCACCAGCGCCTTATCGGTTTTGGTACAGCAAGGTAAAGTTAAACTCACTGATCCAATTTCCGCTTACCTACCCGCTTTGGCGAATACTCAAGGTTTACCGATCGACCAAGTCACCCTCTTGAATCTTGCCACCCATACTGCAAGTTTCCCGAGAGATATCACCGATTTTGGTGCCGATAAGAACGATCAAACTGGCTTCATGCAAAGTTTAAAAACGTGGCAACCCCAAAACCCAATCGGCTCAAACTATCTCTACTCCAATGTTGGCTTTGGCTTATTAGGCAAAGTTATTGCCAATGCTAGTGGCCAGGATTACCAGACGCTGATTAGCAACACAATCACCTCACCACTTGGAATGAAGAGTACTTATGTGACGGTCCCGACTTCGTTAAGCGCGAATCAAGCTCAGGGCTATGGTCCAATGGGTAATCCCGCACCTGCCTATCAGCCAGGCTTTCTCTATGGTGGTGGCGCACTTCGCTCCTCCGCTCGGGATTTATTAGCCTTTATGGAAGCTAACTTAGGCGTTAAAGCGAATGTGCCACCTTTACTCCAAACGGCTTTATTGAAGGCCCAGCAACCTTACTACCAAGTCAAACCTGGCTTCACCATGGCGTTAGGCTGGCAACGTATGACTAAAAGCGGTACCTTGCTGCTCACTAAAAATGGCATGAATCAAGGCTTTAGTTCTTTTATTGGCTTTGCACCAGATCAAAAGTTGGGCGTCGTCGTACTCGCCAATCAACGAAAAGGGTTAGCGGCTAAAATGGGTAATCAGTTACTACAGGGATTGTTGGGAAGTGCTTGATTTTAAAGGGGTGGTCTAGATCTTGTGAGCCGCCTTGTCCAAGACTCAATCATCTTAGATTCAAGGAGCTCAACAAAATCAGTACTGACAGAATATCTTAATTGGCTTTTTCGCTTCTAGACTGATTGACGCTTTCTTCTGTAAGAGATTGACCATGCTATCTTTAAAATTCGAGCGGAGTTGCTCACAATTTATAATTTTAGTTTAAAGGTGCTCTCGAGATGATTTTATTCAATGTTCTTTGATTTTGTACCTTCAAGACGACAATTGTTGAATTAGTTTTATAAAAGGCGTACAATTATCAAATTATTTTCAAAATTGTCGCAAAACATAATGTTAATACCTCGCCTAATTACTTTGCCTCAAGATGAAAGCTTATTCTTATTTGGCCCCCGGGCAGTGGGTAAAACCACTTTGCTTTTAAATTTGCCTTGGTTTGAAAATGCGCTATACATTAATCTCCTTAAAGCGAGAGAGGAACAGCAGTTTACGAAAGATCCAGATTCGTTAGAAGCGATAGTTAAGGCATTACCTGCAACTAAGACTCATGTCATTATTGATGAGATTCAAAAAATACCTAAGTTACTTAATATAGTTCATTATCTTATTGAATCAACTAACAAAAAGTTTGTTTTAACTGGCTCAAGTGCTCGCAAATTAAAACACGGAGGAGCTAATTTATTAGCGGGACGTGCTTTTATGTATGATCTACACCCATTCACATACCTCGAAATCGATGCTGATTATTCTGTCAATGACTTCTTACGTTGGGGAATGCTACCTAAAATCTTCGATTATGAAAAAGAAGACAAAAAAGAACGTTATCTTGAAGCTTATGCATTGACCTATCTTAAAGAAGAGGTATGGATGGAACAATATGTTCGAGAATTAGATCCTTTCAGACATTTTCTTGAAGTGGCAGCTCAAGCAAATGGTAAAATTATCAATTTCACGAATATTGCAAGAGATGTAGGAGTCAGCATCTATACTGTACAAAAATATTTTTCAGTGCTAGAGGATACTTTGCTCGGCTTTTTTTTGAACAGCTTTCAGCACTCATTTAGGAAACGATTGAATAAAGCACCGAAATTTTATTTTTTTGATCCTGGTGTGGTCCGAGCACTAGCAGGTCTAACGAGTTTGCCAATACAAGAAAGTAGCAGTTCTTACGGCGATGCATTTGAACATTTTATAATTTTACAATGTAGAAACTTAGCGAGTTATTATAAACGTAATTTTAGATTTTCTTATTTAAAAACAAAAGATGATGCCGAAATAGATCTGATAGTAGAACGTCCAGGACAAGATATTTTATTTATCGAGATAAAGAGCTGTACAAACGTACAGAGCCAGCATTTAACAAACCTCAAACGTCTTGGTGATAGTTTCGGTAAATGTGAAATGGTTTGTTTTAGCAGAGATACCTATGCTAAGAACCTGAATGGGATAATGATTTATCCATGGGCAGAAGGAATCAAACAGTATTTTGTAGCAGAGAAAGACATTTGTTAGCAAAATGAGCTTTTTTAAAAACTAAGCCAATATTTCAAGAGCTTGACCATGCTATCTTTAAGATTCGATCGTATTCAAGCCCAAACGGCTTAAGTGTTTCTCGAGCATGTGGCGCACCGCATCCACGGTTAACGGTTTCAGTATAAAATCATCAAAGCCTTCTTCTTTACATTTTTGCGCCATATTCTCTAAATAGTTTGCAGTCACTGCCACAATCGGTAGTCGACGTTGGCTTCTTTCCAGCAACCGTATGGTCGCGGTCAATTCAAAGCCATTCATATCAGGTAGCTGGATATCCATGAAGACGATATCGTAATGCTCAGCGATGACCTCATCCAATGCTTCAGCACCTGACTCTACAATCGTAAAATCACAATCCAGCTCATGAAATATGTCATTAGCAGCCAGTTGTGCCAATTCTAAATCTTCAACCACAAGGACATTCACTCGCTCCTTCATCAACCACCTCAGCTATGTGCTTTTTTGAATTGTTCCATTTCTTCGGAAATTTGAGCAATTTTTTCTTTGGCTAGCGCATGTTCGACTTTTGGAAAATAATTTTTGTTCTTCTTCTGCAATATGATGCTCGATATTTTCTTTCAGCGCCATAAACTTAGCAATCCAAAGATCATCTGGTACGGCAATGTCGTCCAATTCTTGCAATAATTGGTCAATGTGGTTGTGTTCTTTGTACGCCTCTAACGTCAAGGCGTGGGTCTCATCGACTTGGGCGATGACTGGATAGAAAAACATTTCTTCCAAATTAAGCAGCATCGCAATTTCTTGATGGTCGTTCTTCAAAACCTCGAACAGTGTCATGAGCTTTCTCTTTAATTCTTCCCAATCACTCATATCAGTAACGTTGTTATTGCTCCTGGGTTGTTAATTTGCAAAGCCCACCCATTTTAACTACTATTTAATTGTAATTTGTGAAAAAATAATAAATAGGGTTATAGGTGTTAGTATGTCAATTTTATTGATTATTTTAATACTGTTATTAATTGGCGCTTTACCTGTTTGGCCCTACAGCCGAGGCTGGGGGTACTATCCGGGTGGGATAGTTGGCTTATTGCTAGTAATTTTATTAATCTACTTGCTATTAGGCCGATAACGACAGGTATAAAAACCTTGATTCGCGATAAGCGAATCAAGGGCGTAGTTATTTGTTGATCATTTCAGGCATTTTGGTGATTTTACCAGAGCCATTAATGACTTGGGTGATTTTAGGATCGCCAACGTAATTCACTGTGGCAAATCCAGAGATATTCACTTTCAGATTATTCTTGGCGTAGACGCTGACTCTCGCGCTGCCATTCGTATTCACTTCGGCATTGTTAGCAATCAATTTCGAAGCATCGATGATGCCTTGTCCAGAAATCGCAATCTTAAAGGTGTCTACGGTTCCTTGACCTACAAATTGATTGGAGCCGTATAGCTCAACATCCAAATCGCCTTTTGTCACACCGTTTACAGTTAATTGATTATTGCCGTGTAATTCGACTTTAGCAATTTCAGGTGTGACGATGGTAATTGTTGGTGTGCTCGTCGGTCTTAGGAGATAACCTTTTTTTGCTTCGATGGTTAACGCCTTACCACTCACGGTCGTTTCGATATAAGGTAAGAGATTACCATTGGCATTGATCGTGATGGATTGAGGCAGCCCTATCCTTACATTGACATTGTAAAAACCGCTGACGTTGATTGACGAGAATGAAGAAACTGCACGTAACTGCGCGACCATTTTTTCAGTACCAACGACCTCTTCTTTGCCACAGCCAAGAAGCAGTAAACTTGCTAAAAGCACCCAGTACCATTTTGCTATCTTCATTTCAAAATCCTTTTCAAAAATAAAAAGATTAAACCATTCACTTAAGTTTAGCAGGCATTTTACTATAGTTAGCAAATATCTAACTAGATCTAGATTCTTAAAATTCTTTTTTAAATAAAATCCTATTAGCTTTCTTAGCGCTTTTTGTTAAGATATCGCAGCTTCCATTTTAGTTCTCTTCGGATAAGGATTTCCCGTGAAGAAATTACCCTATTTTCTATTAGCTTGGCTTTTAGGCGCGCCATCTGCTTTTGCATATTGCCCTTGCTACCACCCTTACCTTCCTAAATTTTGCGGTAATATTAGCTTTTCGTTAGAAACCTTGTTCTATAGAAATGACTTAGTACGTTTAGATTATGCTCAAAGTGAAGATGAAGATGAAAGTCCCACTGATCGTGTCGGCAACTCCTTGGTTAATAATTATGACTTTGGGGGATATTCAATCGGTATAGGATATGATTTTGATTGCACCGCCAATGACATCCGATTGAATTATCTTCACAATGCCCGCAATCGGAGTGATCACAAATTAAGTGGTGATGTGGTCAGCGCGATCACGACTTTAGAACCACCGATTCTACAACTTTCTGATACGTTAACGGTGTTTTTGGGTGGTATTCCAATTGGCACCACGTTGGCAACAGGTCCTTTGTTAGATTTACATACACCTGATGCAATCGCTGTCCATGCGACATTCAACCAGAGCGTCCTCGACTTTGAAGCCGCCCAAAGCATCATGATCACACCGAAACTTCGGTTACGGTTTTTCGGTGGTTTGCGAGGCTCAAAACTTAGCAATGAAATCCGGCAAGTTCTAACTAAAGAACAGCGTGGCGTTGATGTTGTTACGTTAACATCGAACGTTGTCATAGAAGATGTGCTGTTCACCGATTCTATTGCTTCTTTTAAAGATGACACGAAGGAGCAAAGCCGTTTCACAGGATTTGGTCCTCGTTTTGGACTCGAAGCAAACTATGAATTAGCAGAAGGATTTAGTTTGCTGGCAAACTTCTCAGCTGCAATGTTACTCGGTGATATTAAGAGTAACACGACTGATGCCTTGAATTTTGATTTTAACGGCACCGTGGCAGATATCGCGATTACATCACTCGATCCTGCTTTGACGTTTGAGCCCTCATTAGTGATTGGTCAACCGCTTAGTTTAAATCGAGATGAGTTTCGAGAATTTTCGACACCCAATGCCTTCCTAGTCGTGCCAAATGGTGAAGCAAAGCTAGCAATTACCTATTGTTTCCGTCCCTGTTGTATGAAATACCGAATGTTCTTAGAGTTAGGCTATTTAGTAAATCATTTCCATAACAGTGTTAAGTGGTTGTCTCCCGTGCAAACGCCACTTACCTCGACCACTGAAACTCAAAGTGTGGGTTACGATGGGGTTTACCTTGCATTTAAAATGCATGGGTAACAATCTTCTTAAGTATAAGGAACAGTACGATGAAAAAAGTTTTTGCGCTAACAATGCTATTGCTGAGCACATCTGCCTCTGCCATTAATCACGGTGGCTGGTATGTAAAATTGGAGCCTTTTTATGCTGATATTACGGATCGATTGCTAACCAATAGTATCTTCGCGATTAAAGTGCCCGATCCTGCAATCCAAGGCGACTTTAAAGAACAGTACCATCGTGATCAACGTGGTGATTGGGGCGGTTATATTGAGCTTGGGTTTGATTTCCCTAACTGCTATTGTTCGCGCTACGGTGTTGCATTAGGTTATGAATTTTTAGATCTCAACAATCGCACCACAGTGACTAATGATTCAAGAACTGTCGCTGGATTACCGGTATTAGCACCGGCCGAATTTATTGATATCACCGATGAAGCAGGTGCAAAATTTTCGCATGCGCAAACTCATTTCAAACAAGAGTTTGATAAAATCAATTTATTAGCCAAACGCTATTTTTATCTTCCCTGTTGCAACACAGTCACAGTGTTCGGCGGCTTGCAATATTTTCACCTAAAAGAAAATCTCAATAATCATTATGAGTTTCATGGCGATATTGAAGATGTCACTGTCACCAATTTATATAACGTCCACTTTGATAATAAACTTGATACGGCAGGTCCTCATTTAGGTGCAAGATGGGATTATCTATTTTATAAGCGTCTAGGTGTTAATATTGAAGTTGCAGGCTCGTTGCTGTATGGCGAATCCAGCAGTTCATTTCATAATACCTATCATTTAGCACCAGATTCAACCTTAGGTGAAACGACCAACCTTTCTTCTTTGAATCATAATGAAAACACCGTGCAATTTGTGCCCGCTATATTTGGAAAAATTGGCATTGACTATCAACTCCGTTGTCGCTGCGCAACGCTCGTGTTAGAAGCAGGCTATAAGGGCGAACATTATTTTAATGCGGTAAATGATGTTGCCTATCAGCAACTCCTTGCAGGTGATGATATTAACTCTAATTGCAATTACCAAGATATTAGCATTGTGGGCCCCTATTTTAGTGTGACCCTACACGGTTGATAAAAGCAAAGCGGTAACAGCTTAAAATAAAAGACCGTTCTCTAACGGTGCCAGATGCTACGCTTTTTAGGCATTTTTTTACTATGCTAAAAGGTGAGCTTTCTTAGAGGACGGTAGCATGAATGCTATTAAAATATTAATGATAGAAGATGTGCAAATCGCTCAGGTTGCAGCTTTCAATCTTTTTAAAAAAATGCATTACGATGTTCACATCGTAACCAATGGCGTCAAAGCCCTCGAACAAGTCCTTCTCAAACACTACGATATCATTTTCGTCGATCTACAGTTACCTGATATGAATGGTTTTGAATTGGCAACAACCATCCGTAATATTGAGCGACGCTACCCACGTGTTCCCATGATTGCAGTCACAGCCAACTCAGAACAAGAGCTCAAAATAAAATCTAAAAATGCAGGGTTTGACGACTACCTCTTAAAACCACTGACCGTTGAAGCTGTGAGACATGTCATGTTTAAGCATTTGAATAAGTCGAAAACTAATCCGCATAATCATGATGCAGCTTAATTTAATTGCTTGTGCTAACATCGATTTAAACTGAGCACTACTTTACAATTCGCAAAAACATAAACCTAAGATATTGTGCCGGCCAAGTTGACTAACCTAGTCTAGTCTGTTATACTTACTTTTATAATGTCTTAAAAGAGAGGCCTATTCTATGCTAGTCAACATTCATGATGCTAAAACTCATTTTTCAAAATATATTAACCAAGTACTGAAAGGTGAAGAAATCATAATAGCGCGAGACGGAAAACCCCTTATTAAACTGGTTCCTTATACAGAAAATCCGCAAGTGCGTCGAGGCGGTCAGTTTAGGGGTGTCATTCAGATGAGTGATGATTTTGATGCTCCTTTGCCTGATGAAATACTCAAGCATTTTTATGGAGACGAATAGATGCAATATCTACTCGACACCCATGTTCTTCTTTGGTGGCTAGCTACGCCAAAAAAGATTAAAGCAAAGGCCCAAAAGATTATCAAAGACGCTTCAAATGATGTTTTCCTAAGCACCGCTTCATTTTGGGAAATGGCGATTAAGAAAAGTATTGGTCGCCTCACATTACCTCACAACTTGATAGAGGCTGTATTTATTGAAGGTTTTAAGATTTTACCTATTATGCCGGAAGAAGCATTAGGAATAGCTGACTTACCCTTAATACATACCGATCCTTTCGATCGCTTATTGATAATGCAAGCAAAATTTCATGATCTAGTTTTAATTACAAATGATTCAAAAATTACAGAATATCCCGTGGTGACGATAGAAGCTTGAAACTCCATATCATCTTATAAGTGGCTATTTTAATTTTCAAAAAATGAAAATAGCTAACACCGCTTTCCGCGTTGACTCATAATTCACCTAACTAGAAATTTTGTTAAACAAGAAATAATTTTGTTGTTACCTGTGTACCCTTGTTCACAAGGGTGTGGTTAACTTTTCAAGTTATCCACATATGGACGAAGTGCACAGGAATTTAAGTTCTTTTTCTAGATACCTTCGTTTAGGAGTAATGTGACGTAATTCGGAGCAAATAATGATTATTCGAGCTTAATACTTCTTTAATTTTCTTACGTTAAACTACGGTCTTACGTTAAAATTGATCACGAGTCACCATGCGTTCTTACATAGAATTTAATGCCGATTTAAGATGTACCTTGGCAAATATTCTCAACTACAACCCCAGTCTTGTGTCGCTCATCCTTGAATGTGGTAATCCAAGATTTAGAAATAAAATTCTTCCCTCATTACTGGGCATCATACCTAATGACGGGGCGAGAAATTTTTTTATTAGTGATCACACCTGTTTCTTTAGAATGACTGATTCACGAATTTGTTTTACCGCTTCTGGATTGCAGGCCCTTTCTAAAGCATTAGGCTGTGAGTATAAACTCGGTAACTACCAAGTCGTTATTGATATTGAAACGTATTTAAAAAATAATTTACCAAGAAGTCCCTTGGTTAATTTTTTAAAAGAGCTTAACTTAAGTCAGTCATCTGAAAGCTTCGATGGTTCTGATAGTAGCCCACGGCGTTAATATTCGTTAAGTGTTCCATTATGTGCATTTCATCCTGAGACAGTCCATGCAACAATTTCAACAAGAATCTGAACAAACCACGCCAAACCAAACTGCAAGAATAAAACTCAACTTGAGTCGTAAAAATCTAGGGGCTGATAATTCAAATCTATTATTTTTAATTCAAGCCCTTCAAACTCATCAGCAACTTACACATTTAGACATCAGCATGAATTCTCTTAAGATAGAACAAGTAACGTTACTGGCTAATGCCACCACGCTTAGATATTTGAATATCAGCGGCAACTGACTGGGTGATGCTGGCGTTAGGAATTTAACAACACTTTGTTCTTTAACTGCCCTCAAAGCACGTGAAAATATCATTGGAGATGAAGGCGCAAAAAGCCTCACTGCGTTGTCCAACCTCACCGAGCTTGACCTTAGTAGAAACCAAATTGGAGTAGTCGGAGCAAAGGCTTTAGCTTTAAATACCGCTCTTGAAATATTGGATTTAGGCATTAACCAAATCCTCACAGAAGGTTTTGAAGTGTTAACTAAACATACCAAGCTAACCCGTCTGACAGTGTGCTTCAATCGAATTAGTACTGACGGAGTTAGAAACTTAGCGGACAATACGACACTTAAACATCTCAATATCAGCCAGAATGATATTGGTAATAACGGCGCTTTCATTTTAGCAAACAATAAGCAGCTTGTGTCTCTTGAGTTGGGTGGTAATACAATAGGAGTAGCAAGCGTACGCCTTTTGGTCAGTCAAACCCGCATTACAGCGCTTGGAATTGGTTGTCATTATTTCGGTGATAACGTTGCTAGTGTCTTGGCTCACAAAACTCACTTGACCACTTTATTTATGGGCTGTAACTCCCTGACGGCGGTGAGCGCAAGGGTATTCGCCCAGACCATGAAACTTCGTAAATTGTATCTTTTTTCAAACAATATTGGGGACGAAGGAGCCAGAGCACTCGCTGGTAATACCACCCTAACCCACCTTGAAGTGTGCTGCAATAGAATTAGAGATGAGGGCGCCATCGCTTTAGCAAATCATCCTACCCTAACCTCTCTTGTTCTCCGCGAAAATCGCGTGACTGATCAAGGAGCCCGTGCTTTGGCAAAAAATACATCGATCACAGATTTAGACATAAGTTTTAACGTAATTACTGATGTGGGTGCAAAGGCATTTTCTGAAAATATCCATCTGACTGTTCTTAACATAGCACGTAATAGAGTAAGTGATAAAATTGAAAGGGATCTCAGTGAAAAAGTTCACTTAAATTCGAAAGCAAAAGAATTACAATTTGTGGAATCGGTGATTGAAATAGCAAAAATATATCGTTCGTCACAGGATAAAGATAAATGTTTTTTGAATAGATTGCCGAGTGATTTGCTACTTATTATTCTCGGCTATGTGGCTGGCAATTATCTGCGCGATCCTAGCGAAATTTCAGCGCTATGCAGATTTTTATTATCAGCAATAGGTTCGACACAAAAAGGAACACTAAATTGGGGAAGCAACAATGAACACCACAAATTTTTCAAGACGTGGGGTGAGAAGCACTATAATGACGTGAAGGCTCGTTATCCAAAAGTCATTTCATTACCGAAACAACTTTCAATGTGATTTGATTTTATAATCTCTAATAAATCGATGAACTTGTTCAACTAAATAAAAAGGTAAAGATAGTAATGTGTATGCCACTATCTCGCCAGTACGATTTTTAACGCTCACCGGTGTGATACTAGGTACGTCAGAGTTTATCCTGATAGCCAACGGTAGCTTTTTTAATTCCATAAATAAATGTAACGATTTTAGACTACCCGTGCTTCCCGCTTTCACTTCAATTGGGATGACGCTGTTGTTATGAGCAATAATATAATCAATTTCAGCCTCTGAGCCTTTTTGCTCTCTTTGCCAATAATATAATCTTGGTTCAATATAAGGTGGATTAACAACCCGCAATAATTGTCCCACAACTTGTTCTGCAATTCCGCCTTTATTGATTAGTACTATATCTTTTGTCTGTTGTACTTGACTCAATGTCAAACCTAATGCGGTTGAACATAATCCCACGTCAAGAAAAATTTCTTTGAAATTTTTTGGATTAACTTCAGCGCCCAATGGCACACCATTTGCAGCGGTAGCATGCACTTGATGAGCCACTAATGCTTTATTAACTAATTTAACGGCGTGTTTAATAGTAGTAGAACTCATTTCTCGATCTATTCGGCTATAAACAAACTTATGTCCTAATTGCAAAGGGATGCCAGTTAGAACTTCATCTAATTTCTCTATTGATAAGCGTCCTTTATATTTTCCAAAATCTTCTCGGTAAGTCGCAAGTAGATCATGCTTTATTTGATCAATACGCGCCAACGATTCCTGCTGAGTCCAACTTTTTACAACGGCAGGCATTCCTCCAATGATGATATATTCATTGAATAGCTCGGTAAGCTCTTGATGTATTAATACCGGAAGGTTTGATTCTAGATCGTAATTTTTCACGTAATTGGCAAGCTGTTCTTTATTTTTTGCAAGTAAAAACTCACCGAAGGACAAAGGTTCTAAGTAAAGATAACTGATTCGCCCAACCGGCATGCTAAATGAAGGGTTTTCAAGTGCAAATTCTAATAATGATCCAGCAGCAATGACCGGTAATTCAGGCACTTCCTCAGCAAACCAACGCAGTTTAGCCAAGATCTGGGGAGCCGCTTGAATCTCATCTAAAAAAAGTAAGCTTTTATCTGGGCTGATACTTTTGTTAAAGAAAATATTTAAATTTTGAAGAATCTTTTGAGGCTCATTGGAATCAAATAAAGTTTGTAGTTGCAACTGTCTTTCAAAATTTAATTCTAGTAAGTCTAAATCCTTCTCTTTTGAAAACTCTCTCACAAGCCAAGTTTTGCCAACTTGTCGAGCCCCTCTTATAATAAGTGGTCTTCTATCAGCTAGTTCTAGCCAATTTGATAAATAATCGAGAGTCAATCTATACATAACCTATTAAAACAGCCGTCTCTTTGTAAGAGTTAATTATAAAATCAGCCGTCTCTTTTTGCAAGTTATGAATAGTAAGGTGACTATGAAATAGCCAGTCTTCCGATTTTAATTCATTGATTTTCTGCAAAAATGGAGCATACTCCATAAGTGCACGACAAATACGGAATAGCTCTATGATTGAATGGTGAGCCATCTGATCTTAAATTCCATGTAGTGAGCACCTATATGATACACCATCTACTACTCTATTTATGCGCCGTCCTCATGATCAGCCTATCGCCAGGCCCTGATATGTTATTCATCATTAGCAACAGCTTGCGCTACGGCAAACGTTTTGGTGTTGCGGCAACGCTTGGCATTGGTTGTGGTTGCTTTATTCATATTTTTGCAATTTCATTTGGACTTTCGACGCTATTAATTAATTCAAAGATAGCGTTTACCATCATTAAATATCTCGGTGCGGGTTACCTACTCTATTTGGGAGTGAGTGCCATTGTTACTAAACAAAAGATGCTGGCTGAAAATGATCGACAAATATCAGGGCCAATTTTGAAAAAAGTATTTCTGCAAGGGTTTATGACCAATGTACTCAATCCAAAAGTGATTTTATTTTTCTTAGCCTTTTTACCACAATTTGTCGTTCCTAATTCCGAGTACTCACTCACCTTGCAGTTTTTTGTATTAGGCTTGATCTTTGCCATCTTAGGATCAACGGTGAATCTTTTGATCGGATTATTTTTTGGCACGGCAAAAAAATGGCTAACCCGTTTTCCCGGCGCATTAACTATTCAGCAAAAAGTGTTTGGCGTTTTCTTAATTGGCGTTGGCTTACGCTTAGCGAGGTTGGCTTAATATACAAGCGTAAATCTTTATTCGAGCATGAGGATAATCGCGACTAGCGCTAAAATAATTCCAAGTGTTTTTTTAATGGTGAAGGTTTCTTGAAAAAGTAAATACGAAAGTAAAATCGTAATCACGGGATATAACGCTGTTAAAGTCACCACTGTCATAAGTCTACCTTTACTTGCGGCGACAAAATAAAATAGACAACCTATTGCGTAGCTTAAGCCCGTTAGAACAGCGTACAGCACCCCTTTTGATTCGGTAGCAGGCTTAAAATCCACTAAATAAAATCCGATGACACTTACGATCAGAACTCCGACGCTTTGGTAAATAAGCGCACTTTTAAAATCGATAAATTCAGTTGAAAGCTTGGTGAAAAAGCCCCACAGCCCAAAACTGAATAATGAAATCAAAGAAGGTGCCAACCAACCTTGCATAGCATTTTCCTTATAACCTTTATGATTGTGCATCAGGGCTTAAGCTTAGCACTTAAGATTAATAACTTATAGTGACAATCACTGGTAATTCGTCGGTAAAACTCACAGTGGGTGGTGTCGTCATGAAGCGGGTAAAAGCACCTCGTGGTGCTTCACGGCCATTGACCGGGGCTGGCATGATCATGACCGGCACATTGGGAAACGAGAGGCTAGGTTGCGGATAAACTGGAGTCACTACCCTTTCTGGACGTTCGACCCTGGCATAATGAACCACTTGCTTACCGTAGACTCTACCGTAATGGCCTACCTGCTTACCATAAACTCTTTGATAATGAACCACCCGACCGCCATAGCGATAGGAATAGGAGGGTGTTATCACGGGGCTGCCATAGGAATACGGTTTAGAATAGATAGGCGTTGTCACAGGACTGCCGTAAGGATAAGTATAGGGATAGGAGTACCCCGGCGTAGTCACTATGGTTGAACTACTACTGACGGCAGCAGCTGGCGTATTACGAGGAGCCGGTACCACCACCGCACTACTCTCCTCTAAGCCATGAGCTGCATTAGGCGGAATGGTCGGGGCCACAGGCCTTGTAGTCGGAGAGTCATAAGTGACCACCGGCGCTGACTCCATAGGGACGGTAGCATGGGTAAAGTAGTTGGTGCTTGGCGGATAAAATACTTGAGCAGACGCCGACAGGCTCACTATGTTCAAGCTGAAAGCTAAGGCTAAGAATTTGTTTATTTTCATATCACCTACAGTTTTATTTTTATACTAAATATAGTGAAATTATTATTAATTTTCATTATAATAAGGTTATTTATCACTAACTCCTTGGAAAGCCATGCAATTTGAAAATGAATATCTCACTTACAAAAACTATTTAAAACAATCAGGCAATAAAAATAAAAACTTCAATGACTATTTGCTAGATTATTTCAAAATCAAAGCAGTACCCTGCATCCTAAGAGCGCTAAATAACGATACCTTAGGTATACTCTCGCGGATTACCAATGATCTCCCGGATGTCCATCCTGAACTACCGATTTCACGAATCGCAGATCAATTTATTACTGCGGTTGATTTTATGAATGACGAACAGCAGTACAAAGCACAGACCCTCGAGCGCTGGTTTTATGCTTCTATCACGCTGATTACTTTCCTTTTCCTTGATCGAGATGGCTTGATCAAAGACAAATTTCTAAACCTGCTCATTGGCCAAGAAGTCAAAAACCAACCCTTAACATCACTACAGGATGTTAAACATGCCTTGTACGGGAATCCGTTTAATCAAGACCGAGCGAGCGAAATTGCCAAGCTCGTGGTTGGCAGCGCCAGTGTCGCCATTAGCCAAATCATATGCAGTGATCCCGCTGTACAAACGATCGAAAAATACCGAGATCGAGCGATGGGAGTTCCGGAAGATGATATCCGGTTAGCAAAAATTCAACAACAATGTAATTTTGAAAAGCTACGTGATTATATGTTCAATGACTATTATCTGTGCCGCATCAAGCTATTTGAAATTCAGCGGGACTTTTTAGTCGCAGTGAATAATCTCTTACCTGAAAAAGATCAAATTAAAGACTTGCAAAAAGACTTAAATATTCTGATTGATCGACTCTACATCCATGCGCCAGTCGCAGGCACTCAAGCGTATAACGATGTATTTAATTTTTATTTACATATGATGGAAACAACTGAAAAAGAATTGAAGCTGAAGAAGCCTGAAATATCATCTTATATAGACCAATTTATGTCTTTAAGTGTAAAATGTATTGGAGATTCAGCTCATGTGGCACAGCGTAAACCAATACTACAAGCTTTAGAAACTAACCTTCTTGATTTGCTTAATCAGATGAGAGCGAGCGTAGCATTAAGACCTAGCCACTAAAATCTAAGGAAAATTTTTAATGTCAAAACCGACAATATTAGTTGTTTGGTCAAATTACTATCAGGAACTCGCCGCTAAGCAACTGGAAAGTTGTGTCAACCTTTTAGAAAAGTCTGACTATTCTTACGCCGTTGAGACCGTCGAAGCTGGAACCTATGAATTACCCGTTGTGATGCAATACTATCATCGTCATCAACCCTTTGATGCCTATATTCCATTAAGTTTGCTTCTTAAAGGATCGACCGATCATTATGAATTTATCTGGGAGCATGTTAAGGAGTGTTTCATTAAATTTGCGCTACAGGGAATGATGATTGGCAACGGTATTATTTCTGCACCCAGTATGGAAATTTTAACTTCACGCGTTGAAAACGAAGAGCGCGTGCAAGAAGCATTTAACGCGGTTGATTATTTAATACGCTTCCAGGAAAAAATAAAAAGATAGGCACTCAATGCTATGGCTAAGATATTAATTATTTCTTCAAACATTCACCCCACAATTTCAGCGAAACAACTTGATCAGTGTCTTACGCTTGTCAACAAAAAAGGCTATGAACATCAGGTTGAAATGCTTGATGCTGGAACCTATGAAATCCCTTTCGTAATTCAAAGTTATCAACAAAAAAATCCCTTCGATGGCTACATTGCACTTGGTTTAGTGTTAAATACGAATACTCATCACTTCGACTACATCATGTCACATATCAAAACTGCTTTCTCACAGTTCGCTTTAAATAATGTCATTGTTGGCAACGGTATTCTGGTTGGCTCTTCTATCCAAGAATTAGCAAGTAAAATTGACAGTGATGATCCTTGTGTTTGCGCTTACCCTTCTGCGGTTAATGCAGTGGATAGTCTTATTAAGTTTCGAAGTAGGTTGGGCTTGCTAGTCGAAATTGCCTGTGATTCGACCACCTAAATATTTCTAATGAATGTCCAAATATACTTTCAAAACTAACTACCGTAAAAATACACAGGTACAAAAATATTACCCGCCAGATAAAATACTATTACGACTTAATGCTTTTTACCTTGAGAAGAATACATAATCTAAATATTGATATATTTATTATATTTGCTATATTTATTATGTGGGGAAAGAAAATAATGGAAATCATCATTACTCAGTGGGCCTTAGATTCATATTTAGAGTTAATTCAATCTGCATTCAGGCAAACAGAATATTGGGAGATTATAAGACCTGACGTGCTCTTGTTAAAAAATTATCCAAACGAAGTTAAATTTAATAATAGTAAATTTTGGTCTCCTGTCAGCGATAAAGGAAATGACATAGCAGATGGCTTTAAAATGAAATGGCACAATATTGGAAATGGGAAAAATCAATTACGATTGCCAGTAGCCGTATTAACCAAGGCTTATTTGTGTTCAGCATATGTTAAAAGAAATGACAAATACGAAATGAGACAGTTAGCAAAATTTAAAACATATATTCAACTTTTGAAAGAAGGCAGATATCGTCTACGCGGGAGTTTATCATGATCGCATTAAAGCACCGACCAGAAACTAATGTGGAGCTATATACTATTGCGCATGAAATGCAAAAAAATGGTTTATCTGCAGACTTTATCGATCAAGCGATTCAAACTGCATTAAGCTACGAAGGTGTAGCCGATCTTATCCGTTTGTGGGCGAGTGAAACTAATTGCGATGAACGAACTGAAATTATTGCTGATATTCAGGAAATGATCGATGAGTGCAGGCAACAAACTACAGAAGAATACCCTTATATCAAATTCAATGATCTTAAAACGATTGCTAGAGATATTCGAAGCTTTAAAGACTCTCTGTTATTGATTGTTAACGAAAGAGGCGGTATTTCACATTTATCCTTACTGACTGGAATTCCACAACCTTCCCTTTCTAGATTCTTTAACTCTAATTCTATGCCACATAGATCTACCTTATTGAAGATTGCCCAGGCTTTACATTTAGATGCGGTGACGCTATCTACACCATGGTCTAAATAACAAAATTTCAGCAAATATAATTGACAGTAATGATCCTTGTGTTTGCGCTTATCCTTCTGCGGTTAATGCAGTGGATAGTCTGATTAGGTTGAGGCATAAGTTGGATTTTTGAAGCTGATAAAACTATTTCAGTAATTTAATTTATGATGCTAAGACTTATACTTTCCAGTGTATTAATAGCCTTCTCATAGGGCAAAACTTTCACACTATCATAGACCATTGTCTCGACAAATTCTTCATATCGCTCCTTCCATATCTTTTTATTTTTTAATAATTCTAGCGATCGTTTGGTTTCAGCTTTCGGATCAATGGCATACTCAGGGTGCTGGTTCTTAAATTGTTTGCCATCGTCGATTACAACAATTTTTGCAACATCGATAAAATTTGAATTTATTTTATTAGTTTGGTAAATGGCATTTAGATCATAAAGATGGCGAATTAATGTCTTATCATCCTCTTCGTGACCCCGTTCAATCGCTATGAGACGACGTGTTAAGCCAACCCATTTTTCAGCAGCTGTCTCATCAATTGAGATACATTTAGTTATTGTACTAGGGAAAAGATCGACTTCTTTTATAGTATTTTCAATGAGCGTCTTGACTTCTAGTCTATCAATCGATAACAAAATACTTGCAAACGTAAATTCAACCTTAACATCAGGTCGAAGTGCTAAGCTTACTGGAAATGAATGTGAATATTTTAATGTAATTTGCTGGTACCTTCCTTCATTACGACTAACATCATTAGTCACTGACAAATGAGGGAAAAATAGTTTTGATCTAATTAACAAACGAAATTCTTTCAGCTCTTTTTTTAAGCGAGATTTGCTAACGTTGCCATTACTTTTAAGCTGAACCTTAAAATCCACATCTTCTGACATACGCTGTACAAGCTTATGTGCTTTAGCAAGGCACGTACCACCACAAAATATCAAGCGAAAATTTTCATTTTCAATATTAGAGAGCGCATGAATGACTTGTGTGACGTAATAGTCTTTTTCAATCACAGTCGCCTCCAATCCTAACAGCTCAGCAGTGTCGCTAATCAGAGGCAGTAAAGTTTCATCTTGCATTGATCCTTTTCTCCGCAATTAACTTTCTACCGCCATGGGATAGATGTCCTCTGTAACGGCTTTTTAACTGGACAATAGCGCGAACAGGGATTTGAGTGGATTGGCCAGCATTATAAGCTTGTTCCGCACTACCTGGCTCCCATTTTACCCCTTTTTTGGTGAGGGCTTCTTTGCATGCCTGATCAAAACCACATTGAATGACAGGTTTATTAAGTGTTTGTGACATATGAGCTTTGGCATAAATACCGTAGCCAATTTTTACTAACTTACCCATTTTAACGAGGTCTTTGAAACAACGACTGAGTTGACGAGGACTACCCATATCTTGAATATCTGTGCGCAGAACAATATTGCCAGTAACTTGCTGCTGGATTCTCTCTAGGACTCTGAATTTAAAGCTTTTTTTATAATATTTCATGATCAATAGTTCTTTTAAGTCGTCAAATATGGACAATTTTAATAACTATAGCACAAAATATGATGAATGCCAAATATGGACAATTTTGTCTATAAAGAGATAGATGATTAAAGCCAAGTAGCTAACTATCTTAAGATCTGCCAACTATAAAAAATAATGATTAAATTCTTTGGCTATTTAATTATTTATTCAAAATTTCCGTGATTTTTTCGCTGCAAGTTTATGGAGAAAGAAAAATTTTTATGAGACTTATAATTCAAAGCCAAAACTCGCACCAATGGTGCGAGAAATTGGATGAACGTCCTCACCCTATTATTATGGAGATTGTAACAAACACTTAGAACGTGAGTTTTATATAGACAAAAGTTCTAACACTCAAAATCAAAACTATCGTTTGCCAAACAATTCCACCATTGCCTTATTAAAAGCAGGCAGATCTTTCGGCGTTCGACTGGTAAGAAGATTATCATCAATCACCACTTCCTGATCTTTCCAATTGGCGCCGGCGTTGATTAAGTCTGTTTTGATTGAATGATATGAAGTGAGTTTGCGACCTTTGAGTAGACCCGTTTCGATTAACGTCCAAGGACCGTGGCAAATTGCAGCGATGGGTTTATTTTTTTTCAAAAAATGTTTTACAAACGCGACTGCTTCGGGGATGGTGCGTAGCTTATCCGGATTTAGCACACCGCCGGGTAACAATAAAGCATCATAATCGTCGGGGTCTGCTTGTTCAAAATTCACGGCAACAGAATATTCTTCGCTCCAATGATCTTTATCCCAAGACAACACGACATCTCTTGCTGAAATAATATCCGGATTGGCACCTTTATCCTGTAGTACTTTACGAGGCTTAGTCATTTCAACTTCTTCAAAACCGTCACAGACTAAAATAGCGACCTTAATCCCTTCTAACTCAGCCATAAGACCTCCTTGTCTTTTTTTGATCCTAGTTAGGTTATAGCAGTTTTATTCACAAACGGTGGCTTCATTTTCAATCGAAGGGATTTTAATGTGAGAATTCACATCCTGATCATAATCAATATTCGGATTATTAAAACCAAACAATCGATAAAAATCATGACGATAGCCTTCGATATCGGTCAAGCTACTTAAATTTTGAGTGGTGACCTGTGGCCACAGACGCATGATTTCCTGTTGGATTTCTTTTGCCATTTCCCAATCATCGATTCGGATCATGCCTTGATCGTCTAATTGCAATGCGCCATACAATCGTTCTTTATAGAGTCGATTGATTTGTTCAATACAACCTTCATGCGTGCCTTTTGCTTTCATTAATTTAAATAATAAAGCGATGTAGAGCGGCACTACTGGGATCGCGGCACTGGCTTGAGTCACGAGCGCCTTATTGACCGATATATAGGCATGGCCATTTAATGACGCAAGGCCTTTATCAATCTCTTGAGCGGTGTCAAATAGGTGATCTTTGGCTTTGCCAATGGTGCCATTTTTATAAATTGAATGGGTCAATGCAGGTCCAATATAAGTATACGCTACGGTCACCGCATTCTTTGCAAGTAGCTGCTCTTTCTTAAGCGCCTCAATCCACAGTTGCCAGTCTTCACCGCCCATCACAGCGATGGTGTCAGCGACTTCTTGATCATGGGCAGGTTCAATACTGATTTCTTTCACTTCACCTTTAAATGGCTCAACGGTTTTACTCGTAAATGTTTGACCGATTGGCTTTAAGGTCGAGGAAAATACTTGCCCTGTCTCTGGGTGAACTCGACGTGGCGATGCCAAACTGTACACCACTAAATCCACTTGGCCTAAATCTTTGCGGATTAGGTCGAGGGTTTGGCGTTTAATTTCATTCGAAAAGGCATCCCCATTGATACTTTTAGCATAGAGGTCATCGCGATGTGCTAATTCCTCAAATGCCGCGGTATTATACCACCCCGCTGTTGCTGTTCGTTTTTCATCGGCCGGTCTTTCAAAGGCAACACCAATGGTTTTGGCATGCGCTCCAAATGCCGCAGCAATCCGACTGGCTAGGCCATACCCTGTGGAAGCACCGATGACTAAAACATTTTTAGGTCCTTGAAACTGGCCATGCGCTTTGATGTAGTCAACTTGTGCTTGTACTTCTCGAAAACAGCCTTCTGGATGGGCGGTTGTACAAATGAAACCTCGTACCTTGGGATGGATAATCATGTAGTTTTCCTAATAAATTGGGGATTGCAGTAGTGTATCTTCGCCATGTCCACTATTCAATGGCCTGTCGTTTGTATATTCCTTAGGCCTTCCTATAATTAAAATCACGCAATTGCGACGGAATAAAAACCATGCAGGGACTGAACAAACCAACTAAGGTAACTCTCCTAGTTCTGCTCCTTGTCTTTGGTGCTATTCTCTCTTGGAATATAATCCGCGCTATCCTCATCCAAAGACACTTGGCAGCCAATATCCCAGTCCCCGCGGTCACCACGACTAAAGCAACCCAAGGTACCTGGCAGCCCTCACTTTATGCAGTTGGCACCTTGGTCGCCGTCAATGGTGTTAACATCAGTACCCAGGCAGAAGGTAATGTCGCGACCATTAACTTTCAATCTGGACAACGCGTTAAAAAAAATGATTTTCTACTCCAAATCGATGATCGCCAAGAGCAAGCGCAATTACAAAATAACCTTGCTGCCATGAAATTGGCACAAATTACCAACGAACGAAATAAAACATTACTGCAACAAAATGCCATTTCACAACAGGCCTTTGATCAATCAAATGCAACCTATCAGCAAGCCGTTGCAACAGTCGCGCAAACTCAAGCGATTATTAATTACAAACATATCATTGCTCCGTTTGATGGTAAGCTTGGTATTCGACAAGTAAATTTAGGACAGTATGTCAAACCAGGCGATACCATTGTGTCTTTGCAGTCCATGGATCCTTTATACATTAATTTTTATTTGCCAGAACAGCATCTTCATCAATTGTCGATTGGACAACCCGTGACACTCAAAGTCGATGCCATGCCTAAAACCATTTTTAATGGCAAGATCAATGCGCTTGAATCATTGGTCGATGTTGAGACACATAATTTGACCGTTCAGGCGACAGTGAATAATAAAGATGAAAAACTTTATCCTGGTTTATTCGCACGGATTCGGGTCATTTTACCTCTAAAAAAGAAGGTCGTCCTCGTTCCTGCTACCGCAATTAATTATACAGTTTATGGCAATACCATTTTTGTGGTGAATCGCGAGAAATCGAGCGGCAAAGAAATATTGACAGTGTCATTACGCGACGTTAAAACAGGTGAAGAACGCAACGGCCAAATCATTATCACCGATGGGATAAAAGCGGGCGATGAAGTCGTCACATCAGGACAACTAAAACTAACGAATGGACAAGCCATTATCATTAATAATGCTGTCCAACCCTAAGCGCAAGGATGATCAAGCGTGACGACATTTACTGACATCTTTATTAAAAGGCCAGTCTTGTCACTCGTGATTAGTTTGTTAATTCTGGTCGTCGGTCTAAATGCTTTATTCACGCTGCCGATTCGACAATACCCAAAGATGGAAAATACCGTTGTCACCGTCACGACAGTTTATCCTGGCGCAACACCTTCTGTGGTACAAGGATTTATCACAAGCCCCATCGAAAAATTAGTGGCAAGTGCCGATGGCGTTGATTACGTGACGTCCGATAGCTATCTGGGCGCAAGCGTCGTCACCGCCTACATCAAACTCAACTTTGATCCTAACGCCGCTTTTACCAGTGTTTTCAGTCAGGCAGCTCAAGCACGCAATCAATTGCCTCGTGATGCGCAACCTTCAATTGTTCAAAAAACAACGGGGGCTGGTATTGATCTGATGTATCTTAGTTTTAATAGCAATCATCTGTCAGCACCGGAAATTACGGATTATATTTCACGTGTTATACGACCCCAGTTGCAAACCATCACGGGCGTTTCACAAGTGGAGTTACTCGGCAGCAGTACTTTTGCAATGCGTGTTTGGTTAAATACCGAGACCATGGCAGGACTCAATGTTAGCCCCGATGATGTCAGGCAAGCGTTAGAGCAAAATAATTTTATTTCAGCTCCCGGCACAACAAAAGGATTTCTGACTGCTTATACAGTCAATGCTCAAACGAACCTACATAACCCCACTGAGTTCGGCAATATTGTCATAAAGAATAATAATGGTTCAATTGTTCATCTAAACGATATTGCACAAATCAAACTCGGTGCACAAAGTTATGATACTAACGTCACCTTTAATAATAGACCGGCTGTTTTCATCGGCATTACTGCCACACCTACCGCCAATCCACTTAGCTTAATCAATGAAGTGAAGCAAAAGTTACCGCAATTAAAAGCAAATTTTCCGCCTTCATTGTTTGTCAAAGTGGGTTATGATGTCACCGATTATATTCGAGCATCGATGTATGAAGTCATCAGAACAATTTTTGAAGCATCCCTCATTGTCATTTTAGTGATTTTTGTTTTTTTGGGTAGCTTTCGCTCAGTGATTATCCCTATCGTGACGACCCCCCTATCATTAATCGGTGTCTGTTTTTTAATGCAGGCACTTGGATTTTCTATCAATCTTTTGACGCTATTGGCAATGGTATTGGCCATTGGACTCGTGGTGGATGATGCGATTGTCGTGGTTGAGAATGTGCATCGTCATATTGAAGCGGGTATGAACCCTTTTGATGCCGCGATTTTAGGTGCCAGAGAAATTGCCATGCCCGTGATTTCAATGACTATCACCTTAGCGGCCGTTTATGCACCTATCGGTTTTATGGGAGGTCTGACCGGTTCTTTATTTAAAGAATTTGCTTTTACTTTAGCCTCTGCGGTCATTATTTCAGGGGTAATTGCCTTAACATTATCACCGATGATGGCATCACGATTACTTAAATCATCGGAGGTCAATACTCACTTTGCAAAAGTGATTGATCGTAAATTCGAGCAAGTTAAAAATCGCTATCAACGTATGTTGCATGATGTACTTGAGTATCGGGGCTTAGTGTTGTTCGTCGGTATTATTATTTTAATTAGCATTTATTTTCTCTACGAAAACACGCCGAAAGAATTAGCACCGATTGAAGATCAAAGCGCGATCTTCGTGAATGCCAAATCCCCAACGTACGCCAATATCGATTATGTCACCAAATTTACCAAACCGCTGAATGATGTTTTTGCAAGCTTTTCAGAAACCGCTCATTATTTTTTACTGAATGGTCAGCAATCTCAAACCAATGTTTCTTTCGGTGGCATGATATTAAAACCTTGGGGTGAACGAGGCGCATCGCAAGACACGCTCATGCAACAATTACAGAAAAAACTAGATCACTTAGCAGGCATTCAAAGCGCCGCCTATCCGTTACCACCGCTTCCCGTTAGTGGCGAGACGCTTCCCATTTTGTTCGTCATTTCAACGCCAAGCGATTACGCCAAACTGTATGAATATAGTGAAGCGATTTTGAATAAAGCAAAAAACAGCGGACTTTTTTTGTATGTCGATAATTCGTTACAAATTGACAGTCCGCAATTAAATATCAAAATTGATACCGACAAAGCAGGCGCAATGGGTTTATCACGAAGCTCAATTGGTTCTGCACTTTCTAATGCGTTAGGCGGTAATTATATAAATTATTTTGATATCGAAGGACAAAGCTACCAAGTCATTCCACAGGTGTTACGAAAATTTCGTTGGGATCCCCAACAAATCTTAAACATCTATATTAAAACACCCGATAACAAACCTTTACCACTCTCAACAATTGCTAGCATTGAAAATGTAGTCGTACCCAATAATTTAAGTCGATTTCAACAACTGAATTCCGCGAGAATCGAAGGGATTATGATGCCAGGCAAAACAGTAGGAGATGGTATTAAATTTTTACAAAACCAAACTAAATCGTTGCCACCTGATTTTAAAATTGATTACGCTGGACAATCTCGTCAGTATGTTCAAGAAGGTTCGACACTTATTTTCACCTTCTTTTTTGCAATCATTATTATCTTTTTGGTACTGGCCGCACAATTTGAATCTTTTCGAGACCCTTTTATTATTTTAGTGACAGTGCCAATGTCAATTTGTGGCGCACTCATCTTTTTAAATTTAGGATTTTCCACGATTAACATTTACACGCAAATTGGTTTAGTAACGTTAATTGGATTAATCAGTAAGCACGGTATTCTCATGGTCGATTTTGCCAATCACTTGCATCGTAATGAGGACTTAAGCTTGAGAGCTGCCATTGAAAAAGCGGCGGCCATTCGACTACGTCCCATTTTAATGACCACAGGCGCGATGGTTTTAGGTCTTCTACCACTTTTAATAGCCAGTGGCGCAGGTGCAAAAAGTCGGTTTGCAATTGGCATCGTGATTGTGAGCGGTATGTTAATCGGTACGTTATTTACACTCTTCGTCTTACCCACTATTTATACTTTTATTGCACGAGAAAAACACATCACAACTAGTGATAATGATAAGCCCTAGGTCTTATGCGCAGGGTCCGCATATGTGAGATTTTTACCAACAAGTTCAACATTTCTTCGTGCTAGTAAATGAGTTTAAATAAAATGATGATAGGTATTCTTATCTATTCTTTTTTTAGCGACTACGACCGGGCCATCGCCATTTAACTCTATATAAGAAGAATCCATTAGATTCTGAGGATAGACCACAAGGCAATTTTTTTGTGTCTTTACTGAGGGGTATAATATTCCTTCAATAGTGGCCGAATGTGCGATTTGGCCAAAGATCTGTGAATTAGCAGGAATATCAAATTGCATTGGCATTAGTCGCCATTCATCACATAAAAATGTATTCCTAAGTTGATACACACTATCAATTGGTTTCATCGGGTCTATTTTTAAGCTGCGAGCTCGTGTGATAAAATCAATAGGCAATTTGATAGTTTTTATCTCTTTATAAAAATCGCTAAGCGAATTATCTGAGGTAAGATCAAAGATGTTTTGTAAAGAACCTTTTACCTCAACTATGCAAACATTATTTATTAAATTAAGCTGCTGGCCTGTTAAGCCATCAAAATCACTCTGTGGGGAGACACCACATTTTTCTTTAAGTGCAGTTAATGTGTTTTCTGCCAAATATAATCCAGGAAATCTTGGAAATTTGCTTTGATCTATATCTCCAATATTAAATCTTCCACCCGGATCAGCAATCATACTACCTTTAGCTGATAATGGCTGATCGGCAAACCTATAATCAACAACTCTACACCAATTAACAAAGTCAAATGACTTGCAATTAGATTGCAGTGAATCTTTTAGATTTTGATAAATTAATGACCTCTTATGAGCAAAATAGCTATAGTGATCCCAGCAATATTCTTCAATCTCTTTATATTGTTTTTTCCATCGCTTAATATCACGATGAGAAAAAGAATCGAGAATATATAATTGATTGGAGAATTGAGTCATTAAGGAGCGATTCCTGCTAAAGCGTTATTTATAAATTTTTCTAATTTGTTAAACCTACCAAAGCGGATCATATCTCGAGGAGAAATACCACCTAATGCAGGATTCTTTAGGCGAAACCAAAGTGAAGTTTTTTTAATATCACCGTCAAAATAACTTGCAATTAGTTCGCAGACAACAGCAATCTCGTTAAGTCGCAGTTCCATTTCTTTAGGAATAAACTCATCAAATCGTATTGATTTCTTAGCTATCCCCATAGCCTTAGATAAATCATTATGATTAAGATTAAGAAAGCGCACGACGTTATGGGCAGTATTACCTTCAAAAAGCCCCAGATAATCAGTTTTGGGAATATTACTAAAAAGACCTTGATTTAATGTCATATCCACCTCTTAACTGAAAGTATAACTTTAAATAGACCAAATCTCTACCAATTTTCAACCATAATTTTTCATAACATCATGGCCTAATTAAACTTGCAGTTAATTAAAAAAAGGAAATTATCAAAACTGGACTAATCCACCTTTACTCATTTATTGCATAAAAGACAGCATTGACTGTAATGATAGGTTTTATCCGCTTTGAGGTGAATTAAAGGAACTTATTTAACATTGTAAAATGTGCTGTGTTAGTATAGGTTTTTATATACTATGGTGGTACCTGTTCTCTAACGTTAAAATATTAATTCGCGATCTTAGGCAAGAAAGTTAAGGTACTTTTATTCTAGACACAAAATTTTTAAGAGTGCTTAATCTCATAGAATTTAGCTATTCGTCCTACCCACCATTTACACCTTTATTGCACGTGAAAAAATAACTGCGAACTAATGATAAGCTCTAGGTCTTATCCGCAGGGTGCGCATATGTGAAATTTTGACCAACAAATTCAGCATTTCTTCGTGTCGATAGTGGCTTGCAATATCATAAACACTCAGATTTTCTTCGGTCAGTCTGTTTAAGTCGGCCCCGGCGGTAATCAAAACTAAAACAACATCCATGGCATTACATTGCACCGCGTAGTGCAAGGCACTGTAATGATAGTCGCCATCATATAGATTAGGGTCAACCCCTCGTTCTAACAAGCGCGTCACTCTAACAACGTCGTTCGCCGATACCGCTTCAAATAGCTCCATTTTCCTCTCCTTTTCTTAATTACCTGACAATGTAATCATGATAGAGAACAAAATGAGAACAATCAAGAGTGACCTAAAAATAATTAACCCTTGTCAAATACAACTGTGTATAAATTTGTATAGTTTGTATAATTGTGTATAATATTATTTAAGAAACAGGAGAAATGTATGGCATTGGCTATCAGGTTGACGAAAGACTTAGAGCACAGGCTCGAAGCGTTATCTAAAAAAACACATCGTTCTAAAAGCTTTTTTGCAAGAGAAGCGTTAGCTCGCTATATAGATGATCTTGAAGATTACTATCTTGCTCTAACTGTTTTAAATGAACCTCAACAAATATATTCATTGGAAGAAGTGGAGAAAATGTGTGGCCTGGAAGATTAACTTTACGGAATTTGCGGCCAAACAATTTAAGAAATTAAATAAGTCCATCGCTAAACAGTTAATGGACTACCTAAAAGAAAAAGTTTTAACTAAATCTCATCCAACGGGCTTAGGCAGCCCATTATTAGGCAATAAATCAGGCTTATGGCGTTATCGCGTTAATGATTATCGAATAATCTGTCAGATAAAAGAAGAAGAAGTCACTATTTTAATCGTTCGTTTAGGGCATCGGAAAGATATTTATGAGTAATGTGCAATTGGAATTTCTTCGCCATGTTTTTGATAGCTTGCTTTCATGGCTTCCCACGCAACTTTAAGCTCAGCAATGGCTTCTTCAGTGGTTGATCCATAAGCAGAAACATTGGAAAGCTCTACAAAATGAGCAAGAAACTCACTCTGTTCATCTTCAACAATATGTATACCAAAACCGTTAAATTCCTCAAGCATTAGCTTCTTCCCCCTGTCTGTCAAATAAACAGTAACCGATGCTACTGACTCCCACCAGCCAAGCGACTATGCTTAACGCTGTAGACAAAATAAATCACAAAACCGAATGCCATCCAGATTAAAAATCGAAGCCAAGTGACGCCAGATAGGCTGATGATTAATGCTATCGAAAGAAGCATTCCAAGGGCAGGGATGTAGGGGCTAAAGGGGGTTTTAAAAGGGCGAAGGATATCGGGGTGACTTGCCCGTAGCACAATGACGCCACCACAGACGAGGGTAAAGGCGGCTAAGGTGCCAATGTTCACTAATTCGGCGGCTTCGTGAATCGGTAAAATACCTGCTGTTAATGCCATCATGAGACCGGACAAAATGATGATCCTCGCAGGTGTTTGCGTTCTAGAATTTAATTTACCTAAGCTGCTTGGCAATAACTGATCACGTGACATGGCAAGGAATACGCGAGTAAAACCATAATACATCACCAAGATTACCGTGGTTAAACCGGCAATAGCACCTACCGCTACAATGCCGGCTGCAAATCTATAATTAAAAATTAAGAGCGCATAGGCAACTGGCGAACCCACATTCAATTTCCAATAAGGAACCATCGCGGTTAATAGGCCAGCGACCACAATGTAAATCAAGGTACAAATAGTCAGTGCCACAATAATGCCGATCGGTAAATCACGCTGCGGCCTAATCGCCTCTTCAGCCGCTGTGGAAATGGCATCAAAGCCTATGTAGGCAAAAAAGATGACGCCAGCGCCTTTGACTACGCCTAGAAAACCAAAAGGTAAAAACGGCTGCCAATTGGCTAGATTAAAATGTTGCGAGGCAATTGCGATGAAAATGGCAATCACTGCCAGTTTAATCAGTACGATAATTTTATTAAAACGGGCACTTTGCTTCACCCCGATGACCAGTAACGCGCTGATGCCTAATACGATGCCTGCTGCTAAGAAATTAAACCAGCCCCCTTCAAATGGTCCCTTGAGGATATAGGGCGAGAGATTAAAGCCAATGGCCGTGAGCAAATCCTTGACGTAGGACGCCCAACCGATAGCCACCGTTGAACAAGAGATACCATATTCTAATAATAAATCCCAACCGATGATCCAGGCGATAAACTCACCAAAACCGGCATAAGAATAACTGTAGGCGCTACCACAACCACCAACGCTAGACGCCAATTCCGCATAAGCTAGTGCGCTACAACCACAAGCAATTCCCGCTAAGAGATACGAAAGCACCGTACCAGGTCCTGCTTTAGTCGCCGCAACGATACCGGTTAGGATGAAGATCCCCGCGCCGATAATGGCACCGATGCCTAGGAAGATAAGATCAGTAGCGGACAAGACTTTTTTGAGTCCAGATTCTTCGTCAACGAAAGGTTTTTTGCGAAATAATACCTTTGTGTCCACTTGCGATCCTTGCAATTGGGTTGTTTAACATTAGGACCTTACGGCTCGTGGACCAAAAATCAGCCACAAAATAAACCCTAATATGGGCAGCAATAAAATGACGATGACCCAAATGACCTTTCTCAAGACACTGGCACGGCTACCTACAACATTGACAATCGCCCAAATATCTAGAAAGAAGACGACGAAACCCAAAAAACCGTTATAGTATGTTGTCATGAGTCTATCCCTTACCTTAGTTGAAAAACCAATGACGTGCTCAGCACGCCATTGGAATAATACACTCTTAGTGCCAGCATTTGTAATGTTTTACAGGATACCAGCCGCAGTGTTTGCCTGGACAGTATTTATGACCGTGTTTCCAGAAGCAACCGCCGTAGCAGTATTTATGACCATGCTTCCAGAAGCATTGGTAATTGTGTTTACAGAAATACTTATAATGGACAGACCATTTACAGTATTTGCCATGATGCTGATAGCTGCCGTGATGATAGCTTTTACCATGATGGTAATTCATGCTGTTACCATGGTGAAAACTTTTACCATGTTTGTAGTTGCCTTGGTGCATACTATGATGCATGTTGCCTTGATGATGCGAACCATCATTGCCTGCAATCACGATTGGCTTTTCAGCGGCATTGGTATTTAATAGAGAAAGTCCTGGAACAAGTGTTATTGAAATAGCTAACGCTATATGCTTAATTATTCTTTTCATATTCCCTCCAAAGTTACACTTCAAAGAATGCTTTAAAAGTATAGTCAAAACATTCATTTTTTCTATTTTTATTAAGCAAAAATCGGAGGCCATTTGTTATGGTTCATTAAAAATTTTGTTGAGTGGAGGAAACGAGATAGAGCTTAAACCACGAAATGGTGTTGGAAATTACTTCATCAAGCTTACCAGCCTCTTCAAAAAGATGCGTGGCATTGGGGATGATGCGTAGTTCTTTCTCACAAACTAATTGGTTAAAGGCTCTCTTATTTAGATCAATCACGACTGAGTCGTTACCGCCTACAATTAATAGCGTCGCTGCCGTCACTTTTTTAAGACTGTCAGCTGCTAAATCAGGACGACCACCTCTTGAAACAATAGCCTTAATAGGGTGCTGGCTACTCGCTAAGAGGGCTGCGGCAGCACCGGTACTTGCACCAAAATACCCCATAGTAAAATGATAATCTTGATATTCTTTCAGCAACCACGAGGTGACGGCCACCAAACGAGACGCTAACAGGTCGATGTTAAAACGAAGTGCCAATGTGATCTCATCGATGGCCTCTTCCTGTTCGGTTAAAAGATCGAACAAGCAAGTGGCAAAACCTTCTTGGTTGAGTGCTTGCGCAACATAGCGATTGCGCGGACTTAAGCGGCTACTGCCACTACCGTGAACAAAAATCACCATTGCGCTCGCGCCCGAAGGGATGGCGACTGATCCAAAGAGGGTCACCTCTTTGAGCTGAATTAAGACATCTTCATTCATGACTTAGCTCCTGCTGAGCTTTAGCTAATAAAGCGATCACCTGTTCATCGGTCAGCTGGGCAAACTCACCATACCACATGCCAATACCATAAAAAGGTTCGGGCGTTTCCAAGACCACGAGCTCTACTTTATCATCACTTAAGTCTTGATAGACGCTGCTACTGGCCAGTGGCACGGCCACAATGATTTTTTGAGGCTGATGAAGCGCGACTATTTTGATCGCGGCCTTCATGGTGGCACCTGTTGCAATACCATCATCGATAAGGATGACAACTTTATCTTTAATATTCGGGAATGGTAAATCTTTGCGATACAACTGGTTGCGCCTGGCAAGCTCAAGCTCTTCTTTAGAAATAATTCTGTCAATAGCGCGAGGGTCAATGCGTAATATTGATAGAATATGCTGATTTAAAATTTTAACGCCATCGAGGGAAATTGCCCCAAAGGCTAGTTCTTCTTGTCCTGGCACGCCTAATTTCCTAACCAGAATCAGATCAAGCGGTAAGTGCAGCGCATGACTTACCTCATAGCCTAGCACCACGCCACCGCGAGGTAATGCCAAAATGATTGTGTCGGGGTCATCGCGATAAGCCGAAAGTCTTTTAGCTAGTTTTTTGCCTGCTTCTTCTCTATTGCTAAACATCGGTACTCCCCTTCTTCCATAAAGATAGTTTACGTAGAAACCGTTGTGATATAAGCCATGCCCTTAGAGGAACACTCAGTATGAGTGATTGAGACACAGCGACCTGGCTGTTTGGTCAGCCCGCAACAACCGGTCAGTAAAGATAACAGCAAAAATATAATGAACCGGTCATTCATAACACTTCCTTATTGAATTGCATGATTGCAATACTATACCGCATCAAGGTCAGTATGGTATAAGTTATTGAGGTATTCGCTAAGGGAAGACAGATGACTATTCGATTTCGTGCCATCATTTTAATTACCGTCTCCGTCTTACTTGTTTTGCTGGGTCTTTTCAAACTGTATACGATTTTTCATCGACCACTCACCCACCATTTAAATGAAGATATCCAATGGCTCGGTTTAATCAATTTAGACCACACCCCAGAAATCGATCTCCAAAGTGTCATGAATGGCGAAGATGGCGTGTTGGTAATCGATCATACGCAAGCGCTTTACCACACGCTAGTTAATAAAATCCCAGCCGCTAAATATTTAACATTCGAGGAAGTGTTTAATCTCAATAACTTGCACTTATTTGATAAAGATGGCGACGGGGCCATTACAGCAAAAGATCCTATCTACCAGCATTTATACATCATTAAGTTTTATAACAAAGGTAATCAAAGTGATATTAAAACCTTAGCTGCCAGCGGGGTAAAAGCGATCATCATCAATAATCCGTCTGCGACGAACGATCGGATGGTCATTATGGCGGATGGGACGCAACATACGTTGATCGGTACCAACAAATTAGAAAAAGTAGAAGAGAAAAAAGAATGACCATTTGGAAAACACCGATTTCATTAGAGGAGCTCATGGAGCGCGGCGCTAACACAATGGCTTCGTGCCTTGGGATCATCTTTACGGATGTTGGCGATAACTTTCTCACTGCCACGATGCCCGTGGATGACCGCACGAGACAACCTCTTGGCATCATGCATGGCGGAGCTTCCTGTGTCTTGGCCGAAACCGTGGGTAGCACGGCCGCTAATTATGCTGTTGATCAAAAAGAGTATTTCTGCGTCGGCCTTTCGATTTATACCCAACACCTTCGTTCGGTGCGAGAAGGTAACGTGACCGGTGTGGCGACCGCACTGCACTTGGGACGCTCGACACAGGTTTGGAACATCGATATTACCAATGTTGACCAACAGTTGATTTCGACCACTCGCCTCACTATGGCAGTCTTGAATCGCAAGTAAGTCTTTTTGATTAAAATAAACAATCACCGTTATTAACTACTTGAGACTAGTGACATGACTAAAAATCATAAAGATCTTATCAGCATCATATTCACCGTCATTATTGTGTTACTGACCATTTTCGTTGCCAGACGCTTTTTCTTGCCGGTGGCCTGGGCGGCAGTCATTGCCATTGTTTCCTGGCCAGTTTATACCCGTATTGAAAAATGGTTAGGTAAACGTCGTGCGCTCGCATCCGCAGTATTAACTACCCTTATCAGCTGCGTCGTGGCCTTGCCTCTCTTGTGGATCGTCTTCATCATTGTCAAAGAAACCCATTTACTGGTTAATTTTTTAATCGCAGCCAATGCTCATGGCGAACATAGCCCCCTTTGGCTACAACGATTACCCGGTATTGGCACCTATTTAAGCAACATCTGGAATGATACCCTGGGACAGCCACAAGGCATCTCCGAGCTTTTTTCATCCGGAACACTTGGCACATTAAAACCCTTGAATGATTTCATTAAGAAATTTGGACTCCAAGTTGTCCATCGAAGTTTTATCTTTTCCTTCGTGATTCTGTGTTTGTTTTTCTTTTATAAGGACGGCCATCACATCCGCACCCAAATAAATGCCATTGGCCATTATTGTTTAGGCGATCGGTGGTATTTGTATGCTAAGACTGTACCGAGTTCTTTGAAAGCGACCGTCAACGGCTTGGTCTTGGTCGGCCTTGGGGTTGGGATTTTGATGGGGATTAGCTATGCCATTGCCGGATTACAAGCCCCGGCCCTGCTAGGCGCTTTAACGGCTATCTTAGCGATGATCCCCTTTGGGGCACCAATCGTGTTTGCTATTTTGACCGTGATCCTCGTGGCCCAAGGCCACCTAGTCCTGGGGATTGCTCTGTTCGCTTGGGGAGCACTGGTCATGTTTATTGCAGACCACTTTATTCGACCGAGCCTCATTGGCGGTGCCATGCAGCTACCCTTCCTCGCGGTACTATTTGGCATCTTAGGTGGCGTCGAAACAATGGGCTTGATTGGACTGTTTTTAGGCCCGGCCATTATGGTGTTATTCAATACCCTGTGGCGTGAACCGCAATTAGTGAGGCAGGAAGAAGCCTAATCGGCCTCGTCCTTCTCAAATCGAATCTATCATTAAATGGCAAGATCTAACGGGATCTGACCTTGGCAGGCTAGCAGTTGCGACTGGTATACACCGGCTTGACGATCAGCTTTCTTTGCCACTCGAATGATCATCGGCTTCCGACTATAACTATGACTTCTATAGCCACCTAATCCTTCGTGGTAGGCTAAATAGAGGGCATAGGTATTTTTGGGAGAAATACCAAGATCGCGCTTTGTCATATGGACGTACCAACCGATAAAGTCAGTGGCAGCCGCAAATTCATTACGACGGCCCTTAGCACCTGTGCTCTGCTTATAACGCGTCCACGTACCTTTTAGCGCTTGCGAAAAGCCATAAGCTGAGGAAGTCGCTTTAGCTTCGGCATCAAAATGCGATTCTTGATTGATGATGGCCATTTGAACAGCAACTGGAACACCCCATTTCGTCTCAGTTTGTTTTGCTTTCCAATACCAGGTGGGATTTTTCTGAAAGATTCGACAAATGTTTTCTGTATTGGCAGGTGGTTTTGAAAAACCAACCATCAAACCTAATGCAACAAAAACAATAACCTTCTTCATGATGACTCCTAACAGGTTAAACCTAATTTTTTTACGTTTTTACTTTTAGGCAAATTATCGAAGAAATTTCGCATAATTCGTTTAAGCTCAACAACTTACCAAAATTATAAATTTCGATATGTGTAAAAAATTTATGGTCCTCAAGCCATCCTTCGTGCCGGAACATTTTATTATTATTGTTAATAAATTCTTTTAACGTAAGTATTTCAATCTAAAAAACTTTTAATGATAAAAGCTTTTTGTTTATTGATTAAGAAAAATGTCTTTTAACATTTTCGATCGAGCGACAGGGTAACACAAACTAAATAAAAAAAGCCATGTTTATTTTTAATCGAAAAAAACCGCTTCAAATCGATGCGACGAAATTCACGAATTATAAAATTTAAAAATATTTTTTTAAAACATCTTGTGAATTAACAGCAAAAAAATAAATTCACACTGCTCTATACTTTATTTGTGATTGCTTATTTAAGGAAAAAAAGCATCGCAGACAAGGAGAAAAGGAAATGAATTTTACTAAAATATTTTTTGGATTTTTGATTTTATTTACCACACAAACATTTGCATTTGAAGTTGGCGATTATAATCCTTCCGACAGTAACGATTATTATTATTCCGGCAACGACAATAATTATTCTGATACGTCTAATTACAGTAATGACTCAAGTAATTATTCCAATAATTATGACACGTACGCACAAAATGAAAGTTTAAGTGCACGCTATAAAAATAGATTTTCAGCACTGCGCAAAGAATATGTTGGTGGTGGCAAAACGTTCGTCTTTGATCCACGACGACTAGCGTGGTTTGCATATTATAATGGCCAATTAATTAATATGGGTCGCGCGTCTGGTGGCCGACATTTTTGTCCCGATATTCACCGACCTTGCAGAACACCAGTTGGCGTTTTTCATGTCAGTCATAAAGGTGGTCCAGACTGTAAATCAAGTAAATATCCAATCGGCAGAGGTAATGCGCCAATGCCTTATTGTATGTTTTTTAAAGGCGGCTTTGCCATTCACGGCTCATGGGCTGTGCCTGATTTTAATGCCAGCCACGGCTGTATTCGCGTTCCCCCTTCTGATGCTCGATGGTTAAGTCAAGCATTCATGAGTCCAGGTACTCGGGTTATTGTTAAGAGCTATTAATCCCAAAAGGTGATCGCAGCATGCGATCACCTTTTTTAAGTCTAAACCACCCTCTTTTTGTTGCAAAATCGACTATTTTTTAGTAAAATATGGTAATTTTATAACTCAACTGGATAATGTATATGCTAAAACTTGAACTTGAATTAGCCCTTAAAGAATACGATGCAAAACACCCAGAACCTTGCAGATCACCTAAAAGCAATTCTAAAGGTGAGCGGATTTTTGAACATGATAATTTTCGCATTTATCTGTTAAAAGAGTATCTTAAGCATCTAAGTTCTGATGAGAATAAAAATGGCTTTGTTCATTTAAGTGATTTCTATGACTTCATTGAGCGACGCTTTTTTAAGCCAAACCGTAAAGACCATCTAGTCGCTCGCGAAATTTTTAATGAAGATTATTTTAATCGTGAAGGTGATGACGTCGCAATCTTTAAACGCATAAGAAAGGGAGATGAAATTATCGATGGATTGAAAAATACTCACCAAGCTTCAATTGCAAACATGAGTTCGTTCTTTGAGAAGCTTAGTTCCCTCAAGATTGATATTAGCGATGAAACTCACGACGGTGAAATACCGGCGCCAGAATCTTCTGCAACGTTAAATAAAACGTCTTGAAGTCTACTAGCGTCAATCTCTTGCTAGGAAAATTACCTTCACAATAATATAATGTGCGTTTTTTTGAAGCTAACTTCTTTCGGAAATTTTATGACTAAAAATGGAACGAATTTAATTGATGTCATAAGCTTAAGCCACCAATGTTGTGCGGCACCCATCAAAGGCGACTTAAAATATTCTTATGAGGATAATTTCATCGGCCGGCCGATTGCCGGTTACCAGGATGGTGTTCGCGATGTTTGTCTTTTAGCACCGCAAGCAGCGAAGATGTTGTGCAAAGTACAAAATTTTTTGGTTTTAGAACATCAATTGAGTTTAATTGTATTAGATGCCTATAGACCATTAAGAGCAATTCGTGACTTTGTAAAATGGTTTGATGAAGCACCAACGGAACATGAACTACAACGCAAACAAATACACTACCCTGCTCTACCCAAAAATCAATTGGCAGAGCACGGCTATATTGCAGAAGGCATTTCTAATCATTGCTATGGTCAAGCGGTTGATGTCTGTCTCAGTGATTTAAATTCTCAAGTTGAACTTGATATGGGCAGTTGCTTTGATTATTTCGATGAGCTCTCTCATTCAACCCAGCCAGAAAATGTGATCGGAAAAATTCCGTATCAAAATAGAAAAAATTTACAAGTTGCGATGGAACAATTTGGTTTCATTGTTCACCCAAAAGAATATTGGCATTTTGATTTTCACATTCGTGAAAATTTAGATCCGTTCGATATTATCATTGACGAAACCGTACGCGGTTTAAATGTTGTTATGAATGAAGTCAGCACAGAAGGCGCCCAAAGATGAAACAATTTATTTGCACCATGCACAATGTGCGCAACAAGATTTTAAAAGGAATTTATTTATCATTTTATTACGGCGCTAAGATTGGTGTACTGGGAATTAATGGCGCCGGAAAATCAACGTTATTAAAAATCATGGCCGGAGTCAGTAAAGATTTTGATGGTGAGATGACCATGCAACCGGGTATTAAGGTCGGTTATTTACCACAAGAGCCCGAACTTGATCCCAATAAAAAAGTGATTGATCTCATTCAAGAAGGCATCGGTGATTTAAAAAAGTTACTGGAACGATTCGATCAAATTAGCCAGCGTTTCTGCGAGGAAATTTCTGAAGATGAAATGAATGCTTTGTTAGAAGAACAAGGTAATTTACAAAATGCGATTGATCTAGCAGGCGGCTGGGAAATCGATCGTAAACTTGAGATTGCTCAAGATGCATTAAGATTACCACCACCTGAGACCTTAGCCGGTGTTTTATCGGGTGGTGAAAAACGACGTGTGGCACTGTGTCGTTTATTATTATCCAATCCGGATGTTTTATTACTCGATGAACCAACTAACCATTTAGACGCGGAAAGTGTTGCCTGGTTAGAGCGGTACTTAAAAGAATTCAAAGGAACCGTCATCGCAATTACTCACGATCGTTATTTCTTAGATAACGTTGCCGGTTGGATTTTAGAATTAGATCGCGGTCATGGTATTCCGTTTGAAGGTAATTACAGTTCATGGTTAGAACAAAAAGAAAAACGTATTGCAACTGAAGAACGTCAAGAAGCAGCCCGACAAAAAACCATCAAACAAGAGCTAGAATGGGTACGCAGTAACCCCAAAGGTCGTCAAGCAAAAAGCAAAGCACGTCTTGCTCAATTTGAAGAACTGATGTCAAAAGACTATCAGAAACAATGCGAAACTGCTTCGCTTTATATCCCACCCGGACCACGTTTAGGCGACTTGGTTATTGAGGTCGATAGCTTGAGCAAACGCTACGAAGAGAAAGTTCTCATTGATAATTTGTCATTCAAAATTCCAAAAGGTTCGATCACCGGTATTATTGGTGGTAACGGCGCCGGCAAATCAACATTATTAAAATTATTAACGCAAACGCTCGAACCAGACAATGGCAGCATTCGTATTGGCGATACCGTCAAATTAATCTCCATTGAACAAGGCCGGATATTAGATGACAGCAAAACGGTCTGGCAGGAAATCTCCGAAGGGTTAGAAAACTTAACGATTGGTAATTATCAAATTCCGTCACGCGCTTATGTCAGCCGTTTTAACTTTAAAGGCAACGACCAACAAAAAATGATCCGTGATCTATCAGGCGGTGAACGAAACCGCGTGCACTTAGCAAAAATTTTGCGCGGTGGCGGCAACGTGTTATTACTCGATGAACCGACCAATGATTTAGACGTTGAAACACTGCGCGCACTGGAAGATGCCATTTTAGCATTTCCAGGTTCAGTGCTAGTTGTTTCCCACGATCGCTGGTTTCTCGATCGAATCACCACCCACATGCTTGCCTTTGAAGATGAAAGCCGCTGCGTTTGGTTTGAAGGAAACTACAGTGAGTACGAAAATGATCGAATTAACCGTTTAGGCGAGGCGGCGAAGCAGCCACATCGGGTTAAGTATCGACGGTTGCAGGATTGAAACTGCTTTAATTAATCTTAATTAATATAGATTGAATAATCCAGTAACATTTGTCATACTTTTGGTATGATAAAAACTGTCTTTATATAGGTGAATTATGCATACCCAAAAAGTCACTATCTCAATTCCCCAAGCTCTTTATGAGTTTGTTGAGACATATCAATCCGAGCATCACTGTAAAAGCCGCTCAGATGTAATTAGTACTGCATTGCAGCTTTTACAGCAAAAGCAACTAGAAGCATATTATCGTGAAGCAAACCAAGAATTGAATGATGATTTTGATATCACAACAGCGGATGCCTTAGAAGATGAAACGTGGTGAAATCTATTTTGCAAGTTTAGATCCAACGATAGGTTCTGAGATTAAAAAAACAAGACCCGTATTAATAGTCAGCAATGATGCTAATAATAGAGCCGCAACAACTATTACAGTCATACCTATCACATCAAATACAAATAAAGTATTTCCCTTCGAAGTTTTGCTGAAACCAGAAAGCTCAGGTTTGGCAAAAGAATCAAAAGCACAATGTCATCAAGTCAGAACTATCTCAAAATTAAGAATTACTGGTAAAAGAATTGGTAATATTTCTATCAAAATTATGCTATTGATCGACGATGCTTTAAAACTTCACCTTAATTTGCATTGATATTTTTTCCTTCAATCTCCAAAGATTAGAAAATTTGACTATTGGTAATTATCAAATCCCGTCACGCGCTTATGTCAGCCGTTTTAACTTTAAAGGCAACGACCAACAAAAAATGATCCGCGATCTATCTGGCGGTGAACGAAATCGCGTGCACTTAGCAAAAATTCTACGCGGTGGCGGCAATGTGTTATTACTCGATGAGCCAACCAATGATTTAGACGTTGAAACATTGCGCGCGCTGGAAGATGCAATTTTAGCATTCCCAGGTTCAGTGTTGGTGGTTTCTCATGATCGTTGGTTCCTAGATCGAATCACTACCCACATGCTCGCGTTCGAAGACGAAAGCCGCTGCGTTTGGTTTGAAGGAAACTACAGTGAGTATGAAAATGATCGAATTAACCGTCTAGGCGAGGCGGCGAAGCAGCCACATCGGGTTAAGTATCGACGGTTGCAGGATTGAACAATAACTTAAACTATTCACTTTATCGAAATAATTCAGCCATTAGGAATAAACACCTTTTATTCTGTGTTAAAAAGTCTATAATATAACGAAATTCATTATATTAGGCTGTTTTTAACTCATGCGAGCCTTAGAATTCATTACCTACCTGAGGACCCAAGGACGATATTTCTTTACAATTCAAGAAGCTGAAATAGCGCTTTCGCTAAACAAAATCGCGACAATTAATGCTATCAGGCGGCTTAGACTAAAGAATCTAGTTGCAAGTCCTGCAAGAGGATTTTACGTTATTGTACCCCCCGAATATCAAGTTCTTGGTTGTTTGCCAGCAGATATGTTTATTAGTGATCTAATGAAATATTTAGAATTGCCTTACTATGTTGGTTTTTTAAGCGCGGCGCAATATTTTGGGGCCGCTCACCAAAAGCCCCAAGTATTTCAAATTGTAACCTCTAAAAACAGAGAAGCATTCAAGTGTGGGAAGGTGGGTGTAGAATTCATCACTAACAAATACGCGAGTCAAATACCGTTCAAAGAATTTAATTCTCAGGCTGGAGTACTTAAAGTTGCAACTCCTGAGGCAATCGCAAAAGATATCATTACCATGCCCCAATACGCAGCAGGCATCAGTAATGTTGCAACGGTATTGATTGAACTGGCTGAACAGATTAATGTAAACAAAATAATACAGTTAATGAACATAAATTCTGAATTATTCTGGGTACAACGTCTTGGCTATCTATTTGATTTTCTAAACTTGAATAAACTGAGTGCAGAACTTTACAAGCATGTAAAGACAAAGAAATTACACTGGGTAAGATTAGTAGCAAAAGCACCTTATAAGCCTTTATCGCGAAACAAAAAATGGAAGATAATTGTAAATACCAACGTGGAGCCAGATGAATGATACCATTTGGACATATTACAGCATGGCGATTAAACGCTCCTTGGCCAGATACAATGCAAGTAGAACAAGATTTAATCTTGTCTCGCATTCTAGTTGAAATTTTTTCGGATCCATTATTAAACAGAGAACTTGCGTTCCGAGGTGGAACAGCTCTTCATAAGTTATTTATTCAGCCACCAGCGAGATACAGTGAAGATATTGACCTAGTACGCACATCTAATGGACCTATTTCTAACATTGCTGATTGTTTAAGAAGCCACATCGATCCATGGCTAGGAAAACCTAAAATCAAGCAAAATGATATGAGCTTTAAATTCCTCTACCGCTTTAGTCCTGAAGGAGCCGCGCCAGAGACGAAATTTCGTATTAAAATAGAAATCAATATACAAGAAACCTTTGCGATCTCTGAACGTTTCAATAAAAAGTTTTCTGTACAATCAGATTGGTTTTCCGGTGAAGCTAGAGTTAATACTTTTCAACTGGAAGAGATACTTGCTGCAAAGTTAAGAGCTTTGTACCAAAGAACTAAAGGTCGAGATTTATTTGATTTATGGCACACAATTACTCAAATAAATGTAGATATACCTAAGGTAATAGAGATATTTCATTTATACATGCGAAAAAATAATCATTTTATCTCTAGAGCATTATTCGAAAAGAATCTAGAGATGAAATTAACTAATCAGTTATTTTTAGAGGATATTGGAATATTGTTATCCCCAAATCTAAAGAAATCTCACGCTTCAAATCTGATTACGGAAGACCAGAATATAATTCTAACTGAGAAGGGAAATCGATTATTGACTGAAGGATGGAGTTTATTTGATGCGGCTGCAAAAATAAAAGACACAGTACTGTGTCATCTAAGTTAGTAGAAGATTATACAATTTGAAATATTTTTTAAAAATATGTTGCGAAAGTTTATTTGAAAACAGCGAAATGCTTCTCACCAAGAAAATCCTAACTTCTTAAATACACCTTCTAAGATTTCAAGATTGTGAAAATCAATTTCCAGTTTTCCTTTGGCGTTTTCCCAATCAATATTAACCTGACAGCCGATGTGATCCGCTAACGCTCGTTCTAGCGCTTGGATGTTAACGTCTTTGAATTGTTTGCTTTCTTTGGGTGTTGAGAGTTTGCGGGCTTCTTGTTCAAGTTTGCGAACGCTCCAGCAGTTTTTGACTGACTTGGTGGCGAGTTCATACTGAAGGTTAGCGCTGAGTCCTGCTAGAATCTTGCCGTGTCCTCCTGATAAGATTTCTTCCATGAGCAGCTTTTGGACGCGTGGATCTAGTTTTAGCATGCGCAGTGAATTAGTGATTGTCACGCGCGATTTTCCGACGGCGGCGGCGATTTCTTCATGAATATAGCCGAAATCGTTGATGAGTCTTTGATAGGCTTGGGCTTCCTCAATTGGATTTAAGTCGGTGCGCGCAACATTTTCAATAATCGCCGCCTCAAGTGCTTCTAAGTCACTCGTTTCTCGTAGGACACAACTGACCTTGTCGAACTGGGCCAGCATGGCGGCACGCCAACGGCGCTCGCCGGCGATGATTTCGAATTTTTCTGGGTTAAGCATGCGTACCACGATGGGTTGTAATAAACCGTTGGTCGTTTTAATCGCTTCGGCTAATTCTTGGAGCTTTTCTTCATCAAAATGTTGCCGGGGCTGAAAACGCCCAGGTACCAGCTGTTCGATCGGAATTTCTCGCAGTTGTGCTTTCGTTTTCATCATGACTCAATCAATAAATAAAAATCATTTTGTAAGATTAGATAAGTAAAATCAAGCCCGTAAAAATCACTGCTCTTATTTCAAACGGAGATGTGGTTGGTCATCGACACTTTTTTGTGAGGAATTAATTTAACTAATTCAATTCTGGGGCCATTTACTTTCAACACTTGTAGATCAAACTTTGAAAATGGGACAACTTCATGCGTTTCTGGCATTCGTTCTAACCGCGATAGGATCAAGCCACTGACCGTGTTGCTCTCATCTTGTAAATCAATATCTAATAAACGCTCAATGGTGTACAACGAGGTATAACCAAACATAATATAATTACCCTCTTTCGTTAAGAACCAATCACGATGCGGTGTAATAAATTCATCACTAATACTGCCTAATGCTTCGCTCAAAATATCGTCCAAGGTCACAAAACCGACTGCCTTTCCTACTTCATTGACAATGATAGCAAATTGCGCTGAGCCTCTTCTAAATTCATGAAAGATTTCAATAGCAGGTGTTTCTACGGGAAATTCTAAGATAGGTCGTTTCAACTCCGACATAGTTGGCATCGGTTTTTTTTGCAAACTATGTTCGAGCAAATCTTTACTATGCAAAACGCCAATAATTTTATCGTGATCATTACCCTCATAAATTGGATAACGAGTAAAATGATATTTGGTAATCGTATTCAAAATTTCGCCGATAGATTCATTCGCGGCCACTAATTTGAGTTCATGAATTGGTCGCATCACGTCGGCCACTGTTAGTTCAGTAAAGTCTAAAACGCGATTCAAAATGCGTAAATCCTCTTTGCTCAAATCATCGTGCATGTGACTGGCGGTTAAGATAACCTTGAGCTCATCAGCAGAATAAACATGTTCAGTTTGTTTTTGTTGAATGCCCATTAAGCGTAAGATTTGACCAGCACTTTTATTCAACAACCAAATTAACGGATACATGACATGATAAAAATAATAAAGCGGAATAGCGGTCAATAACGCAATTTGTTCAACTTTACGAATAGCCAACGATTTAGGGGCTAATTCGCCCACCACTATGTGCAAATAGGAAATGATGAAAAAAGCAACGGTAAATGAAAGTAACGTCGCAGCAGCACGTGCGATCTCAAAGTTATGAAAAATTTTTTCAAAGAGGTCGGCAAAAGCAGGCTCACCGATCCAACCTAAACCTAAAGAGGCTAAGGTGATGCCAAGCTGGCACGCCGACAAGTATTCGTCCATTTGGCTGTGCATTTTTTTTAAAATACGAACTCGAAAACCTTCTTGAGCTTTTAATGCCAGAAGCTGCGAACCTCGAATTTTCACTAAAGCAAATTCTGCTGCTACAAAGAATCCGTTTAGCAAAACCAAAGTTAACGCTAATAAAATTAAGATCGCTATCGTCATTTATTGTTCGTTAAAGGTTTTTGAACCTTCCCTTCGCACATATTTAAAAAGTGTTAAAAGCGCAGTGAACCAAAATGGAATAAGCCAAATGCAGACAGCAGCCACAACACTAAAACAATCAGCACAAAGATATTTAGCAATGTTTTGATTGCACCTGCCATTGGAATATAGGTATTAATTAACCACATTAACACACCGACGATAACTAAGACTAAGATAACCGTTATTATAGACATAGCACTTTCCTTTAGATTTTTCTCACTATAAGTTTAGTACAGGAAAGACCTAAGATACTTAAGGGACTATTTTACCGGAAAATCAAAGTATTGCTTAGGGAACGGTTCATTTTTAAGGCTAAAATGCCACCATTCTTTCTCATAGGGTTCAAAGCCATGTTTTATCATGATGTTTCTTAACAATAAGCGATTGGCATAAGCGAGTTGGCCTACTTCTCTATCACTTGGAAAGGCGGTCGGATCAAGGCAGTCATAGCCTGTGCCCATTTCAATACTGTTATCTTGAAAACGCACATTGCGGGGAGCGTAACAATGTTGCAGCACTTGACCGTCTTGATAAGTTGCTTGTTGTAGATGGCGGGTATCTACAATGGTGAGATCAACGGTGCTGCCTCTTGAATGTCCAGAATGCATCGCCACATAGCCTTCTTGAAACAATGATCTTTTATCTACGCGCGGATAAAATTCGGTTTTCATTTTTTGATCCCCAGGCAATTTTGACCACGTCACAAAATCAGCGACGGCTTGCGTGGGTCGGTAACAATCGTACACTTTTAGGCTCAAATTTTGCTTGCGTAATTGTGCTTGAACATTTTTTAAAGCAAATGCCGCCTCACGGGTTAAAATACAAGTTGCCGCTAAATAGTTTTTGATGGGTCGCCCCACAAAATTATGATCACCGGCATAACGCATTTCTTGGATAATGGTAGGATCAACATTTTTTAGATAAACAAAATCTTTTGGTAAGTTTGCATAACTAATTTGACTGATTAATAACGCCAAGCAAACGATCAGCAATCGTTTCATAACTCATCCTTTATTAATTGCTGCTCTAAATTTTTAAAATCCCAAAAATCATGATCCATGAGTTGACTGGGTTTAAGTGCGCCAAGCGCATGCAAGATATTACTCGGCACTTTTTCATTTTCCTTCGTTAAACCATCAATCAATACTTTGACTCGTTGTCTTGCAAGGTTTTCTTGCGAACCACACAAATTACAAGGAATAATCGGAAAATTTCGTTCTTTAGCAAACGCGATGATATCTTGCTCTTGGCAATATGCGAGCGGTCTAATCACGATGTGACGTTTATTATCGCTTAACAATTTGGGCGGCATCGCACGAACTTCACCATTATATAAAATGGACATCAGTAATGTTCGAATCAAATCATCGCGGTGATGACCTAGTGCAATTTTATTAAAGCCATGTTGTTCAGCATAGGTATAAATGATGCCCCGACGAAGACGCGAACAGAGTGAACAGTAGGTATTACCTTCGGGAATTTTATCAGTGACAATGGAATAAGTATCGCGCGTTAAAATTTCATGAGGAATGTCACTGTCATGCAACCAAGCACGAAGTGCATCATCCTGCCAACCTGGTTGGGCTTGATCCAAGGTGAAGGCAAAAATTTCAAATTTATTGTTCGAACGAATACGTAACTGATTTAAAAGCGTCAATAACGTGAACGAGTCTTTGCCGCCCGATAGGCAAACCATCACCCGATCACCTTTTTGGATCATTTGAAAATCAGCAATACCTTTGTTGATATAGTGAATTAATTTTTTTTCAACTTTCGATGCCATAGATCTTTTTCTAAACTCAATTGCTATCCCAATTTAAAATAACTTTGCCTGCTTCTCCACTTGCCATGACCTCAAATCCTTTTTGAAATTCATCAATGGGAAATCGATGAGTAATGACAGGCGTTACATCTAAGCCAGCTTGAATGAGGCTCGACATTTTGTACCAGGTTTCATACATTTCTCGGCCATAGATGCCTTTAATGGTCAGTCCTTTAAAAATAACCTGATCCCAATTGATTGCTGTATCCTGAGGTTGAATACCTAGCATGGCTATATTGCCACCGTGATTAATGGATCGTAATAAATCGTTTAAAGCACGCGGGTTACCTGACATTTCTAACGCAACATCGTAACCTTCTCTGATATTAAGTTCTGGCATGACATCGACGATCGATTCATGCATTACATTGACCACTCGATCAGCGCCCATTTGTTTTGCTAAATTTAATCGGTAATCATTGACGTCCGAAATGACAACATTTCTGCAACCAATTTTCTTCGCGATCGCAACCGCCATAATACCAATGGGCCCCGCGCCAGTAATTAACACATCCTCGCCAACCATATCAAAAGATAAAGCGGTGTGAGTCGCATTGCCAAGTGGATCTAAAATAGATCCCACCTCATCAGAAATTTCTTCGGGTAACTTAAAAATATTGCTGGCTGGAATCGACAAGTACTCTGCAAAACATCCCTGACGATTAACACCAATGCCGATCGTGTTACGACAAAGATGTTGCTCACCCGCACGACATCTTCGGCAATGGCCGCAAGTGATGTGGCCTTCACCTGATACTCGATCGCCGATCTTCAAACCAGCGACTTCATCCCCCAGCGCCACAATCTCACCCATGAACTCGTGACCTACTGCCATCGGCACTGGAATGGTAGCTTTTGCCCAATCATCCCAATGGTAAATATGGATATCCGTGCCACAGATTGCCGTTTTTTTTATTTTCACCAAAACATCGTTGACCCCAATTTGCGGTGTTGGAATATCGGTCATCCAGATGCCTGGCTCTGGTTTTAATTTGCAAAGTGCTTTCATATAACCTCAATATACTGCTAGATGATGCCTAAATTTCGCCCCACTTTTTCAAATGCTGCTAATGCTTGATCGAGTTGTTGTTGCGTGTGAGCGGCCGATAATTGTGTTCGAATCCTCGCCAGGCCTTTGGGGACAACCGGATAAGAAAATGAAATCACATAAATTCCTTCACGCAGCAGTTGTTCTGCCATACTCGCCGACAATTTTGCATCTTTAATCATGACTGGAATAATCGGGTGATCTCCCGGAATCAGCTCAAAACCTAATCGTTCAAGGCCAGAACGAAAATAAGCGCTATTGTATTTAAGTTGTTGGCGCAGTTGCGCACCCTGCTCCAGCATGTTGAGTACTTCAATTGAGACGGCGGTAATCATCGGTGCTAACGAATTTGAAAACAGATACGGACGGGAACGCTGGCGCAACAATGTAATGACTTCCTTTTTGCCACTCGTATAACCACCAGATGCACCACCTAATGCTTTACCAAGTGTCCCGGTAATGATATCAACGCGCCCCATGACATGATGATATTCATGCGTCCCTTTACCTGTTTCGCCCATAAAGCCTACCGCATGGGAATCATCGACCATGACGAGTGCCTGATACTTTTTTGCCAAATCACAAATTGCTGGCAGGTTGGCTATAATGCCGTCCATTGAAAAAACCCCATCGGTCGCAATGAGTCGATAGCGGCAAGGTTGTGCTTCTTTAAGTTTTTCTTCAAGGTCCGCCATATCATTATTGTGATAACGTAGGCGCTTGGCTTTGCAAAGACGTATCCCATCAATGATACTAGCATGATTTAAACTATCACTGATGACGCAATCTTGTTCGGTGAGAATAGTTTCAAATAAACCACCGTTGGCATCAAAGCAGGAAGAATACAAAATAGTATCTTCGGTTCCCAAGAAATGGCTGATTCGCTCCTCAAGTTGTTTGTGTATTATTTGAGTGCCACAAATAAAACGCACCGACGACATTCCATAGCCGTATTTATCTAATGCTTCTTTGCCAGCTCTAATAAGATCCGGATGATCAGATAATCCCAAATAATTATTGGCACATAAATTGATAACGTTCGTGCCGCCATTGACGACAATATCTGATTTCTGCGGACTTATAATGACGCGTTCATTTTTATATAAGCCTGCTTCTTTGATCTGATTAATTTCTTGATTGAGATGAACAAAAAAATCTTCCATTGCGATACCACTCTTTAGTTTTCGGTTGCTGTTAAGCCGTCAAAAAGAGGCCATAAATCCCGTAGAAATTGACTAAATTCACCAGTCATAATGGCGAAATCCAAATCGACCTGCTCTTTTTCCGACAGCGCTTTGGTGTCTTCACGTTGATTTTTGATTAACTCTAAAAACTTAATACGACGGATAGCAAGATCTTCACTTAAGTCGAATGAAATTTTATCTTGCCATTTTAAAGCTAACTTAACGATCTGCTTTCCGGTGTGTAAATGACTTAAGATTTCATCGGCATTTAAATCGTGCTCTTTACATTTGATCATAGCTGTTTTTTGCTTTGGGTCTAACATTTCACAATTATTTTGCACAGTAAAAAAAGGCAAGTTCTCTTTACCCACCAGCCACTGGGTCATAATGTTTTCAGGTTTACTTTTGGTTTGGGGTAATGCAAGTTTCAATGATCCTAGTGTTTTTCTCAAGAATGAACAGAGCTCTTCCGCTTTGTTGCGACTACTGCTATCAATTACTAGGTAGTTAGAATGAGTATCAAGATACGCAAAAATAATTTTTTTTCGTGAAAAGGCTTGGTGTCTTAAATTAATAATAATTTGGTCCCGTAATTCCTTTTTTTCTTTACGATACACTGGACGATCTTCTGCTTTCTCGATCAATGCCAGTTTTTTTTCTAACTCCTCTTTAATGACACTACCTGGTAAAATCTTTTCTTCTTTACAAAACGCAATTAAATAAAATCCGGACAGATTGTGAACAAGAACTTGACTATCTAACCCGAAAGGACTGACCCAACCTAAGCTTGCACTTTCAGATTTTGGACAAGGCATAAAAATGGCCTTAGCTAATAGAGCTTCAAGTTCCTCTGCAGAATACTGAAAATTTTCGGTTAGCTGATACAAGGTGATATTTTTAAAAAACATAGTTAATCTCTTTTCTGCGTGATTATTTTAAGGTGTTCGACTTAACCAATTGCCATTTACCATCATTTTTTTGAAAACTGCATTTAGAGCGTTCTCTAAATAACAATTGATGATATTCATTTACGGTTATCGTGAGTTCATCTCGATTTTTTGCTTCAATCAAATTATATGAATTGCTTTCGCCACGAAGACGCGTGGAAACTGCTGTTCCTGCCTGTACTATTAATGTCCTAATATCCAGCGCGGTAATATGAGAGCCACAAACATTTGCTGTGGCTTTATGTAAATGACCCGATAAGATGAGATCGATGTCCAATTCTTTCAAAATATTGTGATGATGAGGTGTCGTAAATAATTCTTCGAATGGATGGTGTACTACTAAAATTTTAATACCGTAATTAGCTAATGCAAACTTTTCCTGAAGTGTTGTCAGCTGTAGGTGAGTCACTCGTCCAGACTTCCAGGTAAAGGAATAAGCCGTGTTAATGCCGATGACACAAAGCAGGTCATCAATATAAGAAGGATAAAAGTCAGCGTTAATGTACTTGATGTAACGATTAAACGGCGCCAAAAAACGTCGGGTGACATCATACAAGGGTACGTCGTGGTTGCCTGGTACGATGATCTTTGGAAAACGTATTTTACGAAGAAATTGCCCCGCTGCTTCAAATTGTTTACGACGCGCACGTTGGGTAAGATCGCCACTGACAACAACCAAATCAGGTTTATGTGCTTCAATATCTTCTAATAAGACGTTAGCAACTTCTTGGTCTTCACGTCCAAAATGTAAATCGGAAATATGAATGATTTTTTTCATCGTGTTTCTTCTGAAATAATTACAGTTAATTTTCGTGGCTGTATTTTATACAATAAGGGCGCACTCATGCGAAAAACCTCACCATCGACTGTCACATCCACTAATTTTTTTTCAACATTTATCTGGCATTGTGTGACGCTTTGAATAGCAAACTTTCCTTTAATATGTTTTTTTCGAAAGAACAAGACATCAAATAATAACTTCAAAAAATCAGAGCGTGACACTGAACTGTTGATATAAAGAGTCAACAAGCCTTCTTGTAGTGTTTGACGTCGCGCCAACTTCAAAAATTCAAGTTCATAGCAATTATTTGAAACAAACACTAGCGGTGTCGTGACGGTTAACAGATGGCCTTCGAATTCATAAGATGCTTTTAGGAGTGGTAACTCTTTAAGCACATTAATCGTGGCAAAGGTCATTGCTAACCATTTTACCCAATTTCGAAATAATAATCGGTATCGTACTGCTCTGCTATACAATCCTATTGAGGAATTATTTAAAAAATAGACCTCATTTACTTTCGCCACGTCTATTTTTTTTACGGACCCTTTTAAAATGAGCTCAACACAGCTAGCATAATCCTGCGGTAGCATTAAGTCCTTAGCTAAGTGATTATACGTTCCAAACGGAATAATTCCTAAAGTAATCTCCTCTTCAATAAATTTATTAACAACCGCATTGATTGTGCCATCTCCTCCTGCAACAATCACTAAGCGAGTCTGAGGTAGATCTTCTTTTGATAAAATAGCTAACTGGTAAACGCTAACCATTTTAGGATAAAGATGATTATCCTTTAAAATTGTTATCAGCTCACCCAAATTTTTTTGATGTTTTAATCGCCTCGCACCTGATGTTGGATTATAGATTAATAAACAGTTTGTGCCCTCTTCATTGTGATTGGGTGTGCTAACTGCCATCTGATAAAATTCCAACGCCTGCTGCTAGAAATTGCTCTAAATTGCCTTGAGCCGGCAATAAGCTCGGATATTGTTCGCGCAAAAAATGCCGAAAGACACTCTTCACTATTTGATTCTCCAAGCCATTGCAACGATATTTCTTCATCATGAAATGATTATTAGTTTGAGTTAAATGTGTTTCAAAAGCTACCAATAATTGTGCTTGCCTCTCAAGGCTAAAATTGTCATAAGCACGATCTACTTTCTGACTTTCTTCAAGATAAAATCGATCAGTCATTGCCGCTTGTTGCTTAGTTTTTTCATACGAGTCGACTAAAATGGAACGTTGTTTAACAGTAACAAAATCTTCGCTCAAGGCACTTTTTAGGTAAGCGGCGTAATTTCTTACGCGTCCGTTCTTAAATGCGGCAGAATTAATCACAATCGCGATTTTTTCCTGAATATAGGCAGCCTCATAACGAGCCAAGATTTGATCTGCCTGCGTCTGGCTTAACCCAAAATCGGACAATAAAATCTGGCGTAGCTCTGCTACCGCGCCCTCCCCTGCTGGCTTATCCTCATTTTTGTCTGCTTGGAATACATTTTTATGTAACTTGAATCGAATTCGGTTGACTTGATGACCTTGTCGCTCAATCTCCGGTTCTACTCGGATTTCGGCATAGCGATTGATTTCCTCGATCGATTTATCAATCACCCTGCGTTTAAAATCACGAAAAATGACGTACTTATCATCCGGGACACCCATTAATTTCCTAAAGGTACTTAAGGCAAACCATCGGGTGTGAGAAAGGTTTTGATAACGAATACAATTCTCATAGAGAGCTAACGCATAGTTTGACTTAAATTTTGCTTGGACTGAGATATTAATTCGGCCATACATCTCGGGCATGAATAATAATTTTTTGAGATGGCTACTGTAGGAATAGGTACAAAGACCATTGCGAATCCCAACGCTTGCTAGAATTGAACTGGCATTCCAATCCTCCTGATGCGGGTCTTTTTTATCGCCTAATAAATTCCATTCAATCACAGTTGAGATAAGTGCCTTTAATGCTTTTTTGATACTGTCATAGTCATGACTACTATATCCGATCAAGGAACATAATGTTTTAATTGGAATGATATGCTCTTCTGTCGATAAAAGTTCATCAAAGGCATGGTATAGCAAGACATTGCTAATTTTGCGCTGTAACAGCGACAAGGTGTTGGAACAGTGAATACTGCCAACATGTTTTTTTAATTCAAGCTCCTTAGGGTCTTTTTCACTTAACATCCTAGTATTCCTTCACGTAATCCTGTAGACGTCACATTATGATGGCTAGACAGGATGCTTCGTGCCTGCCCAAGTCTAATTCTGCCACAAATTCGATAATTATTTATAATAATTGCGTATTTTTAATAGAGTATTATTATTTTTTATCGTCAAACTCTCTTCCTGTGGACGTCACACTTGTGCCTGTAAACGTCACAGTTAAGTCCTGTATTTGTCACAGTATCATCCTGTGACTGTCACATGCTACCCCGTAAATGTCACAGTATTGGCATTTTTTATTAATAAATTCATGCTCTTACAGGGTCTAAACTATTTAAACTTAATTAAACAAAGAAACACACAAGAGAGATTTTTTTAATTCTTTATTTAATCAATTACCAGGGAATGCAGATTAGCATAACGACATCTATTCAGCTATGCAATAATAAGCTACTCTATGTCATACATTACTCTTAAGAAGGAACTATTATGTATATCGTTGCACCTGTCAATAATAAAGGTGGTGTTGGTAAATCGACAGTCAGTCGTTTACTACTTGAATACTTCTCGGCGGTTTGCGGCTATCGGACGTTAGCACTTGATCTTGATCCACAATGTAACTTATCCAGGCGCTTCTTAAAAATGGAGATAGATCCAGTCGATACGCAGGGTGTATTGCCACCCCAACATCCTGATTATGATCCAAATGATCCTGACGATAATGCCACTTGGAGTGGTCGTAGTTCCATTGCAGATATTTTCTATGGGGAACCAGTCTTCCCCTACGCTACCAACATTCCAACCTTAGATATCGCTCCTGGACATTCAGCAAAACTGTTGGCAGCTGAAGCGGTTCGCAAATCGGAAGTGTCAGAAAAGGTGCATTCACAGCTGAAATTATTTTTGGATCTTCCTGAAGTAAAAGCTGCATACGATATGGTTGTCATCGACACCCCACCTTCAAAAGGCCCCCTTACTATCAGCGTTGTTAAAGCAGCTACTCATATATTAATTCCATCGATCATGGAGCCTCAGCCTATTGAAGGTGTGTTTGGTATGTTGCAACTGTGGAAGCAAGAGCAACTACAACGCAGTAATGCGAACCCCCTTAACCTAATTGGCATTTTGCCCAACATGTTTCGTAATGTTCGCTTGCATCAAGATTTACTCATCGAACTTAAAGAGAATCGGGCAATCTCAGAATTTGTTTTGCCTTTGTGTCTGGGTCAACGTACTATTTTTTCCGAAATGGATGCAGAAGGGGCTTCTGCCGCCACTGTTTTTGAATTGCCGGACCACAATAAGGCCAAATTGGAAGCTCTTGCAGCCTGTGATCACATTGCTAAAAGGATCCACAATCATGACGAAGCGTAAAGTATTTGGAATCTCGAAAGATCTCAATGAAGGAATGAGTCAAACCATCAATGCAGCCAAAAATAATGCCGGCCAACTGCGTTATGAAGTCATTCCCTTGTCTAAAATCAAGCTTGACCCGAACAATCCACGTAAATTAGCGCTAAAACTGGATGACATTAAAGAAGATATTGTTCTTGAAAGCCATGATCCTCTTTATGATCGCAAGAAAAAGGAGCTGGATGGTATTAAAAGCTTGGCGACTTCAATTAAAAAGCAGGGTGTCCGTAATGCTGTTGAGGTCTATAAAGACGGCGTCCATTACCGTTTAATTTCCGGTGAACGACGCGTCTTAGCGTCGTTGTTAGCTGGCAAGGAAGATATTCCTGCGCGGATTATTGATGATCAGCCGAGCGAATTTGATATTCGTTATCTCCAGTGGATTGAGAATATCGAACGAGAAGATTTAAGTATTTGGGAACGGTTGCAGAATGTCCAACAATTAATCACCGCCTATGCTCAAAACGAACAAGTCACGGTGACAGCCACGTTGTTAAAAGATCTTATTGGATGTAGTTTGCCGCACGCTATGACTTACCTTGCTGTTCTCCAAGCACCCATGGATGTCCAACAATTACTGCAGGAGAATGTGCTCACTAATTTAGAAAAAGCGGCCCTGCTTAGCAAAACCCAAGACCCCTCGTTGCGGGCGCAATTAGTCAAAGCCTGTGTTCAGGACAATTTACCATTAGCTGCTCTTAAAAAAATAGCCCTCGATCACGGGAAACCCGCTATCAAACCCATCATGCCCAAAAGAGTAGGGCGCACAGCAAAGCGAATTACCCTGGGCTATACCACTCAGATTCTGGTGGTCCAAAAACTGATGACATCAGCGCTTTCGTTGCCCGAGTTTGCTACCCATAGCGACCATTTCGCGAGCCTTGACTGGAATAATCTTGCTGACGTGAGCAAAGCGTTTCAAAAGTTAATTAAGATCATGGAAGCGCGTACCGCGTAAATTATCTAGAGAGTAATTCATGGTGACCAAACTTAAAACAACCGTTCGTCTTCCCCAAACTACACGGCGTGAAATGATCAATGCCGTCATAGCCGATGGTTATGGTCTACGCGGTAAGAGTCGCTGGATCTGTGAAGCAATACAACAACTGCTCAAAAGACATAATTTCCCTGAGTTAGTCGATATCGGTAATGAGCTAAGCGGCCTTTATGATGTGGAGGCTATTTATCTCACGCCAGAGCTTAAAGGGTTGCTTGACCAGGCGCTAATCGCGGTGCGAAAAACATACCCGTCGATGGAAGGTGTGCAAAGCTGTATCATTCGCACCAGTATTATTCAGCGATTATTACGCTCTTAGTTAAGTGACTTAACTTGGGCTTAAGTCTTTGAAAAATATATAATTAGTTAATATTTAATTCTTGTTTCAAATTGCCTAACCCGAAAAGTGTGACATTTACAGGATGTTCCACATAGAACAATCACCTGACAGACGGTATGAGAAAATTGAAAAAAACAAAAAACACTCTAGACTAGGGTTTCATTCATTTAAGACCCATAGGGAAAAACTATGCAGTATTTGCATAAGATAGGCGCCTGGATAGTACATTTGTTCACAGCAAGCGGAGCGGTTTTAGGGGTCTACGCTATCGATGCTGCCTATCAACAACACTATTTAACAATGTTCTGGTTAGTCGGGATTGCGATCATTGTTGATGCCTTAGACGGAACCTTGGCCCGTTGGATTAAAGTGAAATCACAACTGCCGTTGTTTGATGGTGCCTTGCTAGACAATATTGTAGATTACCTGAACTATGTGATTGTCCCGGCGATTTTTTTACTGACCGGCCCATTATTACCTCTTAAGTTTCGTGCCTTGGGTGCTGTGGTGATCGTGCTAACGTCTGCATACCAATTTTGTCAGGCGGAAGCCAAAACATCCGATCATTTTTTCAAAGGTTTTCCGAGTTACTGGAATATTGTGGTTTTTTATCTCTACTTCTGGCAGATTCAACCACACGTGAACCTGATGATTATTTTGTTTTTGGCGGTGTTAATCTTTGTGCCAATTAAATATGTTTACCCGTCAAGGTTAGAGTTTTTTGCTGAGAAGAAGATCTTTCGTCTTGGAATGGGGCTTGCGACATTGTTGTGGGGCGCTGCGACCTTTGGTTTACTCTTTATTTATCCAAAAACAAATAGTATTATGGTCTGTATTTCAATGGGTTACTTGCTACTGTATACAGTTGTAAGTGTTTTTAAAACGTATACTCTACCTGTAAAAAAGTGTGCTGCACGACTTTTAAATTAAATAATAACGCCTGGTAGCTGTAACATGTTCTACAAATCGAATGAATTTTTCATTGATTGCATATTATTTGGTAGAATAAGTCACCCTTGACTCCCTAGAGGGAAGAAGCATGGCTCAGGACAAAACTTTTGATTTTACAGACGTATCCTTTCCGGAAGGCGCAATATTTCGTCGCCTAAAAAAACTTCTCACTAGCGTGGCGACTAGTTCGCATCTTCGAGCAACTCTCGATGATCTCATCCGTTTTATTCTGGAAACAGAAGAGGTTATCAAAGATTCTAAGTACAAAGACCACCGTGAGTATCTGTTGGAGCTCTTAGACAACAAATTCTATCCGTTGGCGGATGCGTTATGTGACGAAGATGTGACCTATGAAAAATTATTAATTATTAAAGCGAAACGTAAGATAACGACAAGTTATCTTCCTAATCATTTTTTTGGACAGGAACCCGAATTTGTTCCACTGGCTACGTATCAAAGGGATGATAATACTTGGAAACAAGAAGAGAAGCGGTTCAAAAAAAAGCACTTACTTCATACGGCAATCTCATTAGCCCCTTTATTTAAAAAAGCCTATCCCCTAAAGCGCGCAGAAGAACCAGACACAATGGCTGCGGCGTCTGTCGACAGTAGTGAAGCACCACCACCACATTTGCTCAAATTGCGAGAAAACTACTTAGAGCAAGAAGCACTCGCTAAAATGATTTCGAATTTTAGAGTGCGACGTTCTCTTCACGATAAAGATGGAGTTAAGCTCTTATTAGTCTATCAATTGGGTCGCTACCGCGATTTTTCTTTGCCTGGATTTGATGAGGCAACGGCTATTCTTCAGAAATATCGGCAAGCTTATCTAGTTCTAAAAAATACCATGCCAACGTTGCAGGACTCGTTAGAGACGATTGATGTTGCTTTTGTAAAACTTCAAGAGGCATTTGAGCAAGAGAAACTTCGCCTTAAACGCACTTCAGCTTCAACACAAGAAATCAACGCTGCTGTTTTGCAACATCTAGCCACTGTTCGGCATACTATTTGGTGTATGTCCAAAGAGATTGAAAATCTACATCATGGTGTCTATCAATTGGGTGCCATCAGGAAAGCCCTGGTTGCTGCGACTCCTTATCATCCTGGTCAGCTAAGTGGTTTCATCAAATTTATTCGAGAAAATCAAGATTACTTTAGCCGGGAAAGGCCTAATAATTTTCTAAGAGTAAATTATTTTTATACTGATGAACAAAGAGAAAAATATCGCGTCCATATTATCAAGGGCAAATGTTATCGAATCGTTCGTTCCTATGGCAAAATTAAGTTTGTTCCTTTTTCAACCACAGAAGAAACTTCACACCGTAAAAAAGGCTGGGTTTCTTTCGTCATGAACAGAAATGGTGAAATTTTTGCCGGTTCGCACGATGAAATGCGCAACTTGCTTCATTCAAGTTTCATGGCTGGCGCTCCAGTATTTTTTCCAGGTGAAATGAAAACTGCGCCAGATGGAACGATTCAAGAGGTATCGAATTATAGTGGTCATTATGGTCCTAACTTAGAGGCGATGGAGGCTTTTGCCTGTCATTTGTCCCAAAAGCGCCAAGTTGATGTCTCTAGCATTAATTTTTACGCAGTGGATGCCAAAGGTCTTCAAGATAGTCTGGACAAGGTAGACCAAACCCCAGACTTGCCTAAGGACGTCATCGAAAAAGCAAAAGAAGCCTTGGAAAATCAGTCAGAGGAATTAAAGGGTTTTAGAAAGTGTTATCGATTGGTTAATGACAAATTCAACGAAATTGATTTGCCTGTCGATTCCCCCATTCCTGTCGAGGATCGCCCATATGAGATTAAGGAAAAAACGGCAAGCTCGGCCTCAACACCAGAAACGCCGGTTAGTTCCCTGGTTGGTAACGCTAAGCCAGCTTCGGTCAAATCAGAGTCAGAATTAAGTTTTGAAAGAGTCGTTTGGATTGGCGCTCTTACGATGATGGTCGTGGTTGGAATCGTTTTAGCTGCGTCTGCCATCTTGGCCACAAAAGGAATAGCTGCGCCATTCATCGGGGGTCTGATGATCAAAGCAGCTGCATTAGGCAGTGCAAGTGGTATGGTACCAGCGCTGCCAGCTGTGGGAACAGTTGCCACCTTGCTGATTGCGGTACCAACCTTAGTGCTAAACAATATTTTTGGCTGGACTCAATCATTAGGCAAGTGGTTGGGTGGACTTTTTGGATCAAAAAATTCTGAAGCTCCGGCGGCAACAAGAACAAGCAGTAGACCCGTTGAACAAGTTGCTAAGACACCTTCTGAGGTTCCAGCTCCGAACCCACCGTCACCTCCTGAGAAAAAAGCTGACCCGCAGAGTTATCCAACTATCGTGAAAAGAATTATTGAAGAGACTGCTGCCGCTAAAATCATAGACAACATGGCAGTGACAGAAAAGCCTGTACCCATTCAGCCGGCACAGACTATTTCCAGTATTACCAGGGTGCCTTTAAGGAGACTGGATGAAGGGCGAACTGTCAGTACCTTTATAGGGCAGAAACGAAAATATGGAGAGTGGACGAAGTTTGAATCCGATATGGATAAAATCGCTCACAAAGATCCAAATAATAAACATGGTTTTGCCATTTACTTGAACTGGTTAAAAAGTGACCTTGAAGGTTTACAAAAGAAAGTGCTTAGAAGTCAAGATGGGCACACTTTGGACTCACAAGAAATCTTAAAAAAATGGGCTGGTGGCAATGTTGTCCAGCTGATGTTAGACGTCGCCAATAAACTAAAAGATGAGCAAGAATTTCTTGTCAAAGTAGAACAAGAGTTTTTTAAACCTTTAGACGCCATTATTTCTGAATTTTGGCAACCTTTTCAAACAAAGCCTGTAGAAGTTCTTCGTGCATATCAGTTACAACGTGCTAATGTTTTAGTAGTAGAACAACCAAGCGTCGTTGCGCCCTAAATCTTATGGATAAAACTAAAATACTGACTCCCTACGAACAAGCCATTCGAGATCTTTCGGATCGTATTGTTGATGCTCAAAAGCCTATTCGTATTTTAAATTCGCTAAAATGGGACCTGCATGTAAAGGAGTATTTTTTTAAACACCGATTCAAAAAATTGCCTCCTGTTAATGAAGCGTATTATCAACGTAACTCATTAAATTTTGATCCACAGAAAAAGACAGAGGAATTCTATGCCATCGAGTTGGACATTCGTCGCAAACTGGGTCAGTTTAGCGGCATCGGGGGCATCATGCGTCGCATGTGTCGGGAGTACCGTGAAGTAATCAGGATGTTAGAGGCAAGAGGCACTCCGGAGTTTACGAAAATATCACAGGATTTATATGGAAGTTCTGAAGACGTGTTTTATGCAGGTGCACCGACCTTAACTGATTTAGCCGTATTAGTTTCCGAAACCTTATCACGAGTTAAACGCACTGAAATTGATCCTGAAGAAGTTAAAAAATATTCTGCGCATGAAGCCGCCAGCATTCTCACCAAGCGCTTAAAACATTATTTTAACACGGCAAATACTACGCATCATCGACAACCCTATAAAGTTAAAATTCGGCTAAGTGACACCATTATGTCAGATGCGGCGGCCGGAGCCGATACCATCCGAATTCGATCAAGCAGTGAGTTTAGTGAGCGTGATCTTAAAATATTTGAAGTTCATGAGGGTTGGGTCCACATTGGAACGACACTTAACGGCTTAGCCCAGCCGGTCTGCACCTTTTTGAGCAAAGGACCGCCATCTTCAACGGTTAACCAGGAAGGGTTGGCGATTATAATGGAGATTTTCACCTTTTCCTCCTACCCCTCGCGGGTGAAGCGGTTGACTGATCGGGTGACAGCGATTCAAATGGCGGAAGAGGGCGCTAATTTTATTGATGTCTTTAAGTTTTTCTTGGAAGAAGGTCAAAACGAAAATCAAAGTTACGCCAATGCTCAACGCGTTTTTAGAGGCAGTACACCCGAAGATGGTCCTTTCACCAAAGATCTTGGATACAGTAAAGGTTTTATTCTGATTTATAATTATATTCGGATTGCCATTCAAAAAGGGTTACAAGAATACATCCCGCTATTATTTCTAGGTAAAACAACGCTCGAAGACTTGCGTGTTTTTGCAGATTTGATGGAGGGTGGTGTGATTATTCCCCCCATCTATTTGCCACCACAATTTAAGGACTTATCTTCCCTATGCGCTTGGATGTCGTATTCTATCTTTTTGAATAAATTAAGCTTAGAGCATTTAACCACTGATTATAAGATGTTCTTACATGTTTAATTGTTTATCAATGTTGTAGGTTGGCTGTCACAAGCCAACCTACAGTGTTTTAGTACATTTTATCTCTACCAAAATGATAAACGATGGTCACAGCAGCTGCTTTGGCACGTGGTTTAATTTTGACATGTTGAGTCCGTTTCAAGTTTGGAAAGGGGACTGGGTCTGCAGTCAAAAGTGTTGAAGTAAGTAGGGGTGCAGTTGAATCTTCTACAGTGTTTTCTATATTTATTGAATCCAAACTAGCAACCTCGTATTCTGCGCGCACAGAAAGGTGTCGACTTAATCGATATTCAACACCGCCACCGACTAAGGTACCATTCAGATTACTTCTATCGGTAAATTGTTGTGGGTTTCCTAAAATGGATTGATAACTACTTTGAACATGACCTTTCACGACGCCGCCTTTACCATAAACAGCAAACCTGTTGTTAAGTTTGATACCTGCTAAGACCGAGGCACCTTCAAGGTCGTTTAGCTTAGTTTTGAAGGTTGAATCTGGCCGATTTCTCTCTACTCGTATGGGACGTGCCGTCATATCCATGGTGCCACGCGCTGCAAATGTTTCAACCCCAAAGGTTAAGCGAGAAATATCCATTTGATAACCCACTTTAAGATTGCCTGTTGTGGAAGTTTTCCGAGTACGACTGGTTTGCGACTCAGAAGGCAGAGTAATAGACAAGTCAGGAATTGAAAAATCAGTTCTATACGCATTGTTGAGGGTCAGTTTAGCTTCTCCAATGCCCACACCCACATAGAAACTATTTGCAACGGGTCCAGCCGCCATTGATTCTTCAGGGGCTGGTGCGGCTGCCATCATTAGCTCTGGCGGCGGTGTGGTGGCCAATGAAGCAGATTGTCTTGATCTACGTTTATGTGATGCATGTTGCCGAGTGGGAGCAGGGCGTTCAGCCTGGCGAGGATTCGTTTTGGTGCTTACTGCATTGTCGTTTGGTTGACTAGAATTGGACTGATAGGAAGGTGAATTTCCTTTATCCATCGCATTGGCGGTTTGCATCAGAGGGGATAGTAATGTTGTTGTCACAAGAAAAGTGACTTGACTTATAATTTTGCGTTTATCCATAACAACGATACTCCTGTAGGTAAAACGAAGCAATTTACAGTTATCTTCGTCAAGTTTCAATGCTTAAAAGATTACAAACGGATTCAAAAAAGTATTGATCAGTTTAATCTTTTTATTTGTCAAGCGCACTTAACAAATGTTCATAATGGGGTTCTTGAGCGATCTCGGGCACTTGTTCTGAATATAAAACTGTGTGTTCAGAATTGAAGACCACAACAGCTCGAGATAATAATCCTGCTAAGGGTCCGTCGGTGATTGTAACGCCATAGTTCGACCCAAATTCAGGATGGCGGTAGGTCGAGGTCATGATAATATTCTTTAACCCTTCAGCCGCACAAAAACGATTTAAAGCAAAAGGTAGATCTGCTGAAACACAGATGATCACGGCATTGTTGAGCTTTGAAGCGTACTCATTGAACTTACGGGTTGAGGCGGAACACACAGAGGTATCGATACTTGGAAAAATGGATAGAATAATGGTTTTTCCGGGAAAACTCTCCATCTTCACCTCAGTAAAGTCATCTTTAGTAAGTGTGAAGTCGGGCGCAATATCACCCGTCATCGGTAACTTGCCAACAGTATGAATAGGTTGTCCTTTTAGGGTAATCGTCGTCATCATCATTCCTATAAATTAGTCTCGAAAGTTTTCAAACTGCAAGGGTATTTCTATTGGTGAAGAACGTAATAAGCTAATGACTTCTTGTAAATCATCTCTTTTTTTACCAGTGACTCTGACTTGATCACCTTGGATAGCGGCTTGCACTTTAGCTTTTGAGTTTTTAATAATTTTGACAATCTCTTTGGCGATATTTGAATCAATCCCTTGTTTTATTTCTGCTTCTTGCTTAGCTTCTTTTAGTGTGGTGGTGATGTCCAAGAATTTAATACTTCGGATATCAACGTCGCGTTTACTTAATTTGGCGACCAGGATTTCTTTCATTTGTTTGAGATGAAAGTCAGTGGGGCCAACCAAGAGTATTTTATTTTCTTTTAACTCAAAGCGAGCATTCGTGTCTTTGAAATCAAAGCGGGTAGTGACTTCTTTATTAGCTTGATCAACGGCATTTTGGATTTCATGGGCATTGATCTTGGATACAATATCAAACGATGGCATCGAAACCTCCAAACTTAATCATGACAGAGTAACCTTAACCCCACAATGGGTAATGTTCCAACAAGACCGATTCACCAAAAAAGACACGAGTCGCTTTACAAAAAGACTCAGTATAATCCGAAATAAAAAAGCGCATGCTAGGCTTTTGCAAAGTCGAAGAAAGTTGATACAACTGCAAACAATCTTTCACCGATTTTGCGACGATGGGTGTTGTGTCAATGATTTGAACACTATGATTATAATAATTGGCAATTTGATCTTTGATGACGGGATAGTGAGTGCATGCCAATAAAAGGGCATCAATATGTTCTAAAGATGGGTGAGACAGATATTCTTTTAACAATTCATCTACGATTTTTTTATTAGCAAAACCTTCCTCAATGACAGCGGCAAGTAAAGGCGTTGCTTTAGCAAAGAGTTGAATCGATAACCCTAAGGTTTGTATCTTTTTTAGAAAGACATTTGAATTAACCGTTTGTTTCGTTCCAATCAGTCCAATGTGTTTGCCATGATACGTTTCGCCAAGATGTGTCACGACTGGATCAATGACATTTAAGACGTGTGCCTTACCATCAACATATTCGCGAACCAATTCATAGGCGGCTGCCGAAGCGGAGTTACACGCCATGAGGACTAGCTTACAACCATGCTGCAATAACATCTCGGAAATCTTGACACAGTATGCCTGAATCGCGGCTTGTGATTTTTCGCCGTAGGGGAGGTGAGTGGTATCGCCAAAATAAACAATACTCTCGTTAGGCAGAGCATCGGTTACCGCCTTGGCAATGGTTAAACCACCAATGCCACTATCAAAAATACCAATGGGCGCGTCCTTTAACATATTCTAAATTCATTGACTTATTTTAAAACGGCCATAGTATCATAAAAATGATGGTAAAATCATCCAAAGGGTGTTTTTCAGCAAGGCAATTTAAAGGACTTAAGCGAAAATGCCAAACCGCCAACAAATCCTTTTCTCTAAATTATCGCTCTTATTAATTGCTATTATTGTTGTTGCACTTTTAATTGTCTTAGGACCTGTGCTGCAGCCTTTTTATATTGCTGCGATTATTGCTTATCTGAGCAACCCGTTAGTTGATCGATTACAAAAGTGGCGGCTGCCACGTATTCTTGGAGTCATCATTGTCTTTTTAGTGGTCATTTCGCTGTTCGTCATTTTGGGTTTCATTTTAATTCCGCTCATTACGGAACAAATCAATCTGTTGATCAATAAACTGCCACTGTTCTTTAATTGGCTACAAAGTACGGCCTTGCCCTGGATTAATCAAAAACTTGGCAACAGTATGCAATTGAATATGCAGAACCTGAATGTGGCGGTTATGGAGGGCATTCGAAATAACCAAGATATTGTCGGTAAAATATTGACGACGATCACAAGTTCCAGTTTCACCTTAATCGCTATTTTGTTTCAACTGATGTTAATTCCGGTCGTGACATTTTATTTACTACGTGACTGGAATAAGTTGCTCAATAATTTTCGACGGATTTTGCCACGAAAAATTGAACCGACCGCGACGGTTCTTGCTAAGCGATACAACAATGTTTTGCAGGCTTTTCTGCGCGGTCAGCTCTTAGTGATGTTGCTATTAGGCTGTATCTATTTTCTAGGATTATGGATCGTTGGTCTGCAGTTTGCGTTATTAATTGGCATGATTGCCGGACTACTCAGTATCGTTCCCTATCTTGGTTTCATCACAGGTTTCGTTTGCGCCTTGATCGCCGCTTATTATCAATTCCATACTTTGAGCTCTCTAGTAAGCGTGTTACTCGTTTTTATTAGCGGTCAGTGCATAGAGAGCATGTTATTGACACCCTTATTGGTGGGCGATAGCATTGGCTTGCATCCAGTTGCAGTTATCTTTGCGGTTATCACCGGTGGTTATTTTTTTGGATTTATCGGAGCGTTAATTGCACTTCCGGTTGCAGCCGCTATTATGGTATTAATGCGTTTTGGGTTAACCAAGTATTACCGAAGCTCTCTCTACACGTTATAGCTTTTACCAACTTGTGGTGAACTGTCGAATGAAGCAAGCTGTCATAAAACTGTCTGCACTGTTGGTCTTGTTGATGACTACCGCAGTCGCAACACCGACTCATTGGCGAGTTCTAGCGCCAGGCGTTGAATACACGAAGCTCGACATGTTGTCAGGATTTCATACTGGCCACCTTCATGCCTTTCGGATCAATCTTGAACAGAATAGGTTGGAACTTGCAATTGCCGAAGACCAACGTAATAAAATTGCTACTGTGTTGGATTTAGTGGTCACGTCAAAGGGAATTGTGGGCATCAACGGCGGTTTTTTTAGCCAAGAATTAAAGCCCTTAGGGTTGCGGATTTCAAATGGTGTTTTGCGTAATCCCATCAAGGCGACGTCATGGTGGGGCGTCTTTTACATCAAAAATAGCCAACCTCACATTGTCAGCCAAAAAGAATTTCGTGAATCTAAAAATATCCAATTCGCGGTGCAAAGTGGTCCGAGGCTCATTGTGAATAACAATATCCCGTTGTCGTTAAAACCGGGTGTAGATAGTCGTACCGCAGTCGGAATTACTCAGCATTCGAAAGTGATCTTGGTGGTTACTGATCGTTTAAGTCTTTCCACCACCCAACTTGCTAAACTTATGAAGGCACCGCCCATGGAAGGCGGACTAGGTTGTGATGAAGCATTAAATTTAGACGGTGGTACGTCCTCACAACTGTATGTTAATACGTCGGATTTTTCCTTATCAGTGCCAAGCTTTAGCGCTGTCACCGATGCTATCTTAGTGATTCCTAAGACGAAGTAAATTTAGAAGGCATGCGGTTTTTGGGTTGGATCTTTCAAATAATTAGTGAGCAGCGTATAGATTTTTTGCACTTTAGCGCGGTAGGCGATGTTCTTGTCGCAGGTATGAGAATGGTAGTTGCCAATCCCTTTCCACAATGTTTTATCATCAGCAATTGCACGACTGAGTAACCAGGTTCCGACCGCAACATTGGCACAAGGGTCATATTGGATTGCTTCGCGGGTATAACCGTATTTTGCAATTTCAGGCAACCAAATCGAATTGATTTGCATTGGGCCATAATCATAGGTGCCGTTCTTGTTCCTAATAGCATCACCGACCCGACCGTTTTCCATTCGTAACACTGAAATAATAATAACAGCCGGTACGTGATACGAAACGGCTGCCTTATTGATTGCTTCAATCGGAACATCATTAATAACGAGAGCGCTTTCCATATGATCTCCTCATCAGCCACCGCGTGTATTATTTTAATTACGATGGTCGCTATTATAATTTCTGTTCTTTATTTCTCAATTTCAATGTGCCAATTAGCGCCCGCCATCACATTAAATTTCCGTGCGAAATTTTCTTGATTGGTGCCAATGGCAAGGTTCATTAGACTATTGGTGTAAATGAGTGATTCACCTTGTGATACTTCACCAAAGGTGTTTTGGTAAGATAATGTACCGTGGTAAACCTTATGGTCATTATCAAAAATTCGGACTTTATATTGCTTGCCAAGTTCTAAGCCGAATTGTTTCACAAGCTTAGCATCGATATTGGTCCAAAGATTACCATATTGTGGGTCTAAGATAACGATAGTACCTTGAAGTTGATTGTTTTTGATAAAGGGATGTTGATAAGTTAACTTCACTAAAGGTGTTTCGTATTTAGGACCGACCTCTTCAAAGGTGATTTTACCTGCGGCTAAGCGCGCTGCCGTATAGCCATACAAATCTCGGCCATAAAAGGTATACGAACCATTTGCCGTGCTTTGAAGTCGATTTTTTGTTTCATCGATTTCGCGTACCGCTTTGATTCCGATCGCGTCTGAGATTAAGGTCAATGTACCATTGTCCGGGGTGACAATATAATGGCCATCATTGGTTAGCGCCACAATGGACTTTCGCTTGGTACCCACACCAGGATCCACAACACTGACGAAAACAGTGCCTTTTGGCCAGTAAGGCAAGGTTTGATAAAGCCGATAAGAGGCTTCAAAGATATTATATGGGGTAATCTCATTGGTGAGGTCCGAGATGGTTAAGGTCCGATCAACCGATTCCATCACCCCTTTCATCGAACTGACTGCGCCATCTTTTAATCCAAAATCCGTTTGCACCACAACTAGCTTAGCAGCAGCATACGTGTTGGGGGTTAGCGCTGTTAAACTCAACACCAAGCAAGTAGCAAGAAGAACTTTTTTGAATGTATTAGCAATCATGAATGTTAAAACCTCAATTTAGCAAAATAAAGGAAATTAGCGCGGGTTATTTGAAATTCTGTTAAACCTTAGCCACAAATGTATTAATTCTTAATATTTTCTACCAAGGGGGCTATCATACTAAATGACTTTGCTGGCGACAAGCAAAAACCCTAGTATTCTTGCTCAATAATTGTATTTGGTGGCTCAAGTTGAGGAGTTTTATCCGGAGCTGCGGGTTTTGCACTGGTAGATTCGAAGGCAGGAGGCCTTGGAGTGGGAGTTAAGTTCTGATTCACTGCCTGATTTGTCACAGTTGGATTCTGTGCTAATTTAGTAAAACCTTCGTCAAGTATAAGCATCGATTTCTGGTCTCGACTCTTGATGCTGCTCCCGCCTAATACGACGGCAATTAGACGGCGACCATCACGAGTTGCTGAGGATATTAAATTAAACCCAGAAGGGACGGTGTAGCCAGTCTTAATACCATCACAGCCCTCATATTTGCCAAGTAGATGGTTGTGGTTCTTAAACACAATGCCTTTATAGGTAAATTCTCGTAACGAAAAATAATGATAGTAATGAGGAAAAGTTTGGAGCATCGCAGCGCCTAATTGCGCCATATCGACTGCTGTTGTTAATTGTTGACTATTCGCGATGCCAGATGCATTTTTGAACGTGGTATTAACCATACCTAGTTTTTGAGCTTGGTCAGTCATGAGTACCGCGAATTGATCCTCCGACCCACCTCCCAGCGCTTCTCCAAGTACGGAAGCCGCGTCATTGGCTGACTTGGTGACCAAACCACAGATTGCCTCTTCAACTGTAATGGTTTGACCCGCCTTAAGACCGAGTTTGCTGGGTTGTCGGTTAGCCGCATGAAGGCTAATCGGTAAAGGCTGATTGAGTTTTAACTTGCCACTGTCTAGCGCCTGAAACACCAAGTAAAGTGTCATCACTTTGGTTAATGATGCGGGTTGATCGACATTGGTTGGATTTTCACTAGAGAGAATCGTGCGAGAGGGAAATTCCATCACCAAGCTCGAATAATGGGGTGTGGCTAAGATAGCGATTGGCGAATGACGGGCGACATGACGCTTATGTTTTGCTTTGGCTTTCGCCTTTCCTTGAGCGGTACAAGAAAACAAGATCACTATTAGATAAATGATGAGGGTGCGAAACATCAATTTCCATTCCATGAATAGATCCATTTAGTCATCGTTAATAATTAAAAGTAGCCCATTTCGAACAATTTGTTAGGATAATAATCAATAACCGGTAGAGATTGCCACTGAAAAACGAGGAAGTTACCATGTTGACGTATTTGCAACGTGCTAAATATTGCCAAAATCCCACCGCACTCAAGCTTTTCCAGCTCATGCTCGAGAAGGAATCCAATTTATGCGTATCTTTAGACGTCACCTCAAGTGCCAAATTGTTAGAGTTGGCTGCTTTGCTAGGGCCGCAGATTTCTATCCTAAAAACACATATTGATATACTTGAAGACTTCAGCGCTGATTTTATTGCAGAGCTCATGGCTTTAGCAAAAAAACATCAATTCCTGATCTTTGAAGATCGAAAATTTGCTGACATTGGTAATACCGTCAAATTACAGTATGAAAAGGGTATTTACCGGATCGCCCAATGGGCAGCGATTACTAATGCTCATCCTATCCCTGGCCCTGGCATTATCAAGGGTCTAAAAGAAGTCGGTTTACCGCTAGGCAATGGTTTGTTGTTGCTGGCGCAAATGAGTAGTCAAGGTAGTCTTGCAACGGGTGCCTATACGGAACGTACCATACAAATGGCATTGGAGCATCAGGACTTTGTCATCGGCTTTATTACTCAAACTAAACTGACTGATAAGCCGCACTTTATTAACCTTACTCCGGGTGTGCAAATTGAAAGCCAACATGACGCCTTAGGACAACAATATGTTACCCCGGAGAAAGCTATTATTGAAAATGAGACCGATGTCATTATTGTGGGCAGAGGCATTTATCAGGCCAGCGATCCATTGCAAGCAGCTAAGGTTTATCGGGAACGTGGTTGGCAAGCTTATCAAGATAAATGCAAATAATCTTAAAATTCCGAAGATCTCTACTATACTAAACAAGGACTTCGAATTCGTCCCGATCCTCTCTTGAAAGAGGAAAATACCGTAAAATTAAGCTATAAAATAAGTACGAGTCTAAGCAAAGGAGACAGTACCATGGCACAAGTTGAAGACATCGTCGTAGCGGCAAGTGTAGACAATGAGCTAAGTTCCAAAGACTTTGCCGATATTAAAAAATTGAAAAATGCTGGACATCATATTTACTTATCCTATTACCTTCCTAAGGTACCGGCAGAATACACCCAACTACCTGATATCCCACCTCGTCTTGCAAGATGGCACACCGAGGGGCATAAGATCCTACAAGAATTGGGCAACAAGCTTGAAATACCGAAGGAAGATCAATTTTTCACCGATGAAATACTAGGTCCAGATGAAGTATTTGAAACAGCGAGAAATTTAAAGGCTCACGTGATTTTAACGAATAATCCTAAAGAGCTAAAACAACGATTTCTATCACGGGTATTAGATAAATTGTTGGGTTATAAAGAAGTTGCCGTCAAACGGGTAGCAACTTACGTGAAAAAACACATCCCACAGGAAACCGTTTATGGCTTTAAGAAAAAAGAAACGTTTGATAAAGCCGCCAACGTACGCAGCGAAGAAAGAAGACAATATCGAACTAAATAATGTAACATAAAACCCTCAATGGATAATTGAGGGTTTTTTTTAACTTAAAAAAAGAGTGATATGGAATTCAAAGATTACTATTCAATCATGGGCTTAAAGCCGGAAGCCACGGCAGATGAAATCAAACGAGCCTATCGGAAGTTAGCACGTAAGTATCATCCCGATGTTAGCCAAGAAGCCAATGCCGAAGCAAAATTTAAAGAACTCGGTGAAGCCTACGAAGTCTTGAAGGATCCAGAAAAACGTCGTGCTTATGACTCCTTGCGTACGAAAGGTTGGCAGCGCGGCGAACAATTCACACCACCACCTAATTGGAATCAAGACGAATTTTCATTTGGCAGCTCAGGTGGTGATTTCAGTGATTTTTTTGAAACACTTTTTGGAGCTCGTGCGAGTGGTTTTGGAGGTGGACGTAGACATCACGCACCCGCGCGAGGTGAAGATATTTACTTTATTGTTGATATCGATGTACGTGATGCCTTTAATGGCGCGGAAAGAACCTTAGAGATTCCAGTATCTGAAGTAAACGAAGGTCAAATCCGACAACGAACTAAAACAATCAAGGTCAAAATTCCTAAAGGTGTCGCAGAAGGTCAACAAATTCGTTTGAAAGGCCAGGGGAGTCCCGGCTATCAACATGGCCCTGCGGGAGACTTATACCTAGAAGTTCGGATTAAGGCGTCAGATCCTTATCATGTCTCGGGAAAGGATATCACGGTCTACTTACCAGTGAGTCCCTGGGAAGTGGCTTTAGGTGCTAAGGTAAAAGCTCCAACGCTTGGGGGTCTCATTGAAGTGAAAATACCCCCCAATTCACAAACGGGAACGAAATTACGTCTGAAAGGCAAGGGCTTACCTTGTAAAGGCGAAGCTGGGGATGAGTACATTATTCTACAAGTGATGACGCCGCCCGCGACCAGTGAGGTGGCGAAGGACTTGTATCAGCAAATGTCTGAAAAAATTCCATTTAATCCAAGAGAAAAATTGGGGATCTATTGATGGAAAAAAAAATAGTGTCAATATTATTGGATGAAAGTCAGCTGTTGACGTTAGAAGAATTTTGTCGACTTGCTAGTGCCGATCAAGATAGCGTATTTGAAATGATTGAATTTGGTATCTTAGAACCGACGCAAGGTAAGAATAAAGAGAGTTGGCAATTTACTTACATTCAACTTCAGCGTTATCAGCAAGCACTACGCTTACACGATGATCTACATATTAATCTGTCTGGCGTGGCGTTGAGCTTAGATCTTTTGGATCAATTACGCAGCTTACGAGCAAAAATTAAAGCACTCGAACACCAACTAAAACTATCTGGTCAGAGTTAATGAGCAAATTTAAATTTTTTTTACATCACGTTTTTGGTTTTTTTCGTTACGGCTACTTTCGCTTACTTGGAAGAAGTACCTTGGATGTGCGCGCGATTGTGGTGACCGAAGATCAAAAAGTTTTATTAGTCAAACATACTTATCTTCCAGGTTGGTTTTTGCCAGGTGGCTTAGTGGAACGGGGCGAATCATTGCTGGCAGCAGTGCGAAGGGAACTCTTCGAGGAAACAGGGATTCGTTCTATCACAACGCCAACACTCTTTAGTGTTTATTTGGGAAATATGAGGGGTGTTGCCAATTATCCTGCCGTTTTTATCGTGAATCAGTATCAATTAAATCCACAAAATAGTCCAGAAATTGCAGAGATGGCATGGTTCACTATCGCAGACTTACCTCATGATACGAGTCCAGCTACGAGAAGAAGGCTGATGGAATATTTTCAACAACACCCTATTGCGGAGTGTTGGTAAATAAAATTTGTTTTTAAATAGCGCGTTGCTTAAAGTTTGGTCTTGAATGCTGGACCGTCCAAGGCAAGTAATTCGAGTGTCCTTTGAAATTGTTCACTTTGTTGTAATAGGGGACGTAATTGTAAAATGTGTTGAGCTGTAAGACGTTGCTGATGACTTAAATCGGTTAGGGTTTTGACGTGACTTTTCCATTCTTGAACATTGGATAGTAAAAACAATAATTTTTCTTCCAATGTGGTAATGGTGGTTTCGAATTGATGAATTTGTTGGGTCAATTTTTTTTTATTCGCTCGATTCAACGACCAGGAATGATTTAGCCAGCTCGTCATTTTTATCACCTCCAAGATTCTTTTTAAGTATAAGTTAATTTTTTTAAATTTTGGGTTGTTTTGAAAAAAAAGGAAATTTTATGACAATTAAAAATTCATTCATGGAATATGGTTCAATTGAGAAAGTGTTACATTGGTTAATTGCATTATGCGTGATTGCACTTTTGGGTCTTGGCTTTACGATGGGGACTTTCAAAGATGAGCCATTCAACCATGAACTATTTATGATTCATAAATCGATTGGCTTAACGGTACTTGCCTTAACACTGATTGCGATAATTTGGCGTGCCTTCAATGTGAAGCCATCCTTAGAGCAGTTGCCTCTTTGGGAACGACGATCAGCTTACCTAACGCACTTGAGTTTGGTGGTGTTATTAATTCTTATGCCCTTAAGTGGCTGGATTATGTCGGTTGCAGCCGGACATCCCCCCACCTATTTTGATTTATTTACTCTTTCATTGCCTATTAGCAAAAATAAATGGCTAGCGGATAATGGACAACTTGTTCATGAGACACTTGCGCTTTTTGTCTTATTTTTTGTGATCTTACATATCCTTGGTGCATTCAAACATTTGATGGAAGGTGATCAAATTATGCAGCGAATGTTGCCAAGACTCAAAAAACGACTGTGAAGAAAGTCGATTTATCAAATTTTTTTCTTGGAGGATTGCTAGCTTATAGCGTATGATTTTCACTAGATATTTATCAAAAATATCGAAATTACATTTAGGAGTTTAGGAAATATGAAAAAATTAGCACTGTTGGTATTCGTTTTCTTAAGTTTATTTACGGTAAGCTCATTTGCCGATATGCAATCAAAAGCAAGTGGTTCAGCAGCATCCGTTAATGATACGGTGACCATTCATTTCTTTTATTCTACAGATTGTCCTCACTGTGTTGCTGCCCACCCGTTTATTAATAAATTGAAAGCAGAATATCCTTGGTTACGTGTGAAAGAATATGAAGTCTCTGGCAGTCCACGTAATGGTAAACTCTTCGAAAAAATGTCAAGAGCTCATGGCAAAGAGCCAAGCTTTTTCCCAACTTTCTTTATTGGCGATAAAGCAATTATCGGTTACACGAGTGCAGATACCACCGGTGCGCAAATTCGCGACGCTGTTAACGCTGCTCATAATCAATAATTCTTTATTAAAAAAGAGTAGAGCTGTTTGCTCTACTCTTTTTACTTTTCCCTGCCATCCACGTCAAAAAATAAGTACGGTATGTTATAATTTTCATAGCTCCTTCGCATCATGATAGTTAAGGAAGTAATAACCTATGAGAGTTAAACAGGCACTTCTTGACCCAACGAGTATATTTAAAGACCCGCAAGATGTTTTATTGAGCCAAGAATTAACGCGTGATCAGAAAATTCAGATTTTAAGACGGTGGTCTTATGAGATTCGAGAGCTGCAAGTTGCTGAAGAGGAAAACATGCAGGGCAAAACCGTTGTGGATCTACAATCAGTTCTGAACGCCTTACGCACTTTAGGGGCTGTTGTGAATCTTGAACACGAACCCCCCACGAAGCAAGGTGGGCAGGAAGAATAAAACTAAAGTTATGTCTATAGTTGGGAATCAACATTGTCTTTTCTGTGACATCGTGCAGCATCGATTGCCGGCCACGATTATTTATGAGAACAAAGACATCTGCATCTTCTTAGATAAACGACCACTTTTTCCCGGGCATTTACTCTTAGTGCCTACTGAACATTACGAGACCTTATTAGATTTACCAAAAGAGAGTCTGCCGACTTATTTTTCAGCCTTACAAGATCTAACGTTAGTCGTCAAAGATGCACTGTCAGCACAAGGCGTTTTTGTCGCCATGAACAATGTCGTCAGCCAAAGTGTTCCTCATCTTCATACTCATGTCGTACCACGAAATAAAGGCGACGGTTTAAAAGGTTTTTTTTGGCCACGACAAAAATATCGGGAAGGTCACCAAGAGGAAGTGGCGCAGAAGTTGCGCGCTTGTTGGCAGAAGCTACAGAGTGACTAAAGTGTTTTATATATAAGGATGTTTGATGAGTAACCGTTACACAGTGCCGTTGAGTGAGGATACAGAACCTGGTTCAAACGATGAGGTCTTAAAAAACTATCTGCATATTACTTCTAAAGAACAAATAGAAGCGTTAGAAGAACAAGAATTAAATCGAACATTTTCGGAGATCATTCAGATTTATGATGAAGATCGTAAATTCACTGTTCTCGACATTTGTAAGATGCATGAACTATGGTTGGGTGATATTTACCCTTCTGCTGGGAAATATAGATCGGTCATGATGAGCAAGAATGGCTTTCCATTTGCCTTTCCCAGTCGGATTCCGGTTCTTATGGAAAAGTTCGAACAAGAATTGTTAGCTAGATACACGCCTTGTCATAATACCGACATCGATGAATTAGCTTTTATTCTTGGTCTGGTGCATGTCGAATTTATTTTGATACATCCGTTTCGTGAAGGTAACGGTAGAATTGGTCGTTTACTCATAAGTTTAATGGTGATTCAAGCAGGAAGACCGCCGATTAATTTTAGTTATATTGATCAAACAATCCATCCAAAGGGTTATAGCGAATATATCAAAGCAGTGCAAATTGGCCATGCGAGCTCTAATTACGAGCCAATGAAAAAAATTTTTAAAATTTTATTGGAAGATTCAACTTAATGGGCTTGTTTGTAAATTCTTTTTTCTCTTCTTTTACTTATTTTGAAGGAGCATTCATTCTGCTCTATTCCTTCAACCCCGCAAGAAGTTCTGACAGAACGGGCTATAAGCTTATGTCTTAGCACAGGATTTTTAAGATACGGATTGGTGTCTGCAAGCGATTTCTTTTTCATAATGAAATTATAACATTTTCAATAGCGTAAGTAAATTTAGTAGCAGTTCACAGCAGGTAGATGATTAGAAATGTGTATATTAAGCTTCGGTATTCGAGAAACTACACCTCCGCTTCCAATTCCTCAGGTAAAAGCTCATTAACTACCGCTTTTTTTCGTGATTCAAATAGTTTTTTACAACGTATTTTTAATCGCTCAATACATGAATAAGCTGCAGGCACGACGACGAGTGTCAGAAGGGTTGAGCTTATCAGACCGCCGATTACCGCGATACCCATACTGGTACGTTGTTTTGACGCCTCATTCAACCCTATCGCAATGGGTAGCATGCCCGCAATGAGTGCGATCGTGGTCATTAAGATTGGACGTAAGCGGGTCACGCAGGCTTTGATAATTGCTTCTTCGCGCGCGATGCCGCGGGCCATTAATTGTTTGGTGTAGTCCACTAACAAAATTGAGTTTTTGGTGGCAATACCAAAGAGTAAAATGCAGCCGATCATTGAAAAAATATCGAGTGAGTGACGGGTGATCAGTAAGCCAAAAAAAGCACCACATGCAGCCAGTGGTAACACTAACATGATGGTGAGAGGTGTGATGAAAGATTCATACAAACTGGCTAAGACCAAATAGATAAATAAGATTCCTAATACCACCGCTATGACCATGTTTTGCATTAGTTCAGAAAAGTCTTCTGCTTGGCCCACAAAACTATAAGTCACACCAGGTGGTAGTTTAATTTCGTTTTTGAAATAAGTGTTAATCTCATTCATTAAGCCACCGATCCCAGGACCTTTCGGTGCAATATCTGCTGCAATTTGAATGTAACGTTGACGATCTTTACGATAAATGGTGGTGGGTGCAAAGCCTTGGACGGGTGTTGCGACTTCCGACAATTTAATGAGTGACTTATTCATGTTTGGTACTAATGTGTCACTAAAATAGTGTTGCAAATCACGCTGTTCTTCTTTTAGACGAACTCGTATATCGTATTCCTGACCGTTTTCTCGAAAAACGGCTGGAATGGTGCCTTCAATTTGTGTGCGCAGTTCCTCACCCATGGTTGTGCTGGAAACACCTAACATTTTCATTTTAGCAAGATCCGGCACGATGGTCATTTCAGGCTTGCCCGGTTTATAACTAAGCTCTGGATCAAGTAAGCCTTTATTCATCTTAATTTTATTAAACACCTGAGTACTTACTTTAATCAGTTCACGCAAATCGCCACCGACCAGGAGTAAATTAAAAGGACGTTCTCCGCCACCAACCATGTCGAAATCTTTAACAAATACTTTAATTTCTTTATATTGTTTTAACTCTTTTCGAATCTTATCTTTAAACTCGGTTGTAGTCAGCTTTCGCTCTTTACTCGGAATCATATTAATAAAAAATCGAGCGCGATTTGGTTCACCTCCTGCACCTACGATCGCAACCGCGGTGGCGACTTCATGATTGGCGCGAATGGTTTTATCAACCTTTTCAGTCACGGCTTGCATCGCTGCCAAATTTGCACCGGGTGGCAGCTCTAATGAAATGACAAACTCGCCATTGTCCTGTCCAGGAAGGAAGGTTTTAGGCACATATTTGGCAGCGAAAACACTGATGGCAAAAATGAGCAAAGCACTGAGTAAAGTAGAAAGGGGGAAGCGCAGTACTAGTTTCAAAATCTTGTCATATAGAATTTCTAAATTATTTTGAAAGCGATTAAACGCAGCAACGACAGGATTAAGTTTGTGGCTGCTTCTTGCAAGTCCAATATAAGCTGAAAGCATGGGCGCGATTGTTAAGGCATCGAACAAACTAATGATCATTGCAAAACACACTGTCAAACCAAACTCTTTAAAAAAACTTCCCACCACGCCATGTAAAAAACCAATGGGTCCAAAGACAGCAATGACAGTGAGTGAAGTTGCAATGACTGCTAAAAAAACTTCCTTAGTGCCACTTAATGCAGCCTCGATTGCATTCTTCCCTTTTTCGGTGTGTCGAAAAATATTTTCTCGAACGACGATAGCATCATCGACCAATAAACCGACTGCTAAGCTAAGTGCTAGCAATGACATCGTATTGATTGAAAAACCAGCTAAGTGCATAAGAAAGAAAGCACCGATTAATGAGGTCGGCAGCGATAAGCCCGTTATAAAAGTTGATTTGACACTACCTAAAAATAGATAAACGACAATAATGGTTAACAAAATACCAATAAGAATGGATTCAACAACATCATTGACATTGTTTGCGATCATGGTAGATCCGTCTCTAACTACACTGATTTCAACCGCTGGTTTTTGATTTTTTAATGTCGTTTGGATTTGAGCAATTTTCTTTTTTACAAGATTAGCAACCTCGATCGTGTTTGTTCCAGATTGACGGTAGACCATTAATATCAGAGAAGGTTGTCCGTTGACATACGTTTTGGTAAGAATGTCTGCGCTGCCATCGGTTATATTCGCAATCGAATCGATAGTGATTGGCACTTCGTTACCAAAAAAATTAAGAGTTGTGGCGCCAATATCTTTGATAGATGAAAACTCACCCACTGATCGAAATACTTTTTCTTTTTCGCCTTGATCAACTTTACCAATGGGAACATTTTGACCTGCTTGAGCAATCTTGAGTGCGACATCCGAAGCGCTTAGTCCTCTTTGGGCAAGTTTCTCGCGGTCTAAATCGACATGGATTTGTCGACCGCTGCTGCCGTGTGCTTCTATCAGCCCTACTTGGTTAATTTGTTGCAATTGTGGTTTGATGACTTTATCGGCGAGTTCAAATAATTTGGTACGCGGTAGCGTACTTTTCAGCGCTAAGATTAAAATAGGTTGATCGGAAGGATCGACTCTACGTATTTCAGGTTCTTTAATGTCTTTGGGAAGTTTGCCTTTAACCGAATTAATTTTGTCACGAATCTGTTGTTCTGCATATTTCACGTCAGTGTCATTAGTAAATTCGGCAATAATTTGACTTCTTCCCTCAGTGTTTTCAGAACATAAACGTTTAATACCAGGGACGTTGTTGATTTCATCCTCCATCACTTTTGATACGAGTGATTCAACTTCCTCTGGACTTGCACCCGGGTAGGATGTATGCACGACGATCACGGGAAAGGTGACATTTGGAAAAAGATCAACCGGTAAATTACGCAAAGAAATGACACCCACGGTCAAGAGCAAGATGACCAAGCAGGTTATAAAAATTGGTCTTCGAATAGCTACTTCTGAAATGTTCATTAACAAACTCCGTAGGTCTTGAGTTGTGCAATTAAGGAGTAAATTTCATTTTGGATAACTAACCGAGCGATTTGCGCATTGGCATAGTCTTGTTCGAACATCAGCACTTGATAGGTGGTCGTTTTGCCATAGGTGAGACGTTCTCTTTCAGCTTGTAATTTTTTAGCCTGAATATTTTCTAATTGTGTTGCGAGATCCAAACGTTTTCTCGCATTATTAAATCTAATGTTTAAATCCTGCCATTGTCTTTGATCTTCGAATGCTTTTTGTATAAAGACTTCATGGGCTCCTTTAATTTCCTTCATATAAGCGGACCTAAACTGCGCTAGACAACGTAAATCAAGTGGGACTGACAAACGCAAACCAATTGCAGTTGACGGATAATTGTTAGTAAATGACTGTGTAATGGCATTGTTAGCACTAGGATCGTTGCCATTGAGCGTATAGCTAGCAAACAAATCAATATTCGGTTTGTTTTTTTCGATACCCAATATGCCATTGGCAATCGCAATTTGTTCAGAAGCCTTGGCTGCCCTAACATCATCGCGGGGACCAACGTGTTCTGGTAATGCCATCGCCTGACAATCATGATAACTGCATAATGATTCGAAGACTTGGTCCTGGCATGAGCCGCGCAAGGTGTTAAATGCCCTTGCAGCAAGACAGGCATCATTCAATGCGACTTCAACATCTAATTCTTTTGCTGACACCGCAGCGGCAGCTTGTAAGGTATCTGCATTTTCGGCTAAGCGAAGATCGGCTCGATGAGCAATCCATTGTTCAATTTTGATGGCTCGACCAAGGCTATCATGTTGAATTGCAACGATCGCGCGGGCGGTGGCGAGTTGCCAGTATGCTGTTTCAGCTTGTGCCAATAATTGTTTAGTTTTAAATGCTTCCGAAAATTGCGTCAATCTTGCTTGCGAATCGATTAATTTTTGTGTGGCACGCGTTTCCGCCCCGGCAAAGTTACGTGCTAAAGGCACAGACAATTCTAGAACCGGTGATGATGTTGAAAAACTGTTTGGTTGATTTAAGAGCGATGAGACCCCATGTAACTGTTGATGCTGATAATTGTAATAAAGCTTACCTTGTACCCCATAAGGCGTAGTTTGGCTAATTCCCGCTTGATAGGTTTGTAATTCATTCGATGTGCCTGCCACTGTACCCCAAGCTGGGTTGTAAGTATTGGTAAGGTATTGACCTTCTGCAAAAAATTTAGGGCGCATGATGAGCTTACCTTCGCCCACGCGTTGCCTTGCTCCCATTGCAATCAGGGTTGAACCGTGTAAGCCACGGTTATAGGCACAAACCTGATTTAAGTAGTCATTTAAGGAAAGTGCGCAGGTTTTAGCGGAAGCGTTGATGGTAATGGCTAATAAAAAAGCAAAGCTAAGAAACCAACAGCATCTTTTTATTATTATTCTAAGGTACATGGTGTTTCCAATTGGTAAAGCAAGTAATTTGGGTTACGGACACTTAACAAAGCTAGGATGTTAAAAGATGTAAGAGGCAGCAAAAACAAAAAGCAATATTAATGAATTTCGTTTCTATTTTCAATATTGATTTATGAAATAAGTTAAATGAGATATCGGGCGTAGCCCCGATATCTCAAAATAGCTTTACCATCTTTGGTAGTATTCGGTGATATTGGTTTGCCATTTGGGATCAGTCATGTCTGGCCAATGATTTTTATCAAAGCCAGGCATATCTTTGAAACGTTCTTTAGAAACATTCAACACAATGCACTTGTGGTTTTGATCAATGTGCAATTTGCGCCAGGGTATAGCGAATAGTTTATCTCCAATGCCGAAGAAGCCACCAAAAGAAAGCACGGCGTAAGCCACATTGCCAGATTCTAAATCGATCATAATTTCTTCGAGCTTGCCGATTTTTTTGCCATCGGCATTTTCCACTGCATCACCAATTAAAGTACTACAGGATAAAACGTTACGAATTTCACTTCTCATAAGCTTCTCCTATTAAACTCTTCCAAGTAACATTAATATGATTAAAATTATTAGGATTAGGCCAATAAAACCGCCTGGCCAATAACCCCAGGCGCGGCTGTAGGGCCACACAGGTAATGCACCTAATAAGATGATGATCAATATAATGAGTAATAACGTGCCCATTAGGATTTCTCCTTATAGTAAGCCTAATAATATTATAAGTTATAAGACGGACAATTTTTGGTACATATTATTAAAAATTGGTGTTACTATTTGCAGCTTTTAGTCATTGAGGGACAACAAATGAAGATTTTGTGCGTCATTCCTAGTCGGATCGGTTCAACGCGTTTAGCCAGAAAGCCGTTGTTACCAATTCAAGGTAAACCGATGATTCAGTGGGTCTATGAAGCCGCCACAAAATGTGATTTTATCAGCGAAGTAGTCGTTGCTACTGATCACGAAGAGATTGCGGCTGTCATAACACAACAGGGTGGTAAAGCACTGCTAACCCCGGTGGATATCCCGACTGGCAGTGACCGAGTAGCATTGGTAGCAGCTCAATATTCTGACGTAGATGTAGTCATTAACCTACAAGGTGACGAACCGTTTATCCAACCGACTATGCTAAAGCAGTTAGTTACTCCTTATTTAGAAGGTGAAATGCCGGCAATGACAACGTTGGCTTATCCTTTGAATTTTGAGCAGTCCTATCAAAATCCAAACTTTGTCAAAGTTATTACTGACGTCTCACATAATGCAATTTATTTTTCACGTGCGCCAATACCACATTTTCGCCAGCAAGTAGCAGTTCCTGTCTACCATCACGTAGGTCTTTATGCGTTTACCAGGGAGTTTTTATTGCGGTACACTCAATTAAAACCAACGCCGTTAGAGCAAGCGGAAGGTTTGGAACAACTGCGAGTGATTGAACACGGCTATAAAATTCGAGTTTGTTTGACGCAAAGAAATTCCCTAGAAGTCAATACCCCTGAAGAATATTCACAAGCGCAACTTTTTGTGGTCGAAAATTCCTAACGATTTAAAAAATATTTAACTTATCTTTGGTTAATCGTCTACTGATAGACTATCGTTATAAGGTAAGCAGTTCTTGATCGCGCTCAGGGATGATCAAATGATAAGGTTAAAGAAGGACACCTGGAACTATCTTTTTTTTTCAATGATTGCAGCGCAGATTGCTATCTTGATCGGGCTAATAGGCGTTTTAAATTCTCTTACCCATTATTTTTTTAACACCCACCTAATGTATAGCAGCCTTAATTTAAATCTGAATGTGGCAGCAGGATTTATCCTAAGTGGTATTGCCTTGTGGCTTAGCCGATCGCCTAGGGAAAATAATAAACAATCAGGCATTGCCAGTCTATTTATGGTCTTAATTTTTATCTTCAGTTTACTGAGCGTCATTGACTATATTACGCCTCATGTGCAATTCGATGAAATTTTAATGCAGGATAACGATCCGCTAACTTTAAGACCGGGTCATATGCCTTTGTTGTCTGCGATTAGTTTTGGTTTGTTATGCTTTACTTTTTTTATGCAACAATGGCGAGGTCATTTTCTGTTCCGCCAAATACCACTTTGTATCGTCATGATCATTGCGACCTTTGAACTGATTGGTTATCTTTTCGATTTAAGTGGTGTTATTAATTTTCTTTTTCAGCTTCCAAATCATATTCACATGGCACTTTTGTCAACTGTGGCATTTATTTTTCTAGCACTTGGTTTTTTGGTCTTGGATCGCAATGAAGGTCTTCCCAAAATTGTATTAAGTAGATATATCGGCGGTTTAATCATACGAAGAATAACGCCATTTATTATAATTGGTCCGATTGTGGTTGGTCTCTTAAAAATTTTGGGTGAATCGTTAGGTTTATTTGCATTTGAGCTAGGCACGCTGTGGCTCATCGTCGGTATAATTGTGTTGTTATCGATTGCTTTGTTATATGAGGCAAATTGGCTTAATCATTTAGATCGAAAACGTATTAAAGATGAAGAATTTTTAAAATCGGTTCTTGAAAGTACTAACAATGTTATTTTCATCAAAAATTTGCAAGGTGAATACCAACTTATTAATCATCAATTTGAAATTATAATGAATCAAACTAAAGATAAATTAATTGGTAAAACAGATTACGATCTTTTCGATCCTGAGTTGGCTCAAACAATAGTGATGACTGATCATAAAGTAGCAAAAAGCCAAGAGATGGTTGTCGTCGAAGAAAAAATCCTTTTAAAAGATGGTCTTCATACCTATTTGACTAATAAATTTCCTATCATAGATGAGAATAATACTGTTCATGCTATCGGTGGGATCGCCATTGAAATTACGGAACAAAAACGAGCTGAAGAACGTTTTAAAACAATTATTGAAGCGGCACCTGATGGCATCATCATCATTAATCGCGCTGGTGATATTGTGTTAATTAATAAACGTATAGAAGAGATGTTTGGCTTTAAAGGTATTGAAGTATTAGGTCATTGCATTGAAACGCTCATTCCCAATATTTTTAAGCTGGTAGGAGAGCAGCACAAGGGAAATTTTTTTGATTTTATTGCGTCTCATTCTCTCATTGAAAAAGAATTAGTCGTCAAAAGTAAATATGATCAATTGCTACCCATAGAGGTGAATATCAGTCCGATCGAAACCACAGAAGGAAAAGCGGCTCTTGCGACGGTTCGCGATATCACCCACCGCAAAGCGATTGAAGAAAAAAATCAACTCAATTTAAAACAACTGAAAAAAACACATCGAGAACTTAATTTATTGAATGAATTTGGTTCAAATATGCAAGTATGCAAAAAAATCGATGAAGCTGGTCGTTTAGTGGCTAATTATGCAGCTCACCTTTTTCCTAGATGTGCCGGTGTGTTATATCTTTGCGATGCTGATTTAAAAATGCTACACGCTGTGACGTCTTTTAATAATCCGAAGCTAACTGAAACAACATTAAAACCTGAAGATTGTTGGGCGATAAGAATAGGCAATTTACATTATGTAGAAAATCCTAAAAAAGATATTGTCTGTCCTCATAATATGAATCTTGGTGTGGATGGTCCAAGCTTCATGTGTGTGCCTTTGTATGCTCAAGGTGTCATTATGGGCGTTTTTTATCTCGAACAAACAAGTGCCGAAAATCAAGTCAGTGCGCTCAAAAACCAAGAAATTCTAGCGAGTACTTTTTGCGAACAAATTGCTTTGGGCTTAACAAATATTAAACTGCAAGAAACGCTAAGAGAACAATCCATCCGGGACGTTTTGACCGGTCTTTATAACAGACGTTATCTAGAAGAAATTTTTGAAAGAGAACTCATCCGACTAAAAAGAAACCCAGTACCACTGACGATTATTATGTTCGACATCGATCATTTTAAAGACTTTAACGATGCTTATGGCCATAAAGCGGGAGATGTAGTGTTACAAGCATTAGCGGCACTCATTTCTGAAAAAATGCGGGCCAGTGATATCATTTGTCGTTACGGTGGTGAGGAATTCATTATTGTTCTACCTGAAACTTCAATTGGAACGGGCTGGCAACGCGCTGAACAATTGCGTCGCCATGTCACAGAAATGCGAGCTTATTATAATAACTCAAGCTTAAAGATTACGATTTCACTTGGTGTTGCCTCCTACCCAGAACATGGTACGCAAATGATCGATTTAATTGCCGCTGCTGACATTGCCTTGTATGAGGCGAAGAAGAAGGGCGGCGATACGACTGTTATTTATAGTAGGTAGTTCCATAAGGCGCTAAAGGGGATGGCCCAAAGCTCTTCACCAAATGCATCGGTTAACTCGCCGGTATAAAGAGTGATACCCCATCGCCACTCACCTGTGTGAAAGGGTATAACTATAACTTATACCCCGCGATTTTTAAAAAATTGATGCCGCAACTTTATAACTTATGTATCGGACACCTTGCTGACTATAGCTAGCTATATCTTTATTTGAAACAGACCGACCACAAAGTAGGTAATTACGAATAAAAAGTATACAATAGCCAGATTTTGTATCAACTAAGAGTATCTCAATGTCTATGGATTTCGAAGAAAAGCATGACTGTGGTTGCGATCATCACGATGACGACCATACTCACGAAGGTGGCACCTACTTAAGATCAACACCAAAGTTAGGCCGTAATGATCCCTGTGTTTGTGGCAGTGGTAAGAAATACAAGAAGTGTTGTTTAGTTTTATAAAAATATTGCTCTTCTCGGCGACATTTTCTTAATTTTCTGAGCCGATTAATTGTGCTAATCGGCTCAGTATGGATATTCATCTTTATCAAATGCAGTGAATTGATTCCTTTTTTGAACGGATAAGTGAGCCATTAAATCGAATCTAGGAAATAAAAGCTGCATTTAACACTGAAGTTCTACTCTGAAGAAACTATCTTCACAGCACCTCAGAGTTATTTTCAGAGCATAGCAAATTAGTATTGTTTGGATTAAGCTCTGAAGTTATTACTGAGTATGTTCTTGTACCATCGCTTGATGTAGTTGATTTCGAAACTTCTTTTCTTATATCTTTTCATTAGAAATCAATCCCAATTCTTTTAGAATTTCTGCTTCGAGCTCTTTGGGTTGAGGAAGTTTGCCAACGAGTTCTTGTGGTAAAGTTTGAGTCAGCTTAAACTCTGAAACGCCAATAGGTTTTTCAATTCCTCTTAATGCATATTCAACATCAATACGGTTACGTTCTGAACATAGAATAATACCAATAGAAGGGTTTTCCCAAGATTCTTTTATAACATCATCCAACAAATTCAATTGATAATTCATTCTACCGATATATTCTGGTTTAAATGCACCAACTTTGAGCTCTAGTGCAACGAGACTTTGCAGGCGCCTATTAAAAAAAAGAAGATCGACGAATGTTTCTGAACCACTGGGTGAAACAAGCCGATACTGGTTACCAATAAAGGTAAAACCGTAGCCGAGCTCTAACATAACGTCCTTAATCTTAGCCACCATTTGCTGTTCCATTTCAACTTCTACAATTGGACGTGTTAAGCCTAGGGTTTCAAATAAGTAAACATCTTTAAGTGTGTTGTCAGCGTGCCTCGCTAAATGCTTGGGTAACACTTGTTCAAAATTATGCTGTTTAGATACTAAAACTCGCTTTTCATAAGCTTGAGCATTGATTTGATGTATTAAGGAGTCACGTGTCCAATTCATTTCCTGTGTCGCTTGAATATAGTATTGTTTGGCCTCAATATCCTTTACCTTGTTTAAAATTACTAAATGTTGTCCCCAGGGTATTTCTGCGACAGATTGTCGCAGATTTGGGTAATCTTTATAAGTGAGGTAAAATCGTCGCATATCCCACAGATTTCTTGCTGAGAAACCATGAGGTGCTTCTGGGAAAGTGCTTTTTAAATCTCTGGCAAGCCGTTCTATAATAGATTTCCCCCACCCATATTTATCCTGGGCCTCAATAATTTTTTGGCCAAGCCACCAATAAAGATTGATATGTTCTTGGCAGGCTGCTCTTGCAATACTAACCCGAGTTGAAACAATTTTGGTTTTTGTAACATCCAAAAGCTCCATATAACGTTGATCATGAGGATCAAATAAATCGGCGTCTTTTTTTTGAGAGTTCGACATACATCGTTCCTGTTTTTTAGTTTGATTAAGATAGCAACAGATTTGCCAAGACATTTATACAAAGTAGAGTCTTTGATATATGGTTCAGTAGTTTTGGCACTTTGATGTATAATTTTAAAGAATGTTATGAAAACAACAAAGAGAATAATTACTATTTTTAAGTCTCATATTGAGCAATTTGCTTTATAGCAATGTGCAACTTCTCAAGATCATTTGTTTCCTCTAAGGGAAAACTTTCAGAAATTTTTCCATTAGTAATGGAAGGCAGTAAAGCCTCACAGGAACGTCTTGGCCAGTTCCATAAGCGTGAATGTTCAAAACAATTTGAGATTACAGAATGAAAAGTAGGTGTAAAGTTTTTCCAACGTTGTTCTAGCTGATCAGGGCAAAGAATATCGATAATTTCAATATATTCAAAGTTACGTTTGGAATTACTGAACCAAGCCTTTTTAAGCAATTCCACCGCTTCTAGATCTGAATGTGGTGCACCATAACCAAAAATTGTTACGGTGAAAGCATTAGCGAATAAATAGCTAGCCCTTTCCCAGCTCGTAGCAGTATATTTATTAGTTTCAAAATAGTTTTTCTTTGCTACGGGGTAAATTAAGGGAACATTTAGATAGTCTTCATTGCAAATAGGACATAGTTGTGATCTTCTTCCCAATTTTCCGCACTTTTCACATACGCCTATTCGGACATTGCCATGAAGAAAATAAATTTGCGGTAGCTCGATCTCAATATTGCGATTACGTTGGTACGCATCAAATAAGAACGGGTCCCAATTAAAACTCAAAATAGCATCTTTGCTTCGTAACGAGAGGAGAAGCTTGTCATAAATTGTTACTGTTTCCGGTAAAGTTAAAGAATAAAAATACTCAAAGACGGCCTCTTCAATTTTTTTCTTAAGGTCATTATTTTGTATATTACTGTAAATATCTTCAAAGTTACCAGTTGGTGTTAAGTTATTAGTTTCAAACAAATCTTTTAGATTAACAACTTCAACTAAATTATTCATAACAGGTAGTTTTTTTTATGCAAATCACCTTCAGGAAATGCGGCAACACTGGCACCTGCACCTAGTAATACAATATGAGGTTTAGTACCATTAGGATTTTTAATTAAAGTTTCTTTTTTTACAATCATATAAATAATGAATAAAAATACTTCCCCACTTGGACATGATACCCAAGTGGGGAAGGTCAACTATTGCAGTGAATTCTGCACGCTTTTAGCTTTTTCTAAATGGCCATTCACCGTGTTGCTCGTTTCTTCTAAGAATTTTTTAAGATCAGGGTTGCTTATTGTTTGAATTTTTTCTTGAAGGGCTTTTAAAGCACCGGCATGTCCTTCTACCATCGCCTTGATGTAAGTCACTTCAAAATCGCGTCCTTGTAGTGCTTTTAATGAGTCTAATTCATCTTTGCCTTTTTCTTTGAGTGCTTTGGATTCATCGGAAGGGGCCGGCGCGATATGGTCTTTTTTGCTAAGCGCTTTAAGAGCTTGGAGATTCTTAGAGTGGTCATGGACCATTTGTTTAGCAAATGCTTTGACGCTTGGACTAACCTGTCGACTTAAGACTAGTTTTGCTGCTGCAATTTCATTTTGGTTAAGCGTCATCAACCATGCGGCGACTTGATTGTCTTGATTTTGATTGGTTGACGCTTGGATGCTTTGGGGAGCGGTGTTCGGTTGATTTTCTAAAGCGAAGGAAGGGGAAACAACAAAGCCTAAGGTGGCGATGGTTAAGACGCCTAACAGTTTCATGGGTTACTCCTTGTTGATAAATTTCATAAAAGTCTTTCTTTAATGTGATCTTTATCTCGTTCATTTTCTTTGTCTGGGATGGAAGATCTTCGTTCGGATTTCAAAGAGGGATGACTGGAATCTGGTTCTGGCTGTGCTGGCATTCGATCGTCTTCGACCATGATTAAACCTCCTTTTTACTTATCTTTAAACTATAGTGACTATTTTTTACAATACAAAAAAAGGCTAGCGTTAACGCTAGCCTTTTGGATCGTCAATTGACAATTAACGATCGCGTTTTTTTCCTAGATCCTTTTGTCCAATATTAGAAAAACCGGAACGTTGTTTTTCAAAAGTATCAGATCCTTTTTGAAGTTTTTCCTTACCTTGTGAGAGCTTTTCCTTTCCATATTGTTCAGAGCCCATCTTGCCTTGTTTTAAGCCACCTGATTCTTTCTTTTGACCAATTTGTTCTTTCTTAAATCCCTTACCCATAGTGTCGGATCCTTTTTTGTTTTTATCGAAATCTTGCTTGCCATAGTCAGAACCCTTTTTTTCACTGTATCCGCCAAAACCTTGTTTTGATTTTTTGAAACCTTCATCTTTTGCCATTATTCGAACCCTCCAAACTAATTTTACTAGTATAAGTATAGTTGAGCCGATCTTGGATTTTGATGCTTACAGCTTTTAGGAAAAAAATTAAGATTTTGCTTATAGTGTCTATCGCATATTTCCGGTGTGACCTAAGGAAAAGCGTCCTGGCTGTGGCCAAACAGTTAAGCCATGCGGTCCATGGCCTACTTTAATGCGATGGGTTAATTGACCCGTGCGGGTATCAAAGACATACACTTCACTGTCATAGCGACCTGCTAGCCATAACTCTTTGCCATCTGCTGTGATATTGCCCATATCGGGACTGCCGCCACCGGGTATTGGCCATCTAGCAATAACTTTTTGTTTTTGAGGATCGATGACTGCAACGTTACCAGGGCCTTTAGGAGGACATTCATTAACACTGTGGCAGCCACGATTACCAATATATAAATATCGACCATCACGACTTGGATAAATACTATGCGTCCCGACACCGGTTGCAATAAAACCTAATGACACAAAACGGTTAGCATCAATTAAAAACACCCCATCTAACATCATGTCGGCAACATAAAAAACTTTGCCATCGGGTGAGAGCCTGACATCTTGGGGCATGCTGTGTTTTTTATTGCAGGTATCTAACGCGATATATTTAAGCGCTTTGTGTGCAGCAACATCAATTTTGATAAGTGCGCCGGAAAATTCACAACTAGCCAAGGCATAACGACCATCAGCCGTGTAATCAAGGTGATTAACACCTTTGCACAAGATAGGAATAGACTCAACTAGCTGATAGGTTTTGGGATCGACAAAATCTAAACGATTTCTGGCTTCTGCTACCACAATCGCAAAATGTCCATCCGGCGTGTAATATAAATTATAAGGGTCATCCACTGGAATGTTCGGTTTAGGCTTACCTGTTTTGGGATCAATTGGTGTAAGACTGTTACCAAGATTATTCATCACGTGCAGAGTGGTTAAATCATAAGAAGGTGCAATATGCTGCGGGTTTTTTCCGGATTTGAAGGTATCGACTACCTGATAAGTATAGGGGTCGATCACCGACACGGTATTGGTAAAACTATTGGGCACATAGATCCTGAAAAGATCACCTTTTATTCTGTTTGAGATCATGCCGACTTGAGTATTAGCATAAATATTAGTTATGGCAGGATGATTAGTTTTTTCGGATATGAATAAATAATAGAGACTAAAAAAAATTAGGCAGAAGAAGGTGGTCCATAAGCCAACCAAGATCACATTTTTTAAAAAGGTCATGCCAATATCCCTAAATCAATCTTCTTAAGATATAACTATAGAGTTTTATTCGAAGCTTGCCATGAACCTTTGCCTTATTCGACAAAAGTTTTGTGAGCAGTTGTTCATGATCACAAGGAGCGGTATTATCTGTGGCTTTGTCATTAGAGACTTTTCAAGGAATAATTGCCTTAATGAAATTTTTAACTGCATTACTTTTTGCCATTTGCTGGTTGCTACCAGCCGTTATTGTCGCCAAAGAAGTCGACCTTAATACCAAAGTGACTAATATTGCTAAACGGTTGCATTGCCAGCTTGGTGTCACGGCGATACGCATTGAGGATAATAAAAAATTCTCGGTAAACGGTTCTAAGCGTTTTTTTATGGCAAGTACGGTGAAAGTTCCGATTGCCATCACATTGCTCAGAGAAGTTGATCAGGGAAAAGAGCACTTAGATCGAGAAATTACATTTAGTCGAGACGATTGTGTTCCAGGATCTGGGCGACTTTATGCCGAGCTAGCAGGGGGTACTTGCACGATGAAACTCTCCTTGCGCGAGTTAATGAGATTAATGTTAATCTCAAGTGACAATTCTGCAACCGATATTATTCTTCAGGAAATTAGAGGGCCTAAAGCCGTGGCAAGTCACTTACATGCGGTCGGCTTTCCGCATATTTTTATTCACCGTACTATTTTAGATCTTTATCTAAGTGCCAGTGGTTTGAATGTGGCCTTAGCGAAAAAAGTTCAACACAGACCGGCCTTACTGAAAATGTTAGAGAAAGTCTCACCGGCGATGAAAGTTAAAGCGTGGAAGCGTTTTGAATCCGAAAGTAGTGATAGTGCCACCTCTGATGAGATGGCTAAGCTCTTAGTGAGCCTACATCAAGGCAAATTGTTATCACAAAATAGTACTCATTTATTGCTAGAGACCATGGCACAATGCCATACCGGTGCCCACCGCTTGAAGGGCATGTTGCCACCCAACACGTTGGTGGCCCATAAAACAGGGACATGGTCCTTATCGAATGAACGTATTTTAAAATATCCAGGCTCGAAGCAATTGCAACGATTTTCTCATGACGTTGGAATCATCACCTTACCCAATAATCATGGGCACATTGCGATCGCGTTTTTTGTTAAGTCAAAGGGTGTGAGCGATCACAGTCGTGATCAAGTGATTGCGCTTGTGACCAAGGAGATTTATCACCACTTTTGCCAATAAGCATGCCAAAAGTGGTGACCTGATCTTAACCTTTTTTAGATTGCCAAAGCGCAATATGGGCGCCGGTAGGATCTTTCAGAATAACGAATCGTCCAAAATCGGCAACATCATGAGGGCCGTTAACAATAGTCGCACCGAGTGACTTAGCTTTTTGACTGCTGGCATCGACATCAGCCACGAGCACATAGCTCATCCAATGAGAAGGTATTTCATGTTCGTGCTCTTTTGGCACGCGCAATAAACCACCGACATCAGTGTCCTTATTTTTCAACATGGTATAGGTCATATTACCCATATCATGATCTTCAAAGCTCCAACCAAATAATTCACCATAAAATTTCTTACTTTTATCGGTGTCAGACGTCATTAGTTCGTTCCAACAAAACGCACCTTCTTGCATATCATTCGAAGCCATAGCTTTCTCCATAATTTGGTAATCGATAGGAAGCTAAGATTGTTACCTAAACGCATGCCTTGTACAACTAAATTTAGGGTCCACCGGGTGATTTCGACGTTGTCTCTTTAGTTGGATTGAGTTTTTTCATCGCTTCTGTATACAGCGGCGTGTTTTTAAGCTTGCCGTCAAACGTTAATTCAGCGATTTGGATCACGTAATGAAAGTTCTTTAAATAAAAAAATACTTGCATGAGCTTTTGATAGTTCATGATGGTGGCAGGTCTTGCTAATAACAAAGAGAGACAAGATTCAAAAATAAAACGGGTTTCCTGTTGCTTAAGTCGAGAACTTAGGACGCCAGCGTTAAATATTTTTTGATAAAAGTTTTCAATCTCGTAGTCACTTAGTTCGACAGTTAGTTGAGCTAGCCTCGTAAACAGCAGGCTTAAGAGTTCACGTTTGGTATCGTCTTTGGTAGCAATCTCGAAGCAAAGGAAGAAATTTGAAATGCTTTGAGATAGAGTGGGTTGATGACTACTTTCTTGTACCAAGACTAATCCTGAGGAGGTTTTGAAGGTTAATCTTCTTTCTACATCTGACTCTAAACTAATCTTTACAAATATTTGTAAAAGATCATCAATCGTCAATTGTGGTATAAAATATTTAATGGAATCGTATATTCCTATCCAATAGCACCAGTTGAGCGCATTACTTATTGAACGATGATCAGACATCCCACCCAATCTAGAACAGGCGGCTAAAATCGCAGGATTTAATATAAGAGAATGACGTTTAGCCTGTTGCTTACTTAGTTGGACATCTACTTTCTGTGGTTTCACTCGATAACTAGCGCCTGTTGCGAGAGCCTCTTTTAAATATTCACCAGCGTGAGGTAAACAGGCGAGCATAAAGATCAGCGGCAAGCATAAACCGCTTGTAACAATACCGAGGCCATTCGGGTCCATGCCATAAGCTAAGGCTAACTTAAAGCAATAAAGGTTATTTTTTAGAAAGGCGAGTAGTAATAAAGTTACTTGAACATCCTCTTCAAGTGAAAATGACAATTGAATATGATTGTTAAATATCAGCCTGAAATAGGGACAAGATTCATATAAAAATTTAAATGCCTGACGAAAATTGACATCTTCTTCTTCAGAGCTTGGCGTATAGCTTACAATTTTTTCAAAGAAATGTTCTTTTAGAAAATTCACATTAAGATAAGTGCTAACAAAGGGATAGACTTCTCTTAAGAAGGATACATTTCCTTTCCAAAATTCTGTCACGAAAATTAGTGCTAAGTCTGAATAATTAGGAATTGTGTTTAGCACGCCTTTCAGTTTTTTTATTTTTTTTTCGTTGAATTTCGAAATATCGATAGAGCATAGCAAAATCTTATCTTTTAGTTCTTTAGCAAGAATATACTTTCTGATCACTAAACCATTATTGTTGGGATCCCCTTTCAATTTAAGTTCGGTTGCTTTTAATTGACTCACAAGATGTAACACTGCCTGATATTCAGAATGTAAATCAATTTTTTTTGCTGTTGATTTTTGATCAGCTTGTCTTTCAGGCTGTTCTTCAACTGCATCTTGATCTTCTTCCTCAATTTCGGATGAGGTCGCAGGTGTTGCGTGCGGGGCTAATTTTGTTAACCGCTCTTTCATGGCTCTGCCACGATTATCATAATGTGTTAAGCAGTACTCATTCACTTGAGTTATGGCAGCAATATAAGCATTGGCACAAGCAACATAGTCCTTGAATAGATTTTCATTCAGAGCGTTACCGAGGTTATCTAATTTTACTTCTAACGCATTAGCACAGTCTAATGCAGCCATATAGAATTCATTGGCTGCGTTAGTTAGGGTTTGTAACATCTCACAAGCAATGGTAGCGTTTTCGAACAGCATTTTTTTAAGTCCAGGCGTTACGTCCAACACTTTAAAATTTGCTTGGTCTCGGGCACCTTCAAATTCCTTCACCTCGATCGTAGAAACAGCACCTTTAGAGTTAAAGAATATGTGCACAACCAGCGTATGATTATTTTTATTGGTATAAATTTGAGTGCAGTGACAAATATCTAAGCCGTTGTGGGCGTAAAGTTTATTGTCGTGGAAATGTTTATGAATCGTTAAATGGGAACTTTTGAATTCATAACCAGCATGGGGCATTTTAAAAACAGGTTCTTCTTTAAAATGCAGGTAAATCACTTCTTTTCTTAGGTTTTCTTCCACCCTAACATTCGCTAAGAGGGGAGAGTGTTCTCGAATTAATCTTCGAAGAACATTATATAGGGCACTAATTCCTTTATGTTTCGCTTTAAAGGTGCCATGGGGATATTGAAAAAATAAGGGGGATGAACTTTCGTTTGGTGGCTGCATACTGGACTCGTCATTTGCTTCAATTTACTAATTACCGGCCGAATTTTATCGTATTGGCGTGAATTATACAAATATTTTAGTATTTCTGTTCAAGTAGTTAGTTCGCAATTACTAAAACCTTATACTAAAATTAATTTGTGTCATGGGATTAACAGGATGTTAAGAATAAGAAGGAAAATCCCATCGAGCTCATAGCGATCCAATCACTGGCGACAATAGGGATAAGCATTAGTGGAAGATACTAAAGCCAGTGACTGGAGAACGCCCCGCCTTAAGATCCCACTTTCAACGTTAAACAACCAAAACATTTTCTGCTATGCTTGTGGTACTAAGCAAATAGGAAGCTTTGCTTTACACTAACAAGATCGGAGTGACAATGACCATGGGTACTTTATCAGTTCAAAAGGTTTACGATTCTTATGCGAATTTCTACAATTTCCTATTTGGCCGAATTTTTAAACCCGGCCGTGAAAGCTGCGTTGAAATCGTTAATCGCAATGCCAAGCAAAATGCTAAAGTACTAGAAGTTGGTGTTGGCACGGGACTTTCTTTACCGCTTTATCGTCCTGATTTACAGATCACCGGGGTCGATATCTCTGAAAAAATGCTAGAAAAAGCACAAGAACGCATTCAAGAACATCACTTAGACAATAATATTACCTTGCAAGCAATGGATGCCGCCGATCTTAAATTTGAAAACGAAAGCTTTGATTTTATCGTGGCGATGTATGTCGTGTCGGTAGTTCCAGATATCAATAAATTTTTAGAAGAAATTAGTCGAGTCGTCAAAACCAATGGCGATATTATCTTGGTTAACCATTTTATGTCTGAACACAAAGTGATCCGCGCATTTGAAAAATCGATCTCCAAAGCCCACGGAGTCATTGGTTTTAAATCGGATTTTTCAATCGATCAAGTTATCCATTACCCCCATTTCAAACTGATCAGCCTGACTAAAACCAATCTATTTGGTTACTGGAAGATGCTGCATTTTAAAAAAATCTAACCCATGCAAGGGTTTAGGTTGTGCTAATGGGATTTTTGCAGTCATAATAGGTTCGCTTTATCTCAATTAATGTCATGGAGGATATTTAATGGATACTACCGTTCGTTCTACCCCTGTTTCTGATTCGACCCGTTGTGCCGTGAGCTGGTCTGCCATTATCGCAGGTGCTCTCGTCGCCTTTTCGTTAAGTGCTCTTTTTAATCTACTTAATACTGGCTTAGGACTCGTGACCTTTCCAGAATCGTTTCGTGCTCTGGCAACGCTCACCATTGCTGGCTATTTATGGTTAATCATCTGTGGCATCGTCGCCATGTTTTTAGCAGGCTATGTGGCTGGTAAAATTTACAGTCATTATAGCGCAACGCCCTGTGGTGGTGGTCTACATGGTTTTCTTGCTTGGAGTTTGGCGTTATTGTTGAGCGTGGTGATTGCGTCGCATTTTGCCTCTGCCAGTGCTCAATCGACAGCAGTTGCCAATCAACATGACCGTAACGAGATTGCAGTTCATATCGGGGATAAAGGCTTAGCTGCCGAACATGCTGCCGATATCCTAGGCGGTGCTACGCTGGGAATATTTTTCATCTTCTTAATTGGTGCAGCAGCTGCCACAATTGGGGGTCATATCGCTGCTAAAAAGGACCATCATCGCATTCCTTAAATTATATTCAAAAGCCCTCTCCAAGCAATCTGGAGAGGGAATCTAGCGCTTTAGTAACTTATTGTGAATTCTCGTTGCCGCAATCGCAGCCCCTGACATGGCGACACAAATCTGACTCAAACCTTTAACTACATCGCCAACTGCATAGAGATTTTTGACGTTGGTTTCTTGGTATTGATTGACAAGCAGGCATTGTTCTTGATGTTTTGCCCCTAATTTAATCGCAAGATCTGAATTGACAATGGAACCTAACGCCGAATAAATGCTGTCAAAGACATACGTACAGCCATCTTGGGTTGTAATCGAATGAATTTTCTTGGCACTGCAATCAACACTCTTCACGCCTTTGGTAATCAACGTGATACCCGCTTGAGCGAGTAAGCGTCGTTTTTGAGAAGAGTAGTTTACTTCCTGTCCTAAAGATAGCAGCGTAATATGAGGTGAATAGGTTCGTAAAAATAAGGCTTCTTGTACACCTTTATTACCGATGCCAATTACGCCAATATGCTGATCAATCGCTTCATAACCATCGCAGATTGGGCAATGGTGAATTAAGCCGCGACGCACCGTGTCACGAAGGTTGGGTAAGGACGGTTCAATATCTCTGGCACCTGTTGCCAAGATAATAGTTCGGCTGGCATAGTGTCGCTTAACGCCTTTTATTTTAAAGATATTCTTTTCTTTTCTTATTTCTTGAATCGTGTCGCGGATGACCTTGCCTTGATAACGATGTAATTGTAGCTTCAGTTGACTTAATAATTTACTGCCAGAGATCCCAGATGGAAAACCAGGATAGTTATGGGATCGTGGGATTGTTTCAGCACGGCTTAGCCCATTATCAATAATCGTGATGGTTCTTCGGTATCGTTTGAGATAAATCCCGGCCGTTAACCCTCCAGGCCCGCCACCGATGATAAGGCAATCCAGTAGCTTTTCCATCGCCACTTCCAATTAATTACGAAAGAGAATTATAGTCTATTTGCTTTGGGTTTTAAGATTGAGCGCTTTTGCTATATTTCCTTTCTAATGGCGTAGGGGTAGAATGATTTTTTTCTTCGAAAAAGAGCGAACACCATGACCACTTATACGCCTGAACAATCCGAACTTGGCAAAAAAACCACCTATGAGGCAACTTATAATCCTAATAAACTCCACCCGATACCAAGGGATAATAAGCGCGCCGAGCTTGGTGTGACGACTGCTAACTTGCCTTTTTTTGGTTATGATTTTTGGAACCATTACGAAGTGTCATGGTTGAATCCTAAAGGCAAGCCCATCGTCGCCATCGCCGAATTAGTGTTTAACTGTGCTTCGCCTAATCTTATTGAATCTAAATCGATGAAACTCTATTTTAATTCTTTCAACGGTACTAAATTTCGTGATGAGAATGCGGTTGCAGAAGTGATAAAGCGTGATTTAGAACAAAGAGTGAGTTCAAATGTCGCTATTAATATTATTCCTTTAACGCATATCAAAGAACAAATCGTGCCAAGTTCTTTTGAGAGTCATTGTATCGATCATTTAGATGTAACCTGTGATCACTATACTGTCGATAGTTCGCTCTTACAAATCGAAGAACAATTTGTTAAAGAGACACTGTACTCGGATCTTTTAAAATCAAATTGCTTGGTCACGGGTCAACCCGATTGGGGTAGTATTGAGATTTGCTATGAAGGTAAAAAAATTAATCACGAGAGCTTATTAAAATATATCGTCTCATTTCGTGAGCACACCGAATTTGGCGAACACTGTGTCGAACGAATATTCATGGATATTATGAAACAATGCGCACCACAAAAGTTAACGATTCACGGTAGGTATACACGCCGAGGCGGAATTGATATCAATTCAGTGCGTTCTACCCATGAATTAGTGGTTATTCCGAAGAATGTACGTTTGTGTCGGCAATAACACTTTCTTCTAGCCAACTACATTCTTACGAATTCAAGCAATTTTAAATAATCATGTTTATCTGCCTCTTGTAGGGCTTTAATATAGTGTTGGCGAGTAGAATTTTGGTCAGTTAAATTTTTTGCTCCCCATGTAAAAAGAGGTAGATTTAAAGTTTTTAGAAATACATCGGTCATTAATCTTGCATGCCGTCCATTGCCATTAGCAAACGGATGTATAGCAACAAGACGATGATGAAATCTTGTTGCAATCTCATCTCTTGAATACGTTTGATTGTCTAATTGATAATCAACATCGTCAATTAGCTTTTTTATTTCAATTGAAATTTTTACCGGATCGACTCCGATATTTTTTTCAGTTAATCTATATTTTCCTGCCCATCGCCAAGTCTCGTCAAACATGCGCTTGTGAAGTTCTTTAAAAAAATCTTGCTCTAATACTTTTTCCATGGACAATCTTTTCGTGAATATCCATTGTTCTGCTTTTAATATATTTGATTGTTCAAATTCGTTTAATTCATTTTGGGTCTTTATATGTAAAGGTTTAAGGCCGTTAACTTCTTCTGGATCTAAAGGAGTCGCACCTAGAGGATAATCTAACTTCATTTTTCATCCTCCCATAAATGTTTCAAAGAACCTCGTTGTAATTTTTCTTTTAACCGATTTGCCAACTCTTCTTGAAATTGAGATAAGGTTGCTTGATTTTCTAACCACATAGAGTGCGAAACACGCTTCATGTGTTGTTTGACAATTTTTTCTATTTGTTGGTTCAAAATTGCCTGCAATGATTCTTTTGGAACAAGTGCATAAACAAGTTCGCAATTCATTGCTTTAGCCACGTCACTTAAAGTATGTAAGGTAATCGCACCTTTCTGTTCTGCTTCTTCAATTTTGACTACCCTAGAACGGTTTACTCCTAGTCTATTAGCAAGTTGCTTACCTGTCATTCCAAGGGCTTTACGGATGGTTCTTACCCATCCTTGTCCTGGTCTTGATTGAAGGGTTAACCAAGGGTGAAGTTGGTCATCTAATTGTTTAATTGTTAAATATTTGCTGTTCATAAATGCCTACATAAACATAGTCAAATCACACATTATTGATTATATATATGGATCCATAACTTTGCAAGTTGACTACATATATATATTCAGAACTTAGAAAATGTGCTGAGAAAGACAGCTTGTAAAATCATAAAGCAGCAGTAACCATCTAGGCAGAAGGCTTCTCAATAGCTAGGCGTTTGGGTAGGCAATAACGCTATCTTCTAACCACGTTTGAAAAGCAGTATTGACTGACTTGACCTCTATTTCTGCGATAAAATTGGTATAGTTGATGACTTGCGCTACGGCTTTTTCGACCAAATGTCGTTGGTTTTCGACAGTCTTTACAATTAAGACCAGTTCATTTCCCATTTTGATTTCACCTTGCCAACGGTATGCGCATTGTATAGGAAACCAATTGGTACACACTGCGATTTTTTTTTCCAAGAGAATTTGACTGATTGTTCTGGCTTCTTGCTCGTTATTTAGGGTGATATAAAAAAGTTTCATATTGTCCTTAGGGTATTTTGGCTGGTATTTTAGTATTTTTGATCGTAAGCAAAACAAGAAATCATTGTTCATTTGGAATATATTGTTAATATAAGCTTGTTTTAAAGGCCTTATTTGTCCTTGTCACAATTATACTATATTCAAGGAGCCGCCATGCTAAAAAATTCCAATACTTTAAGTTTTCTTATCTTAAGCGCCATTCTAGCGCTTGGCATATTAGGAGGGTCATATTTCATTAGTCAGGGGATCCTCGAAAGTAGAGGCAACCGACCTTATATTACTGTCAAAGGCTTGGCCGAACGTTTCGTTAAAGCTGATCTAGCTGTTTGGAGTATTTCTTATTCAGTGGCAGGCAATGACATTACCGTCATTAATAATGAGTTATTGCGACAACAAATGGTGATTTTACAGTATCTAAAAACAAAAGGATTTAAAGACGGTGAAATTTCGTTGGTACCGATTGCACTGACTGATCGGTATGCTACTGATTATGGCAGTAATAAACCCACCGATCGTTATTCCATCAAAGGTGGTGTCATGGTGAGGTCAAAAAATGTGGATTTAGTCAGTCAAGCCAGTCAAACAACGGGCGAACTTGTGAATCAGGGAATTGCTTTAGGATCGAATGATACTAATCCTAATCCAGCCTATTACTATACTCAACTCAATGCGATTCGACCAGTGATGTTGTCACAAGCAACCCGTAGCGCAAAGCAAGTTGCAACTTCATTTGCTAGAGATTCTCAAAGTACATTAGGTTCGATTCGACGTGCTTATCAAGGCATATTTGAAATTTCAAGTCGTGATGCCAGTGGTATTACCGATAGCAACGATACCTGGCAATTACGGCGTGATGAACAAAGTTCGATTTATAAGAAAATTAGATTAGTCTCGACGATTGATTATTATTTGAATTCTTAAATTGCGGTGCTGGTAGGGATTATACTTATAGATAACCTTAATTGTTTCATTCCCGCGAAGACGGGAATCCATTCTTCTAACTACTCTTTGCCTGGATTCTTCGCCTTTGCGGGAATGACAACATCTCGATTATTTTAATTGTTCAAAGGCAAAAGAAATGGCTAACTATTTACAACTCTCGAGTAACATTAAAGCATGGACTAAATATGTACCCTTTGCTGACAATGCTCAAGAGCAGGTGAAAAATATTGCCGCGTTGCCGATTATTTTTCATCACATTGCGATTATGCCAGATGTACATTTAGGAGCAGGTGCGACCGTAGGTTCCGTTATACCAACTAAAAAGGCCGTCATTCCTTCTGCTGTGGGTGTGGATATTGGCTGTGGGATGATGGCGATTCGTACCAAACTTTTTGCAGAACAATTACCCGATAATTTAAGTGGATTACGTTCAGCCATCGAAAAGGCAATTCCAGTTGGTTTTGGCAAATGGGATGATGACCATATTCCGGTTTTAGCGACCAAAATTTGGCAACAACATTTATTGCCAAACTACCGTAGAATACTTGATCGACATCCGACGTTGAGTATCAACAAAAAAACTCAGCAACGCATGAAAAATGATGTGAACCAACTAGGAACGTTAGGTGGTGGTAATCATTTTATTGAGATTTGTTTAGATGAACACACCCAAGTTTGGTTGATGCTACACAGCGGTTCTCGCGGCGTCGGAAATTGTATCGGTCATTATTTTATCGAGTTAGCAAAGTCTGATATGGCAAAACAACTTGGGACTTTGCCAGATAAAGAATTAGCTTATTTTTCAGAAGGAACGACGCATTTTGAAGATTACTATTTTGCGGTTAACTGGGCACAAAAATATGCGCAGTATAATCGTAATGTGATGATGCAAACTTTAATTAGTACTATCTCAACGTATCTACATTTAACGATTGAAAATGATATCTACGCTGTCAATTGCCACCATAATTATGTTGTCAAAGAACATCATTTCGGTGAGCACATTTATGTCACCCGAAAAGGTGCCGTCTCAGCACGCAAAGATGAACTTGGGATTATACCCGGCAGCATGGGTGCGAAATCGTTTATTGTCAGAGGACTTGGTAATGAAGAGAGTTTTTGCAGTTGTAGTCACGGTGCCGGCCGAGTGATGTCACGTCATGAAGCAAAGAAAATAATAAGTCTTGCCGAACATAAACAAGCCACCAAAGGTGTAGAGTGTCGAAAGGATAAAGAGGTGATCGACGAAAGTCCAAGAGCTTATAAAGATATTGATGCAGTGATAAAATCACAGGAAGATTTGGTGGAGATTTTGTTTACCTTGCGGCAGGTGTTGTGTGTTAAGGGATAGAATGCGATTTTTTTATTCATCATCGGACAAACGATAACTGGTACTGCGGCCACCACCCGGATTTTGGATAAGAACTCCCCGAGACTTCAAATCTAGAATATCTCGTAGCGCCGTATCAGTAGAGCATTTTGCAAGTTTTGCATATTTTGATGTATTGATATATCCCTTGAAGTCAGCTTCTAGCATTCTATTGAGGATGAGCCGTTGCCGTGTGTTTATAGACTCCAAGCTAATTTTACGCCACAGCTTAGCTTTAAAAATAACGTTCGCTAATGTCTGCTCTGCGCTGGTGATTGATCGTCCTAAACAATCCAAAAACCATAGTAGCCAATGGGTGATTTCAGGTGAGTGACGCTGTTGTCGTTCAAGCTCGTTATAATACTCTTTTCGTTCTGCTGCAATTTGGGTTGAAAGACTATAAAAGCGATCTGGAATTTTATCAGCGCGCGCCAGTGCCATATCAGCAATTGCTCTTGCGATGCGGCCATTGCCATCTTCAAATGGGTGGATTGTGACAAACCATAAGTGGGCAATTCCAGCTTTTAAGACAGGGTCGATTTCAAGATCACGTTCAAACCACCTTAAAAATTGATTCATCTCGTGTTCAAGTTTGTCTGCGCTTGGCGCTTCAAAGTGAATTTTTTCCCGACCGATGGCGCCCGATACGACTTGCATCGGGCCTGTATTTAGCGTACGCCAATGACCGACTATAATTGGATGCATGCCACTTCGTCCTGTTGGAAAAAGAGCAGCATGCCAATCCCACAAACGTTCCTTGGTAAGAGGCTGGTTAAATTCGCGGGTTGCATTGAGCATTATTTCTACGATTCCCTCAACATTACGACTGCTGGGTATAAGTCCAGCAATATCAATACCTAAATGGCGGGCAATTGATGAACGTACCTCTTCGGAATTGAGTTTTTCTCCTTCAATCGCTGATGTATTCACAACATCGTCTGTTAAGATATTAAGGCTTGCTTCACGCTTGAGTTCAAAACCCAAACCCTCCATTCTTCCAAGCAACCGACCTTGGCTGTGTCGAATCTGCGCTAGTTTTGACGTGAGTTTTTCTGCATCCCAGGTAAAATTGGGCCAGTTTTGGTGCTCATAAATCCACATATTAATCACCGCATTATTTGCAGTGATTATAGCTAATATTCGCCGCATCTGCAACTTAAACACCGCATAATTTGCGGTGAATAATGATACGATTTGCCGCAATAAACGTTATTCAATCGCCTCAATAATTTGTGCGAGTCGGCAAAAAGTGCTATATTTGTGCTACTTTTTTTAGTAGATACTTTGTTTTCCGGGGCAAATTATGAGTACCACAGTTATTCGTAAGCAGGGTGGGGCAGCTATTGTGACCATCCCAGCCGATATTTTAAAAAGGTTAGATATTGATATCGGTTCTAAATTAGAAATTACCGTCGATAACAACGATAATTTGCTACTTCATCTTATTCCTCAAACAAAAAGAAAAAGATACACCTTGAAGGAATTACTAACGGGTGTAACAGTTAAGAAGATGAAAGCGCTTAATAAAGAATTAGAATCTACCCAAGAAGGTGAACCTGTTGGTCTGAAATTTCATGAGTAAACATAGGATACCCAAAAGAGGTGATATTTATTGGATTGATCCTAATCCAATAGTAGCTAGAGAAATGAAGGATCGACATCGATTTGTCGTAATCACGCCAATTGAAATCAATAAGCTTGGCGTTGTTATAACAGTATCCATAACAAGTGGTGGCAATTTTTATAGAAAAACTGGTATGACAGTTCCCATTATAGGCTTTGATACCAACGGTGTTGCAGTTTGTAATCAAGTTCGATCATTTGATATCGAAGCGAGAGAACGCGCTGGATCTGCTAAGTATATTGAAACTATAGACAAAGATACTGTTGAAGAAATAGTAAATAGAGTTTTAAGTGTCATTGATCCGGCTTAAGAATACCATATACTTAAAAAAAAGCAGAAAGTTCCACTTAAAAATAAAATTCGAAACCATAATTGATCTAAATTTTCTTGAAAAGTATCTTCACCCCAAGTTTGACCACCGTCAGATACATGCCAGCCTAACCTTCCGACAACTGATTGAGCAGACAAAAACACAGCCATAATTTGTAAAATTAAAATCTTCTTTAAACTAATCTCGAAACACAATTTTGCAAAAAAGAGACTGGTTATTAAAGTTACCAATAATAGAAAAAAAGAATCTCTCTGTCTCTTTCTGAATTTGGATATTTCTCGTTCATAGTTCTCGTTACCATTTTGTGAGTTTTCATATATAATTGAGGCTATCTTACTAGAGGTTAGACAGGGTATTAATGATAAAAAGAGTACGCTAGATAGCTTTTTGTTTTCGGTCATAAATTTTTCAGTGTTAAAAATTTGATATTTTTACACGCATAGATTAAATGTCAACTTGAAACTAGGGGGTTTCTTGTCAAATCTAAATGAAATAACCTCATTAGAAATCTTCGTCCTAGTCGACAACATTTCTGATCCCTTTACTCAAAACGATCAAGGAATCTACTGGAACGAATCTCAATATCGTCATGGACTGCGCAAACAAAATACCATATGCGGTGCTGATTATTGTCGCGCCTGCAATGGCATGTCTTTATTCATCAGAATAAAAAATCAGGATCAAAAAACGACGACATTACTTTTTGATACGGGACCTGATGCTGGACTTGCGGTGGATAATGCTAAAAAATTAGGTTTAGATTTAAAAACAGTCGATGCGATTGTGTTGTCACACGGACATTTTGATCACTATGGCGGCACGCTCAGTGTGCTTGATGCGATTGGCAAGTCTGATCTACCTGTTTACGTGCATCCGGAATTATTTTTACCCCGAGCATTTGGTTACCAAGAATTAGTTTATGTCAGCGATATCTTAACCGCAGAAAAAGTTGAACAGCATGGGGGTAGGGTAGTCTCTTCAAATCAACCAATGCGTATTTTAGATGACCTAGTATTACTCTCCGGTGAAGTCCCACGTACCACGAGCTATGAAACAGGAATGCCGCACGAATATAAACTTAAAGGTGATGAGTGGCAACGCGAACCAGATGTGATTGATGAACGTTGTATTATTTTCAACCTCAAAAACAAGGGGCTTTGTGTTATTACGGGTTGTGGCCATACTGGTATTGTGAATGCAACATTACACTCCATGCAATTACTGGATCAAACAAAAGTACATTTTGTCATGGGCGGTTTTCATTTAGCAGGTGCAAAATTTCAAGATCGAATTACGCCGACTATTCATGACTTAAAACAAATCAATCCTGACTACATTATTACAGGACACTGTACTGGCAGGAAAACACAAAGCTTACTGACGGAAGTGTTTGATAATCGTCATATCCCGTACGGTGTTGGTGCCTACTTTAAATTTTAATAAGCGTAAGAAAATGAATCCCTATAAAAATAAGGTTGCGCTCGTAACGGGTGCTGCTTCAGGTATTGGCAAAGCGATCGCCTTGAAGTGCCTGCAACTCGAAATGAAAGTCATACTAGTCGATGTCGCTGAACAAACACTAGTTCAAACTGCCACATTGTTAAAATCAATTAGTGAATCACTTCAGACTTATGTTGTAGATGTTGCAGACGAAAACGCAGTGCAGAGCTTAGCAAACAATGTGTTAGCTATTCATAACGAAGTGAATTTCCTGTTTAACAATGCTGGCATAGCAGGCCCTTTAACACCGATCTGGGAACAAGCTACTGACGATATTCATAAAGTCTTTCAGATTAATATAATGGGAACGATACATGGGATTAAAGCATTTGTACCACTCATGTTAAAACAAAAAAGTGACGCTTATATTGTCAATACTGCTGCTGGCGCAGGCTTTCTGACCGGTGCTGGTTTAGGCGCGTACAAAGCATCAAAACATGCCATTGTTGCCATTTCTGAAGTTTTATTGGCAGATCTACAGCAACTTAATGCCAATATTAACGTCAGTGTCTTGATACCACATTTAGTGGCGACAAATATGCCAAGTAGTATTAACACCCAGGATGAAAGAGTGATTCACGAACAGCTAAAGCATCTTGCTGAAAATGGTATGACGCCTGCATTGGTAGCTGATAAATTATTCGAAGGCATCGCTAAGAAAAAGTTTTATATTTTTACGCATCCTAATGTGCATTTACCAAAAATTAAGAAGAGATTGGACAGCATTTTAATAGAGTCTAATAAGGCCTTATAATACTTAATTAATTTTAACTAGGTTTAATTAATCAAATAATACTTTAATTCTTTGTTGACTTTCGTTGAGAGATGACTAGACTTGACCATTTTAAGTAATGGAGTACCGATATGTCTAAGATTCAAAAAGTCAGCAAATATTTTCAACTTATTTTATATTTCTTACTCTTTTCAGTTCTACTTTTTAGTGTCCGTTCAGCTTATTCGCAGTATGGCTATGCAACAAATATCTCAAGTAAAGGTATTTTGCATATACCGGTCAGTCTTCCTATCAGTGTTTTGCTTTGTGCAATTAATCTTCTTCCTAGTTTAGTTTTAGCGGCCATTATTTATTATTTAATTAAAGTCTTAAGACTTTATGCACGAAGTATCATCTTTTCTTCAGAAAATAATCGTTATTTACGCTGTATCGGCTTTTTATTGTTGTTTAAGGAGCTGGGTCAATTAATTACGACGCCGTTAACTACCTTATTAACTGCCTTAGATGGCGTGCTGCTAAAAGAACGTATGATTTTGACACTTGGAATTTCTGATATTAGCAATTTATTGATTGGTGTTTGCATTATTTTATTATCATGGGTCATGCACGAAGCTTACAAAGTAAAAGAAGAAAACAGATTTTTTATCTAACAGATTAAAATAGGTAATATATGAAGATCATTTTAAATTTAGATTTACTCTTAGTAAAAAAGAAAGTGCGTTCAAAAGAACTCGCAAATACCATTGGCTTATCTGAACAGAATATTTCAATGCTAAAAACTGGCAAAGCCAAAGGTATACGTTTTTCGACACTTGCTGCGATTTGTCATTACTTAAAATGTCAACCTGGCGATATTTTGGAATTTGTCGAGGATGACCCACAAGAGTAATTGTTTACGAGGAATGTTATATGACTACCTTAAGAAGTCAGCATAAGAATGGCCATTTTGTGATCTTGTGCAAAAGTTTTCTTCAAGATAAGACACTGTCTTTAAAAGCAAAAGGATTATTAGCCTATCTACTAAGCCTACCTGATGACTGGAAAATTTATATCAATGAACTAACAGTTCATAGCACCGATGGTACCCAAGCGACACGTTCTGCTATTAAAGAACTGATCAAAAGCGGCTATATCACCTTTGTTCGAAAACGTAATGTTTCGGGTACTTTTTCTCAAGGAGAGTACATCATCAGTGAAGACGCAAAACTAAATCTTGAACCTTGCCCACAAGTGGCGAAACCACAGATGGAAAATCCATCTGTGGTAACTGACACACTACTAAGAAATAATACGTACAAAGATAAAATAAAAACAACAACAACAAACACAACTGCCAAACAGGAGCCTTGCGGCCACAACTCGGTGCAAGACCATGCAGCTGCAAATATGAATGATCAATTTATTGGAAAAGAACTCAGTGCTAATCAACAGCATGCCATACGCTTAGCTTGCATTGAATTACAACCTTTGACAGGACTCTGTGTCGAACAGTTGTACCATTCTCTCACTGCCAGCATTCTCGATAAAACTTCTTTTACTCAAGCTGGTTCAGATTTCACTCGGAAATTAAACACGCTAAAAAAATGCATTCGTCACGGCAAATGGATTCCACAAGCTATATCACCCCTTAAAAAAAATCCTCGTCCTATAACCCCAGAAGAAAATCAGGCGAAATGGTTAGCACGAATGAGAGAACTGACTGGAAATAAAGATTTTGCACCTCCTTCAACTAAAATGAGTTGCATAGAAGCAATGCAACAGGCTAAAGCTATTTTAGGCAACATCAAGCGCGAGGAATGTTGATCAGCATTAAAGACTTTTACGTTGTCATTCCCGCGCAGGCGGGAATCCATGCCTCGAGCTGCTCCCAGGATAGATTCCCGCCTGCGCGGGAATGGCAACAAATTGCCAGTAAATTTTCTTACTGGAATTTAAGGGCATGGTGCAGACGTGGATTCAACTAATAAATGCAACAGCCTTTTTTAAGATAAAAATTTTACTAAAATCATCTCAAATAAACTTGGATCGGCATAAAAATAATATACATTTGTTTCATTATTTAAGTAATATTCGGCTATACTTTCTTGAAAATGGTAAGGAGTATCTAGTAATTTAATGTCCTTTCCTTTAATTCCTCTATAATCAAAAAAATCTGAAACGCCATTTAAAATAAATTTCTTACCTTTATTTGATTGAACCACAATTGGAGAAAAACCCATTCTTACTTCTTGTGCTGTAGATGAAGCTTTTCTTACATTTATAGGTAAAGAATAAGGAGATGGCGTTATATTTTGTATTTCATCCGCAAATAAAACAAAATTTGGATTTTCAAATAAAGGAGGCAAATTAGTTATTTTAATAATTGATTTTTCACAATATATATTATTTTTTGTAACTATAGAGCATGGGAAAATAGTAAACACAGACCTATTACCATATATACCTGAAGGTGTTTTCTTGATTTTAAATAATTTTGTTAATTTCTCTAACGACAACGGATATCGCTTAACGTTCCATTTTTCTAATATTGCTAGTCTATCCTGAGTGATTAAATACATTAACTTACTTTTGACATCAAGCCACCAATTAATATTGCAATCATTACATTTGTAAAGCGTGCCATATTTTAATTGTTTAATCGGAAAAATATATTTTGCATATTTATTAAATTTATTACCCTGCTTAAGGGTTTCTCTCCAGCTAAAAGTTATATACTTGGTACCGTCACAATTAGGACAACCAGGTGTAGCAACAAATTTTTTGATTTCTTCGTCTTGTTTTTTTTTCTTATGGCAAGGCGCGCATAAACCATAAAGCTTTTCATGAGTATTTTTTAATATATTTGCGCCACAATTTTCACATCTTACTTTTGACATATATTATTGGCCTATTACTTTATAACAAAAAATCTGATTTGGCGTCTTATAATTTAAACATTTTCATTTTTAATTCACGGCTAATCGTTGATTTAAAAATGGCTACTCCTTTAGCGATACCTATATAACTGTAACCTGCTCTCCAACGATCATAAATCTGATATCATTTTCTATAATAATTAGTTATAACCACGATATTGTAACCCTTGTTATAACATCCAGACTAGATTTTAAAGCAATCCAGTTGGTTATTAATTGTACAAAAGTTGCCGTTATCGGTTGAATTCACAACAGACCTGTCTAGTCGCAATTTTATCCAAATCTAATATAAATTTTGACCGTAAATTTTCGATTTTAGCTGGCTTTAATGAGAGCATTAGGCAAGTCTCGTTATCTTGTAACATATGAATTAACAATATCAGCGTCTTTTGAAGGATCGTTGTTTTCTTTTCGCGTTTTGCAACCGCATTAAGCGCAATCCATCGCTTTAAAACGAACTCTAAGTTTGGTTTAAATGATTCGCAGACATCCAAAATGAAGGTCATTATTTCGTTTCGAAATTCATTTTTTGGATGAACAAGAAATTGTTGTTGATAATAGTAGAAGAAATGATCTAAATACAAGTCAATGTCTCTTTCATCCACATAAGAATGTGTTAACAAACATCGTAACTGTAAATAATATTCTAAGATCCCGGTGGCTCTTGCTCTGATAAATTCATGCAGATCAGGGTTAGGCCTTCTCCGAGTGATGGCATATTGATGAAGGAGAAAAGCTTTGGCGCAAGGGTGTTCAAATAACGATCGCACCAGCTCTACGGCACTCTGCTTCACTCCAATGTGAACTCCGATTAATTTCCACCCACTTGCAGAAATTTGGATAATAATTTTTTCTTTTAAATTAAATTGACTAGAATGAGAGTTAGCTACTATAACATCATCGGCTTTATTTGATTCAACTTTAAAAAATGTCTCGTGAATGACTACAATAGAATGGTTATATTTGATGATTTGTGTTTGCGTGTAAGAAGTCGCTGCATGCAGGGATCTAGAAAGACCAAAGAGACTAGCAAAACAATAATAAAATGAATGGAAAATAAAATCTCTTACATTGAAAAGTTTTAATTGTCTGAAAAGGCAGTCATCATTACAAAATTTTTCATAGAATGCATTGATCGTTCTGTTATCTGAATCACCTAGCAATAACTTTTTTTGCCACTCAAGTGATTCTTCGGTGCTAGTTTGGGTTTTATTGTTCACGTAATCAACAATTGAATCATAAAAGACAGAATTTAAGTCCGAAACTGCTTCACAAAACTCACTGTCTCGATTGATATTATTTTCATCGGCAATGACTAATTGTAAACCCTGGCGAAAAAGATCCACCAACCGGTCATTGAGTGGCAAGACCTGCCAATCTTCTGTTTGCGAATAACTTTCCGAAAGAGATAATTCTGGAAACTCAATTTCACCTGTTAGTGCTAAATACAGAGTCTTTAAATTGTTTATCTTAAAATATTGTTGATAACAAGGAATATTGTCGATACCCAAATCCGATAGCCTTTGACGCCAGATTTCCTGTGATTCGATAAGATTTTTCCAGTTTTTACAAACAGACGAGAGATTTAACAACGCTTTCGTGGTGAAAAATCTTTGAATTTTCGTAAGAAATAACTCGCGCGGAATTTTCTTTTCGTCAGCGAATAGCACAATAATCACCCTTTAGGATTAGTATTACCTAAGGTTACATAAGAGTACAACGTTCTGAGATTTTTTTATCTAAGCTTGCTTGTATCATATCCAATAAACGCTTCATAGAATCTTGTAAGTTTAAGTTAGCTTGGGGAACTTGATATCTTCCTGATTTGAGAAAATACCGGGCAATAAGAAGATCACGTTTGATATCTACCAAATCAACACACTCTTTAGTTTTTTCATATTCCATGATTTTGTCTTCATAGTCTGACAGTATTTTTTGTATTGTTACGGGGTTAGAATGGTTTAAAGCATTGACCAGTAAATTGTTATTCTTATTACTACTGTTGACTACACCTTTATGATCTTCTAAACAAGAAATAGTACAGCGAGCACATACATCTGAATCGCAATCGCACCCACAACTATCTTCATTTAATTCGATTAAAAATTCGCCTGTCGCATTAGCCAGTTCTTTAACAGTCCAGGAGACACAACCACAAACATTTGTACCTGTGACACATATTCTCGAAAAAGAAATATTTTTTGATTTAAAGTAGTCTAGGATCACATCTGCGCCAGTATCAGTTTGTTTCCATAATGTCGTCTTGTTGGGATACGATGCGGTGAGCTTTTGCAGTTCGGGATGAAGTTGATCTCTTTCTTCTCTTTGTTCAATAGGAAGAGGTACGTATTGGCCATTTATAAGCTCTTGATTTTGTCTATCGTAATTTACAAAGAGAATGAGATGTCCTTGCGACATTGCAGTCGTTAATGTTTCCGCTACAGCACTAACAGTAGCTGGCTTTTTTGCTCCATTAAAGTAAGGTTGCATATCGACAACAACGAAGACTGTGTCGTAGGCATTCGTTGTTGATTTGAAGAACCCAATATTATTCCTTGGGTGCTGTTTTGGCTTAATTTCTACAGAAGGAACAAGCATTGCCACTCTTTTTTTAGTTAATCAAATGACATAATTTCAATATATTATACCAATCTATCATCATTGCGTTAAGATAATATTAAGGATCCACTTGATAGCCTAAATGAAGGAAGCCGCTATGAGTCACTTAAAGCCGATTAAACCAGCACAGGTTATTCATAAAGTATTTTCACGTAATCATTTTTTTCCTAACAATAGTCATTACCCATTATTGATTTATAAACAGGCTTTTAATTTTACCGATGAAACCCCTGAGATGGTGCAGCATTTTTTAAAGGCACACGAGTGGCGTAATTCCTGGGTCAATAGTATTTATGATTTCGATCACTATCACAGCAATACTCATGAAGTCTTAGTCGTTATTAAAGGGAATTGTGAGGTGTTGATTGGTGGACCTGGTGGTGAGACGTTTTATATTGAGCAAGGTGATGTTATCATTTTTCCAGCAGGTGTTTCTCATAAAAATATCGGCTCTTCCGAAGATTTTAAAACGATCGGTGCCTACCCTTTTGATGTGCAGTACGATATGAATTACGGCAAAGAATCGGAACATCCTAAGGTAGATGAGAATATTAAGAACGTAGGGTTGCCGAGTTGCGATCCAATCTTTGGCAAAGAGGGAATTTTATTCAATTTTTGGCCTAGCGATTAACGAATTGATGCGTTTGCATAGTTCGTATGTTTTTATGGCAGATATTGCTATATGGCAGTATTTGCCATATAATATAAAGATGAAATGGAATGTGTCGCTATCAAAAAATGCAGAAAAGCAACTAAAAAAACTTAATGAGAAGCTACAATCTATTGTGTTTTTACTTAAGGAAGAATTGCAATGGTATGGGCCCGTATTGGAAAAATGGCCAAATTACGGGAAATTACACCTGTAAAAAAAATATCGATAAACGGCATTGTCACTTACAAAAAGGAAGGCCTACCTATATATGTTGTTGGGAGGTAGTTGATAAACGAAACAAAGTAATCGAGGTATATTATGTCGGCAGTCACGAAAAAGCCCCCTACTAAATTAAGTAAGCAGCATTGTTCAGTTCTTTACGTTGAAGATAGTGGTCGGGTATACCATATACCTAGAAACATAGCTGAAAAATATGAAGTATATAAACCAGACAAAAGGCACAAAGCATCATCTGAAGATGTATTTACAAAGCTTGAACGCAAATACACTAAACCTGGTGTTCTTTTAAGAGGAACTCGTCATCGCGAAAATCTTACTCAAGCGCAAATGGCAAAACGAATTAATGTTACTCAGTCGGATCTTTCTAAAATGGAAAATGGTAAGAGGCCTATTGGCAAAACAATTGCAAAAAGAATCGAAGAAGAATTTGGCATTAACTATCGTTACTTTTTGTAAGTGATTTTATTGATGAATATCGCGTGGCAATAACACCCACAATTGTCCTTGGTTTTTAAGGTTGCCTGCAATATAAGCTGCTTGATCCCCCGCGCCCCAATAAGTATCACAATGCATGCCGGTAATAGCACCACCAGTGTCTTGAGCAATGAATAATCGATTAAGATCAGTTTTACCGCTTGAGGTTGGAATGGCTGTTGAAACCCAAATAGGTGCACCTAAAGGCAAGAGATGGGTATCCACTGCGAGTGATCGACCAGGTGTTAGTGGCACGCGCTCGCTTCCTATTGGATCATTTTGATTTAATAATCTAAAAAAAATGTACGATTGATCTTTATTTAAAACTTCATTGACCTTATCAGGATGTTCTTCAAACCAACTGCGCATCGACTGCATCGAGACATTTTCTTTAGTGAAGATTTTATGTTTTATAAAAAAATTTCCAATTGGTGTATAGGGTCGACCATTTGAACCTGCATAGCCAAGTATCATGTGTTGACCATCTGGAAGTTCAACAATACCGGATCCTTGTATCTGTAAAAAAAATAGATCGACGACATTGTTGGCCCACAGCAAAATTTTCGCAGATTTATCAATCGCGCCTTGATTAATGGCAGCACGATCAGGATAGGGTAGAATCTTATTTCCTTGCAACTGCCCATACAGTGATTTTTTGGCCCGATATTCTTGTTTGAAATTTTTTAATTTCACTTCAATCAAATCGCCTGGGACTGAATAAACAGGCACTTTGTATTGTTCATCATTTTGATAACTGGCATGCAACAAAGGTAAGTAGTAGCCTGTGAAAAGTATTTTTGGATTATAATTTTTAGTAATGTGATAAGGCACAAACCACTTTTCAAAAAAATGCTTAGCATCATGTTGAGAAGGATTTTTCAGCAGTGTTGCTCCAACACAGATTTTCTGCCAATCTTGCGTGTGACCGCCCAACTTATTTTTACTGAAGGCATCGTTCGGATTTTGTTTTAAAATATCAGTGCACGAACGTTGAAACGAATTAAATGCGGCGAGATGATTATCCTGTTGCCAATGCGGCAATTGTTGGAAATTACTTTGTTTAAAAGCATAACGTTCACCAAATTTGCCTTCATAATAAGCATTGCCAATGATCAGTAAGCCGATAATAAATAAAACCGACAAAGCTATAAAAAACTTTTTCACTATTTTTTTGCTGAGATTTTTAGTTGCTGGCATTGATTGTATCGCTTTACGCTACGGTTTTTTGATTTATCAATTTAACATTTTAATCTTAATGAACCATTAATAAAACTTATGAATTTTTTGTTTCTCTTTTAGGCAACAGCTTGCTACTCGACGCTTTTCTTGAATAATGCTCGATAGACGCCGTAAAGACTAATGAATCCCCAGACAACCTCAATGACCACGGCTGGTAAATTCCATTCAAAATACAGTGAAAACAGTACCATAGCAGAGCCTAAAAAATTTAAAAACGAATAGCTAACACTGTAGGGATCGATCCGTTGTAGTTGTAATAATATGTAAGACAAAAGTACCACAAAAACGCCTATCATACCGATCACTGTTGCGATCATATTTAAAGTCATGTCATCTCCACGCTAATTAATCGTTCCAATTTAACAGCCTAATTTCGTATAATCAAATTCCCATTGGCAAGAACAAGGAAAAATCATGCTGGATTTATACTACTGGCCAACGCCAAACGGCCATAAGATCACCATTTTTCTAGAAGAAACATCATTGCCTTACCAAATTAAAGAGGTGCATATTGGCAAAGGCGATCAATTTACCCCAGAATTTTTACAGATCTCTCCCAACAATAAAATCCCAGCACTGGTGGACCACGAGCCTCGTGATGGCAAGGGGCCATTGTCTATTTTTGAATCGGGTGCCATTTTGCTATATCTAGCAGAAAAGACGGGCCAATTTCTTCCCACTGACCTTCGTAGTCGCTACCAGACGCTGCAGTGGTTGTTCTGGCAAATGGCGGGCTTAGGTCCCATGGCCGGGCAAAATCACCACTTCACGCAATACAGTGACCAAAAAATTCCTTATGCCATTGAACGCTATGTCAAAGAAACATCTCGGCTCTACGCGGTGCTCAATAAACAACTCAAAGATCGTGAGTTCATTGCTGATGATTATTCGATCGCTGATATGGCGTGTTATCCGTGGATTGTGTCTCATGACAAACAACAGCAAACACTAAGTGATTTTCCGCATTTAGAACGTTGGTTTGAAACCATAGCCAAACGAGCTGCCGTGCGACGAGCCTATGAAATTGGCGTCAACATAAAAACAGGCACAACTATGACGGCAGATGCGAAAAAAATTTTGTTTGGACAAGATGCCGGCACAATTAAAGACTAATTGCGGATATCCTAGAATAGAAGACATTACTAAAGAGAAAATTATCTACTATAAATAAACCTATAGTTTTTATAGGAAAGTAAAATGGAACATTATCAACCACTTGATGATTATGAAGGATTTCAAAGAAAGGTTTCTATTACTAACCATAATGGGACATTTTATTACGTCGTAATGATTAGCCGTCAAGGATCTGATGGATCTATAGAAAGTGAAGTGATAGTGTCAGATAGTGAAATTTTCCTAATGAACAAGCTGCACGTAACGCTGCTGATAATGCTTCAAAACAGCATATAGTTTCAAATCTAAACTGTAGGGAAATATTTAAACAATCGATTAGAAGTAAACTTAATCAATCTGCGGATACTAAAAATATCGAATTAGGAGACTGGGAAATATGCAATAACAAATTGCACCTATCTTATGTTTGGAAAGGAAAACATAGAGCTATCGAAGCTCCAGATGAATTAAATGGTGTTGAGAATCCAGAAACTAAAGCTCGACTAGTTGACGATGTTTTTAATAAAATAAAGAACCATGCTCCTAAGGAAAGATAAGAAGAATGCTTATTACATCTAATAGCTACATTCTGTTAGAAAACTGACAACGTAAAGCTTTATTTAACTGAAACTCTCCCCGGCACAGAAGCCTGCTCTGTACTTGGTTATGTGAAAGAATCCAAGATATTTGAGAATTATGCTGAGATCTTTGCAACTATAGAACTCTTAATTCTTAATAAGCATTTGATTTCTAACGACTTTATTTCTTTTATTAAATTGTTCACTGCTAGAACTAATTATTATTTCTACATTCTTTCCTAAAATACTTAAGGCCTGCACAATTCTGGGGAATTTTGATTTATAGTGTGGATCAATAAGGCGTCTTACCTCCTTCTCATTACAATTTAATTTTCTGGCCAAAACTACATTAGTCATATTTTTTTCTCTCATAGCCATGTACAAACCGGCTTTGACGGCTAATGTAGAACCTAAGGAAACTATTCTATTTTTCTCTAAATGACTTGGTTCTGGTATATTCATTTTCATCACCATTCGATTAGCAATAGCTTCTTCAAGACAATCCAAGGCTTCGCTTAATGCATCCTCGATTGTTTCACCTTGAGTAATTGCTTCTGGCAAATCAACAAATTGGACTACATAGCCTCCTTCTTTTTGTTCTATTAAATTTATAGGATAATTAAAATCTCGCATTAGATTTACTCCAAATCATCTTTATCAATATTGAGTTGCTTTAACATAGCATTGTAGGTTCCAGTCTTTAATTCATCTTTTAAATTACGAATAATTGTGAAATTTTGTCCAAAAAATAGAGTGCTATGATTACCCTTACCTCTTTGTTGAACTAATTCAACTTTAATGCCTCTGTTCTTACCAAGTTTTTTAATTTTTTTAAGAAATTCAGAGCCTTTCATGTTATCTTCTTTTATTATCGGACAAAAAAGTCCGAAATGCAAGTATCGTATAGATATTTAAAAGTGGGGGCTAATTCAGTTTTGTAAGTTTTTGATTATCCATGATTTTTATTTTATATGTTTTAATTGGCCAAATAATAAAGATCCATATTTAAATTACCAGTATTTTCATCGCAGAGTTACAAAATACTGATGAAAGGAGATGAGAATGGCGCCATTCCTAAAGATATTATTGATATGCTCTGAAAGTGTACGGACACTTTTGTCAAATAAATCAGAAAACTATAAAACTATATTCAGTTGGTGAATAGTCAAATCAAACAAGATTATTCCGACAAGTAAAATTTACTGCTCAAATTAAAGACTAAATCAGGAGCACCTCCCCATCTTGCAACATAATTTTATGACTACCCTGTGCAGGAATACGGTCGCCCGGCAAAATCATACCGACTAAGTTCAGTGGATCGACCGCATAGATGGCGATTGTTTCGCCATCGGGTTCTGTTTTGCGCATAGCGCGTAGCGACTCGATTGCGTAGGGTAAGGCAAACTGTTCACCTAAAAATCCGCTCACAAAACGGCCGCCGCGAATTTCTCCTCGGTCTTCTAAACGGCGGAATGTGACTAGTAATTCTCGCCAGCGTGGTAAATTTTTTTCTCGTGTTAACACATCGCGAAAGACGACACCATAGCGTTTTAATAATACCCAACACAGTGCCTCAAGATGCTTAGCTTGATCTATTGATTCTGCTGCCTCTAAGATCGACCAACGGCCACTACTAAATCTTGCCCGTGATCCTTTAAAGCGACGATCTAAACGGCGATGTGGATCGATTAAAGAGCGAAGATTATCAAAACCATCGGCGGTAATTAAACCTGCAGCGACTAATTCCCACAATGCCGTTTCAACTTGGGCTTTTAACAGCCGAACCCCACGTTCAATATCGGTGAAAAAAGAAGCGCCTTTCTCGAGTAAATATTGATAGATGCTGTTCGCTTCAAAACTTAACTTTGCTATAAAATCTTCTTTCGATTTTGCTTGTACCGGTGTTAACCAATCAATTTCATTGCGAAGGAAGAAGGTAATTGGCGCAATACTCGATGGTTTGATACGCCGACCTCTTGATGTTTGCGATTCTGCCTCTGCTTCAAGTAAAGCTGCTGGGTGAGGAGATAATCGTCCCCACCCGACGATCCCACTTAAACATAATCGATCTAATAAACTAGCATCATAACTTGCAATGCGTTTAGCAAATATTTTCCGCTCCCAAGCATTGGCTGCAATTTCATAACCTTGCAATTGTTTGATAACTTCTAATAAACCTTGTTCACCATGCAATTGCGTTCCTTTTGCTACGTGCTGCCATTTCAACAACCAACGCATAAATTGTGTCGTCGTAACCGGTGTAATTTCTTGGCGTAATCTGCCCAGTGTCAGTCGATGAATCCGTGCTAACAAACGACGCTCGCACCATTCTAGTGGTTCTTTCTGACTATTTTTAAAATGGCCACGCAAGGCAAAACCAGATGCTTCAAGTGTGAGTAGCGCTTGATCAATTTCATTAGTCGCAATCTGTAGTCCAAGCGATAATGCCTCACTCGTGATGGGACCTAAAGATAATAACCAACCTCGTACCGTGCTAATTAACACCTCTTCTTTCGTTGTTACTTTAGTTGTAATTTCAGTCAAGCGTTGTTGCAATTGCGCTTTTGGATAAAGCAATAAAAATTGTGGTTGTCGTTCCGCCGCAAACCAAAACTCGTTATCAGAAATCAACGCAACCCCTGCCCTACCCTGTGCAATTAATTCATCTAACCAGGGTTTCCAAAGAGGGAAAAAATCAGCCATTTTTCCTAATTGTTTGGTTGGCATTGCAATAACAGTTTGTAAAGTATCATGCAATTCATCAGGCGAGCGAATATCAGGCCAAGCTTGATTTTGCACTTCTAAAATAGCAGCTGGATCTAATTTACCAACCTCTTCTAACACTGATTCTGGAATAATACGACGCATTTCAACGGCACGTGCTCTTCGCTCTTCTAAGGGGGCATCATCTAAAAATGCATACGGATTGGCATTTAAAATTTCATGTGAAAAGACGGATGGGATGGGTGTGTCAACGGCAAGACATTTTATTTTTTTATCTTTAATTCTAAATAACAACTCTGTTAAACCGTCAACATCTAGCGCTTGCGTTAATGCATCCTTCATTGTTTCATTAATTAAAGGATGATCTGGTAACTCAATATCTCTACCACCTAAATTATCCTGGCAGGCTGCGGCATCGGGAAAGACGGCGGCTAGGAGATCATCTGCTAACATCCGCTGAATATTGGGTGGAATTTTTTTGCCATTTCTAAAACGTACTAATGCTAACGCTCGCGTTGCATCCCATCGCCATCGAGTATTAAATAATGGCGATTGCAAGACCGCCTGAGTTAACACCTCTTTGATGGTATTTGGATGTAAATATTGAAAGACATCACTTAATGGAAAACTGTGTTGTTCTGCTAATGAAATATTCAAACCATCATCAGTCGCCGCTGCTTGCAACTCAAAATTAAACGAACGACAAAATTTCTTTCGAAGTGCCAACCCCCAAGCTTTGTTGATTCGCGCACCAAAGGGAGCATGGATAATCAATTGCATGCCACCACCCTCATCAAAGAATCGCTCGGCAATGATAGTATCTTGAGTCGGCACTGCGCCGAGTACAGCACGTCCTTGCAAAACATACTCAACCAGTTGTTCAGCACCGAGCGCATCCACACCGCAATGATTTTGCAGCCAATCTAAAGCAATTTTTGCTTCGTTGTGTTTATGGGTTTCTAACAAAGTGGGGGGTAAAGTAGGTAACATGCTACTGATTTTTTCTCGCAAATCCGAGACAGCAAATGATAATTCTTGAGTTCTAGCGGGTGCTTCGCCACGCCAAAAAGGAACGCTCGGTGGTGCACCATGTGCATCTTCCACTAAGACTCGCCCAGTGGCATTTTCAACACGCCGAATAATCCAAGAACTCGTTCCTAATAAAATAATGTCACCACGATTGCTTTCAACAGCAAAATCCTCATCGAGAGTTCCCACCATCACACCTTGCGGTTCAAGTACGACCGTAAAAAGTCCATTATCTGGAATCGCACCGCCACTTGTGATCGCGGTCAAACGACTACCACGTCGTCCTTTAAGAATGCCATTGATTTGGTCATGGAAGAGATAAGCGCCATAGCGACCACGCGTACCTGCAATGCCTTCTGACAGCATGGTGATCACGTCGTTAAATGTGTCGCGGCTTAACCTTCGATAGGGATACGCTTTAGTCACCAATTGATAGAGATCATCGCTCTGCCAGTCGGACGTGGCACAAGCTGCTACAATTTGTTGTGCTAAGATATCAACTGGTTCTTCTGGAATGAGCAATTGATCAAGATCGCCTGCTTTTATAGCATTGATTAACGCAGCACATTCTAGTAATTCATCACGCGTCGTCGCAAAAAATTTGCCTTTAGAGATGGCACCATGCCAGTGCCCTGCTCGGCCGACACGTTGCAATGCATTAGCGATTGCTCGCGGTGATCCAATTTGGCAAACAAGGTCTATCGAACCGATATCAATTCCCAACTCTAAAGATGCAGTGGCAACTAATGCTTTTAACTCTCCTTGTTTCAATTTGGTTTCTGCCGCCAAGCGTATTTTTCGAGAAAGACTACCGTGATGCGCGGCTACCTGATCTTCACCTAAGCGTTGTGATAGTTGATGCGCTATTCTTTCCGCTAAGCGGCGAGTATTGGTAAAAATTAAGGTGGAGCGATTTTCTAACGCTAATTGCGCTAATCGATCATAAATTTCATCCCACATTTCATTTGATGCAACGGGCCCTAATTCACTACCTGGCACCTCGATGGACAGTTCCAGCTGTTTTGCATGACCGATATTGACAATGACAGGTTTTGATCGACTAATGCCCATCAAAAAATCAGCAACACGTTCAATAGGTTTTTGCGTCGCTGATAGGCCAATACGAACAGGTGATGTCGGTAATAAAGCTTCTAACCGTTCTAACGATAATGTTAAATGCGAACCTCGTTTGTCGTTCGCCATTGCATGAATTTCATCGATAATTACCGTATTGATCGAGCGCAATTTTTCTCGACTTTTTTGCGCGGTCAGTAAAATATAAAGAGATTCGGGTGTGGTGACTAAAATATGAGGTGGTTTTTTAAGCATCAATTGGCGTTCACGAGTCGGTGTATCACCGGTGCGCACTGCAACTCTAATTTCCTGCATTTTTACACCTTGAGACTGCGCGAGGGTATTGATTTGCTCAAGGGGTGCCGTTAGATTTTTATGGATGTCATTACTCAATGCTTTTAACGGTGAAACGTATAGGATTTGCGTGGCATCAAGTAATTGTTGCTCTAAGGCACAACGAACGAGCCGATCAATACAAACTAAAAACGCTGCTAATGTTTTACCAGAACCGGTCGGCGCAGAAATAAGCGTATTTTGCCTAGCTAAAATCGAAGGCCAACCTAATTCTTGTGGTTCAGTTGGAGACCCAAGATTTTCAATGAACCATTGTCGAACGAGTGGATGCACCCAATTTAAGGAATCAAATTGATTTTCTGACATAAGAACAGTATAAAACAAATTACCTAACGGCGAAAATTTAACTTATTAAGCCCAACCAAAAGCTTCTATAATTTTAAAGTACACCTAAATGTAAGTTTAGCAATTGGATAGTTGAGTGGTAAAAAAATGAAACTTGATAACTTATTTTTTAAAAAATGTATCATTGTTTTTTGGGCGCTCTGGTGGCTCATTGCCCTCTGGACAGATATTGTCGGTGGCCTTGCCCATTTAGGAGTTTTACACGCTACTTGGGCGCCTGACCTAAATTACCCAGCCCTTTTGACATCTCTTAAAATGTATCACGTCGGCACAGTGCTGCCATTGTTATTCTTCTTAGCCATTCTGGGTTGGTCACTCCTATCCACCATTTTTTTTGTCTGGGCAGCATTTAGCCTTAATCATCCTAAAAGAATTTGGCTACCCCGAGCCCGTTTGGCATTTATTATTTCGCTAACGTATTGGCTGGCTTTTTTTCTCGCCGATCAAATGGTCATGAAATTTGATCTAGAAGAAAATCATATGGTGCAAGGTGGCTTTGAATTGTTAACGTTTCTAACGTTGTATTTATTGCCTGATGATGAGTAGATATTAGATACATCCAGTAAGAATTACAATAAATAGTGATATCCGATGAAAAAACTTCGTATTTTTATCAGTAGCGTACAACAAGAGTTTATGCAGGAAAGACTAGCTCTTCGGGATTGGCTCAACAATGATCCACTAATGCATCGCTTCTTTGAGCCTTTTATATTCGAAGCTATCCCCGCCATGGACAATAAATCAGATGTCATCTTTTTAAAAGGCGTTACTGAATGTGACATTTACATCGGTTTATTAGGCAATGACTATGGCAAAGAAAATATTGAAGGATTTTCACCGACCGAGCTTGAATATATACAAGCTAGTAAGCAATTCAAAACTCGGCTTATTTTTATAAAGGGTTCTAATGATGACCATCGCCACCCTAAAATTCAACAATTGATTAGCAATGTAGGGAAAGAATTAATTCGTCGTAGATTTAACACTACCGCTGAACTGCTAGCAGGTGTTTACGCCGCATTAGTCCAGTATTTAGAAACACATGAATTCATTCGTAGTGGTCCTTTTGATGCGAGCCCATGCCTTAAATCTGACATAACAGATTTGGATGAAGGAAATGTGATTCTCTTTCTGCAACGTGCTCAACGCGCACGAAATTTTCCTTTATCAGAAAGAACGCTTCCTCATGAACTTCTTACTCATTTAAATTTATTAGAAAATAACACACCAACAAACGCCGCTATCCTTTTATTTGGTAAACAACCACAACGTTTTTTAATCTCATCTGAAGTTAAGTGTGCTCATTTTCACGGTGCCGAGATTGCTAAACCAATTCCTTCCTATCAAGTTTATAAAGGCACGCTATTTCAGTTAATCGACGAAGCTATTAATTTTGTTATGGCTAAAATTAACATCAGCGTGGGCACAAGGGATAAGGGCCCCGAAGCCCCCTTAGATTATGAAATACCACCTGAAGTCATTGCTGAAGCAATTGTTAATGCGGTTGCACACCGAGACTATACTAGCAATGGCAGTGTGCAAGTTATGCTATTTTCAAATCGTCTTGAAATTTGGAATCCAGGAAATTTACCGGCCTCATTATCCCTAGAAAAGTTGCGCCAGCCACATGGTTCTGTGCCAACAAATCCACTTTTAGCAGAACCTCTTTACCTTGCTAAATATATTGAACGTATGGGGACTGGCATTAGGGATATGATTCGCCGCTGTAAAGAAGTAGGTCTACCTGAACCCCAATTTTCCATAACGGATGGCTTTATGGTAACAATTTGGCGCAAAACCGGACAAGTTACCGGACAA
>DJAM01000118.1 GCA_002429595.1 Coxiellaceae bacterium UBA6002
CGCAAGCGGGAGAGGGAATAAAAGTAGAGGAGGGGATGTGGTTCATCCTGGTTTCATAAAAAAATAGTGACTACAAAAAGATTCTTTCCTATAATACTGGCCAGGGTCTCATGGGAGTACTCTCTATTATTTTTTCAAAAAAGGGAATTGCGATGAAAAAATCACTTGTTTTAGCTTTCTTTCTAGCTTCTTTATCAACAGCTTCTTTTGCTGCTGATACAACAACAGCTCCAGCAACCTCTAGTTCAGCTACTACAACTGCACCAGCAGCTGATAGCAATGCTACAACTAGCACAACCACTACATCAACCGATAATACTGCCGCTGCTAAAGCTCCTAAAGCAATCAGCGTTTCTAACTTGTTACAACAGCTTCAAAAAGCTGGTTATGTAGTTCATCAAGTAGACTTTGATAAAGATAGCGGTAAATTCAAAGTTGATGCGACTGATCGATATGGCGATAAGCAAAGTTTAGACGTTGATGGTTCTGGCTTAACTGCTGACCAACGTAAAGTTCCTCATACTCTCAGCATTGCTCAAGCTGCTAAGAAAGTTGAGAAGAATGGTTCTTACATCAAGTCCATTTCTTTTGATTCTGGCAACTACAAAGCAACCGTTGTTGACAAACAAGGTAACAGCACCGACGTAACCATCGATGCTAAAACCGGTAAAGTTAGCAATAGCTAATCATAGAAAAAGAGCTGGTTGCCTGACCAGCTCTTTTCCAATTTCTTTTATATAGAGCTCAGTGTTTAGCAAATTCCGTTAGAGATTCGGTTGGAAATGATTCGCTAAAAGAGCAGCAGCAGCGACTCCTGGCTCATCCAAGCTAGACTGTCTAGTAGGATTCCAGAAACCCTGAGATGAAACTTCACTTGCTTGCATTGTTTTACCTTCAGAATCCGCCTTTGAAGCATTTCTTACCTCTGACCACAGCTGTTCTCTGGGTGTGCCTACTGCAGCTACAGGAAGGGAGTTTCCTTCATTTTTTGAAGAACTTGAATTCGTCTGAGCACTGGCACTTGGTCTAACTCTTTTAGAGACTCCTTCAGTGAGCTCTCTTGAGGAAGCCGATTTATCATGTTTAGACTCAGCTAATGCTACTGCAGCTCTTTTCTTTGTTTTCCCCTCATGTTTCTTGGCTGAGCTTGGCTTTGAACTGGTTTTGGGAGCTGTTAGAGCTCCATTAGCTGCCATGTTTTCCACCTCAGGCCGTTTCTTATCTTTCTTTACAAAGTGAGGCATGATTGATAGGTAGGGTATCGAAGCCAGAGGACCCAAGTTAACTTTAATTGGTTTTGATTCGGGCCCGTCTTTTTTAGTTCCAACATGCCTTTGATTGGATCCGAACTTTATTATGTAAGGCTTTTTCGAGACAGATCCACTGGCTGGAGAATCTTTTTTAGTTTGCGACTGTTTATCTTGCATGTTTTAATTCCTCATTAATATCAGTGAAACTTGATAGAGCCTAAGGTAAAAATCTCGGCTCAGGTTAGGACGGGGAATAACCCTTCCCACCTTTCGATGTTAAGGTTTCCCGGCCAATTTATAGTGAGGACTACTTGTCTAATTGTTAAAAGATCCCCTAAAATAAAATTAGTGTCTATACTGCAACCTAGGCTAGATTAGACCGCAGCCGCATTACCCGTTACTCGATATAGAGTAGGTAAAGCTTCGTCATCAACATCAAGCAGAGGGTTTGCCCCATCGGAACGCTGTGAGGACGAAGTCGGACGAAAAGGTGGTAAAGCAGCAATATATCGAGCTATTCTTGAACCACATCCCTCAGCCACTTCATCAATTTGCTCATAACCACTTTCATCTGTGCCTTGGGCATTAGAATGCCAAAACGACGCAACACAATCTTTAGCTGGAGCGCAAAGCTTAGAAAATCTGCTTCTGCAATTTGATTCTTCGTCGATATCGAGTTCAATTTGGTCATCTTCTTCATCAGAAGAGTCTGTAGCATTATGCATGGCATGTGCGTGGTAATTAGATGCCATCAGTTGGTGGTATCTGTCTTCTTGGATATCAAGTGCCACTTTTTTGATACTAGCGATTGTGCCAAACAGTGCGGCCGCTGCTATGACAAGCCCAAATTGAGTATTTGAGAAACTATCATCACCTGCTGGTTTGGTATCGTCGATAATGTCTAGCTGACCAATAAGTCCAAACAACGCCAGAGCGGCGCCATAAAATAATGCGGTAACAATAGTTGCAGCCACATACTTTTTGCTAACTTCAACATCGTTTCGAGAGTATTGCCTAACAAAAGTGGCGATTAAATTGGTAACAGCGATACCGGTAATCGTTAGCCAAATAACGCTCGGGGGTACATAATTATTGTTAAAACCTAAGGCAAGTTGAAATAGTAACGCGCCGATACCAGCTGCCATTGCCAAGCTGTAAAGACCATCAGTAATATATTTCACCGCCTTGCCATTTCGAGAACGAAAAAATGGACGATGTTGCCGAAGATCAACATAAGATTTCATGGTCGCCAGTCCTAGGCAAACACCATAACCTCCTAGGACGCCACGATTATTTTGCCCCATGAACGACTGAAAAAAGTTTGCTCCATCCAAGGCGCCTGCTATAGCTTGTTTGATAGTGCGATAGGTTTCGTAATCTTGATGTCTAACGCGTCCTATCATTTCCATAAATTCAATCGCAGCACCAAAGGACGCGCCATTAACCAACAGGATATAACCCCACTCGGTGACATTGTCTGGGTTGTAAGAAAGTAGCATGTACGTTCCATAGCCAATCAATGCGCCTTCCAAAGTCTCCTCAAGGAAACTCATTATATGTTTTACAATATGGCCTGTGCGATGAAGACAGGTGCTGTGTGACAGAGCCTGAAAAATACGCTGTCGTAGTGAAAGTAAATCATGATTATCTTCTCTTCCATTTGTATGAAGAAGAGGTTGCGCTTCTTGTCGTTGGAGGGCCATAGATCACCTTACATAAGCTTACAAATTAAATTTATCCCTACGAAAAGGAAAGGGGCCGTATTAGCCCCTTTTAAAGAAAATTGTTAAATGTTACTTGTGGCCGAATTTATTACCATGCCAAGTCATGTCATCGATAAATAACACAGTGTAACCAAGGTTCATCGGTTGTAACGGGCCTTCTAGTGATTTTGCGGTATAAGTAATCACATGCTTTTTAGCATCATAGATAGGATTTGATAACTCTAAGACCTGATTAATACGTTGGCCATTTTTTACGTTAGACGTTTCTAATGCAACATTTGGTGGAGTTTTTTGAATATCCACTTCATTTTGCCAGAAGGAAACAAAATTAGCTGTGCTCAGCAGCCCAGTAAAACGATTTGGACGATCAGTAAAATAGCTGGTGAAGGGTTCTACTGATTTTAAGATCAAATTATATGAATTTGGTTGGTTGGGATTAGGTGCTAGTTCTGCTTGTTTTGCTACCTGGACAAATAACACCTGGCAATTCTTAGGTAAGCCTGCGGGTGATGGCATATTAGCTAGCGCAATCCCTACAACGAAAAAGTTGACAACTAAAGCAAACAAAAAAGAAAATTTTAGTTTTGTTTTCATGTGAATATCCTATTTTTAAAATAATGAGATATGCAGCGGTTTTTCTGTAAAGATTAATGATAAACAGTTATTTTTAATTAAACAAGATCAAATTCAAAATCGAATTACTAAGTATTAAGAGTTGTTTAAGAGGTGGTAGGCGTTAATTTAACTTTAATTGAACGGTACTGAAGGCGGTTAAATAATGCAAATTTAATATTTCCTTAATGTTTCCTCTCCCACCCTCGGGAGAGGAAGAATTCTTAGCGGCCACACCCGTAGCTATTGCCACATGGATTGCAGTTATTGCAGCTACAGCATTGAGAGCCGAATGGGTAATTTTGGCCTTCATAAGGAATACCACCAATGGTCTGGCCGGTATAGCCATAGCCAACATTATTCGTGGTATAACCGATACTACCACCAATGCTTAGACCACCATTGGCGTAACCGCCTACTGTCCCTTGATATAAGGTATCGGCCATGGCGCTTGACGTAGCCAAAAGCAGTAAGGTGAGTAACACTTTTTTCATACTTATACTCCTTGTTGGATGAAGATAAGTATAGACTAGGTAAGTGGTTTAGTTTTCAGTCCCATATTTAGCGCGATAATCAGTGATTTCCTTGATATATTTTTCGGCATCAGGAAAGCCTTTATTGCTTGCCAAAAATTCGGTCAAATTATCCAGCGAGATGATACTGGTTACACGAAGGCCAAATTCTTTTTCCACTTCTTGGATGGCAGAAAGTTCGCTGGTCAGCCCCCGTTCTTGGCGATTTAATGCAATAACAATCCCAATTAAACTGCCACCTGCAGCATCAATTAATTCTGCTGATTCGCGAATAGTGCTACCCGCCGTGATGACGTCATCAACCAAAAGAACGCGTTGATTGGCAAGAGGAGAGCCGATGATCTTGCCGCCTTCACCGTGATCTTTTATTTCTTTGCGATTGAAACTGACCGGGACATTATGTTGATATTTTAGTTGCAGGCCAATACTTGCAGATGTTGCAAGTGAGATACCTTTGTAAGCTGGGCCAAATAAAACGTCATATTGTTCTTCAAAATGTTCAGCAATCGTATCCGAGTAAAAAGAACTCAACCTGTAAAAGGCATTACCATCTTTGAACATGCCCGCATTAAAAAAGTACGGGCTAACGCGGCCTGACTTAAGCGTAAATTCTCCAAATTTTAAGACACCACTTTCCAATGAAAATTGAATGAAATCATGCTGATAGGGTTTCATGGGCACCTCCCTTTTTTTGTGTGATGGTTAAGAATGATTGCAATATACACTACTGAACTTTGGCTGTCTTTGTTGAAAATCTTTGTCTCTGTATTCGGGAACGTGAACGGGAACGTGTACGAAAAAAATGCTGGCACCTCTTAAATCGTACACGTTCCCGTTCACGTTCCCGGATTTCAGGGGTAAAGTCTTCAAAAGGTTAAACTTTGCACACTACCTCAGATCAATTTATCGTGTTAGAGTTCATTATAGTCACAACACAACCCTTTGTTTTTATTTTTAATTCGTCTATAGTATGGCAATTGTCCATTCTATGAGTAAAAATAAGGACTTTGCCTCCGTATATAACCCATCAAGCGAGAGTGGCGAAATTGGTAGACGCGCTGGATTTAGGTTCCAGTGGGGTAACCTGTGAGAGTTCGAGTCTCTCCTCTCGCACCATTTGCTAATACTTAGCCCATTAAGAGGAAATTGCATGCAATCTGAAGTGATTAATTTAAGCGGTTTAGCGCGTAAAATGAAGGTGACCGTGCCACCAGAGCTTATTAGAGATGAATTCAATAAACGTATTTCAGAGCTCGCAAAGAAAGCTAATATCAAAGGCTTCCGTAAAGGAAAAGTGCCAACTGCTGTTGTTAAATTGCAATATGGCGATGCTGTGCGTCAAGAAGTGATTCAAGATGTGCTTTGGCAGACCCTCCAACAAGCATTTAAAGAGCAAAACCTCTATCCGGCTGGAACTCCGGAAATCGAACTTAAAAATATTAAAGACGATGCTCCTTTTGAGTATGAAGCCAGTTTTGAAGTTTATCCCGAGGTTAAATTAGATCTTAAAGGAATCTCAGTTGAGAAACCTGTTTCTGAAGTGACTGATCAGCATGTCAACGATGTTATCGATAAGCTTAGAAAGCAAAACACTAAGTGGAGTGAAGTTGACCGCGGTGCGCAAAAGGGTGATTTATTGGAGATCGACTTCGAAGGGTTTATTAACGATGAGAAGTTTGATAAAGGCTCGGCTAATAACTTCAAGTTGGAACTTGGCGGGGGTCAAATGATTCCAGGCTTCGAAGATCCACTGTTTGGCGCTAAAAAAGGGGATGACGTGGTCGCCAATGTTACCTTTCCAGAAGATTATCATTCGCCAGATGCAGCAGGCAAACCAGCCAAATTCAATATGAAAGTTCATAAAGTTTCTGAACCACAATTGCCTGAAGTTAATGACGAGTTTGCTAAGGACTTGGGCGTGTCAGATGGCACAGTTGCGGGCTTAAATAAAGAAGTTAGACAGAATCTAGAGCGAGAACTAAATAAGCGTATTCACGACCGGATTAAAGAACAAATCATCAATGCGGTCATTGAAAACAATAGTGTTGATGTGCCACAGGGGCTCATCGATAAAGAAGCTACTCGTCTGCAACAGCAATTCCAAAAACAGTGGGCAATGCAAACTGGTCAAAAAAATGCACCGACGCTTCCTGCTGACCAATTTAAGGAACAAAGTCGCAAAAATGTGATTTTAGGTCTATTACTCTCTCAATGGATTGAAGAAAATAAACTTAAAGTGGACAAAGAAAAAGTGAAGGCTCGTATTGAAGAGATCGCCTCTGGATACCACCAACCACAAGAAATTATTGGTTGGTACTATTCAAACAAAGAAGCTCTTTCCGAACTTGAAGCGATGGTTCTTGAAGAACAGGCAATCGATTTAATCTTAGAGAAGGTTAAGGTGGTAGATAAACCAACCTCATTCGATGAAATTATGAATCCGGCACCAAGAGGTGAAGAATAGATGTTAAACACATTAGTCCCAATGGTAGTGGAACAAACCGCTCGCGGTGAACGAGCATATGATATTTATTCTCGCTTACTCAAAGAGCGCGTTATTTTCTTGGTGGGCGAAATTGAACAACATATGGCTAACTTAGTAATTGCCCAGTTGCTTTTTTTAGAAGCAGAAAACCCAGATAAAGATATTAGTCTTTATATTAACTCTCCTGGGGGGGTAGTAACCGCCGGTCTTGCCATTTACGATACCATTCAATTCATAAAGCCTCACGTGAGTACACTCTGTTTAGGGCATGCTGCTAGCGCTGGGTCTTTAGTCTTAGCAGCCGGTCAGAAGGGTAAGCGCTATGCCTTACCTCATTCTACGGTCATGATTCATCAAGTGCTTGGTGGCTATCAAGGGCAAGGCACTGACATTCAAATCCACGCTAAAGAAACATTACGTGTCTCCGAAATGCTCAATAGTATTTACGCTAAACACACTGGAAAGCCAATAGAGGAAATACGTAAGGATATGGAGCGTGACTTTTTTATGTCACCACAAGAAGCTGTAGCCTACGGGTTAATCGATCATGTCATCGATACCTGGCAAGCTATTCCAGGTGCCTCGAAATCGTCTAGTGACGACAACTTGAAGTAACTAGAATGGCCTCCTATATCTCCATAATTAATTTGTTTATCTATAATTGAAATAAACAACTACTGTCCCCATATGAGGTAGTTAGTATAATTTACGAGGTAGGCTCATGACCGATGAAAATAAGGTTCTCTACTGTTCTTTTTGTGGTAAGAGTCAACATGAAGTCCGTAAGTTAATAGCCGGACCTTCCGTTTATGTCTGTGACGAGTGTGTTGAACTATGTAACGACATCATTCGGGAAGAAGAACTCACCAAAATTCCTGATTCTCAAACCAAACTGCCTACTCCTCAAGAAATCGCTAAAGCACTTGATGAGTTTGTAATTGGTCAATCCTTTGCCAAAAAGGCTTTATCGGTTGCCGTTTATAACCACTATAAAAGAATCCAATCGAATAGCGACGATGATAATGTTGAACTGAGTAAAAGTAATATCTTACTGATTGGTCCGACCGGATCTGGCAAAACGCTGTTAGCAGAAACCCTAGCTCGCGTTTTAAATGTCCCTTTTGCCATCGCTGATGCTACGACGCTGACCGAAGCGGGTTATGTCGGTGAAGATGTTGAGAATATCATCCAAAAATTACTGCAAAAATGCGATTATGACGTTGAAAAAGCGCAAATCGGCATTATATATATAGATGAAATCGATAAAATTTCCCGTAAATCGGATAATCCTTCAATCACCCGCGACGTTTCCGGAGAAGGGGTGCAACAGGCTCTTTTGAAGTTAATTGAAGGAACGGTTGCTAGCATTCCGCCCCAGGGTGGTCGTAAGCATCCACAACAGGAATTTTTGCAAGTAAACACCAAAAACATTCTGTTTATTGTTGGCGGTGCATTTGCTGACTTGGATCGGATCATTAGATTAAGAACAGAAAAGGGTGGTATAGGCTTCTCGGCGGAAATCAGAAGTAAAGATGAACGCAAAGTCAGTGAGTTAATTAAGCAAGCAGAGCCCGAAGATTTGATTAAATTTGGGTTGATCCCCGAGTTTATAGGTCGATTACCGGTGATTGCTACGCTGGATGAATTAGATGAAGAGGCTTTGATCAAAGTATTGACCGAACCTAAGAATGCGCTCACCAAGCAATACGCTAAATTATTTGCCATGGAAAAGGTCGATATCGAGTTTAGGGACAGCGCTTTACGCGCTATTGCCAAGAAATCTTTGTCTAGGAAAGCCGGTGCACGAGGTTTACGATCGATCTTAGAGCATGTATTACTTGATGTGATGTACGATTTACCTTCAATCAAAGGACTAAGTAAAGTTGTAATAGATGAAGCAGTGATAAATTCAGAATCTGACCCCATATTGATTTATGAGAATAAGGAGCCTTCAAGAGTTGCATCAGATAAAGGTTGATGCCTAAGGCCAAGTTTAACAAAGCAAGTAGAGATTTATGAGTAAACAAGGAAATAAAACTGACACTTTAACTATGCCTGTGTTGCCACTACGTGATGTAGTGGTCTATCCACACATGGTGATTCCTTTGTTCGTGGGAAGGCCAAAATCGATCAAGGCGCTTGATTCGACGATGAACGATGGTAAGCAGATCTTTCTAGTTGCGCAAAAAGATCCGAGTGTTGACGAACCCTCAATTAATGATTTCTATGAAGTTGGAACAATCTCTACAGTTTTGCAATTGTTAAAATTACCTGATGGCACGGTAAAAGTTTTAGTAGAAGGTAATCAACGAGCTCGCATTATTCGTTTTATTGAAGAAGAAGAGTATTACGTTGCAGAGCTAGAATTACAAGAAGATTCAAGTTCACCTCAGAATGAAGTCGAAATTGTTGTTCGATCTTTACTCATGCAATTCGAACAATATGTGAAACTCAATAAACGTATTCCACCTGAAATTCTAACTTCTTTATCAAGCATTGATGATCCTGCGCGTTTAGCAGATACCATCGCGGCGCATGTGCCATTAAAAATTGTTGATAAACAAAAAATTCTTGAAGCGACTTCAATTTTAGAACGACTTGAACTCGTTTTATCTTATCTAGAAGCTGAAATGGATTTGCTGCAAATTGAGAAGAAAATTCAAAGTCGCGTTAAAAAGCAAATGGAAAAAAGCCAACGCGAATATTATTTGAATGAAAAAATGAAAGCCATTCAAAATGAATTAGGCGACTTAAGTGAAATGGGTCCTGGCAATGACATCGATCAATTAAAAGATAAAATTGAAAAAGCCGGTATGCCTCAAGAAGCAAAAGACAAAGCACTTGCGGAACTTAATAAGTTGAAGATGATGCCGCCGATGTCCGCTGAAGCAACTGTGTCTCGTAATTATCTTGACTGGTTGATAGGGGTGCCATGGAAAAAGCGTTCTAAAGTTAGTGAAGATTTATCTAAAGCAGAAAAAATTCTGGAAAAAGATCACTACGGTCTTGAAAAAATTAAAGAGCGAATTATTGAATATTTAGCAGTACAACAACGTGCTAAGAAAGTTAAAGGTCCTATTCTGTGCTTAGTTGGACCACCTGGTGTCGGTAAAACTTCATTAGGACAATCGATTGCTAATGCAACTGGTCGTGAATTTGTGCGAATGTCATTAGGTGGTATTCGTGATGAAGCGGAAATTCGTGGCCATCGTAGAACTTACATTGGTTCGATGCCAGGCAAGATCATTCAACGACTAAGTAAAGTCAAAGTCCGTAACCCATTATTTATGTTGGATGAAGTTGATAAAATGGCCATGGATTTTAGAGGCGATCCAGCATCTGCATTGTTGGAAGTTCTCGATCCTGAGCAAAACTTCTCTTTCAATGACCATTACCTTGAAGTTGATTACGATCTTTCTGATGTGATGTTTTTAGCAACAGCGAATTCATTAGATATACCTCCGGCATTACTTGACCGTATGGAAGTCATCAGACTTGCGGGTTATACCGAAGATGAGAAGATTAATATCGCTACTCGCTACTTAATACCAAAACAACGCACTGCAACTGGCTTAAAACCAGAAGAAATCAACATTACTGATCAAGCAGTACGTGAAATTATCCGTCATTACACTCGGGAAGCAGGCGTTCGAGGTCTAGAGCGTGCGATCTCAAAAATTTGTCGTAAAGTGGTTAAGGATATCTTGCTAAAACCAAATCAAAAGAAACGATTAGTGACTAGCAAGAATATTGAAAAATATCTTGGTGTTAAAAAGTTCCGCTACGGTGAAATTGATAAAGAGAATCAAGTTGGTCAAGTCACAGGACTTGCTTGGACTGAATTCGGCGGTGAATTACTTAAGATCGAAGCCGTTGCAATACCAGGTCGTGGTAAATCAACCTATACCGGTAGATTAGGCGATGTCATGCAGGAATCTATCCAGGCGGCAATGACTGTGGTACGCAGCCGAGCAAAGATTTTTGGTATTCCGGAAGATTTCTTCCATTCTTATGACTTCCATGTGCATGTTCCAGAGGGCGCAACGCCTAAAGATGGACCAAGTGCTGGTATTGGTATGTGTACAGCATTAGTCTCAACGCTAACCAAAATTCCAGTCAGAGCGGATGTTGCGATGACAGGTGAAATTACCTTGCGTGGTGAAGTATTGCCAATCGGCGGTTTGAAAGAAAAACTCATCGCAGCGCTTCGCGGTAGAGTCAAAACTGTCATTATTCCAGCAGAAAATAAAAGAGACTTGAAAGAGATTCCAAGAAATATTACTCAACATTTAGACATTCGCCCTGTCCGTTGGATTGATGAAGTCTTGGAATTGGCTTTAGAGAATGTGCCGCAGATGGTGCAAGAAGATCAAGAAGTCTTGATTGTTCATGGTGGAATGAAGGGTAAGAAAGATAAATCTAAGCAGGAAAGCGCTCACTAAAATTTCAAATCTCTTATCCTTGCAAAGTGAGAGCAGTTGAGGAGTGATTTTGAAACCACCCTCACCCTAACCCTCTCCCGCAAGCGGGAGAGGGGATAAAAAAAGAAATAGAACATAGCATCTTTAATCTCCCTCTCCCCCTAGGGGGAGAGAGTTGGTGTGAGGGGGATTTTATAATTACCTTACTTTAATCCTCTCTCGCATGCGAGAGAGATCCACTGAAAAATCGCTAAGGAAAATATGAATAAGTTTGATGAGGCTCAATATCAGTCCTTTTGTGAATCAGTTTTGGCTAAAGCTAAGCAACAAGGTGCTACCAGTGCTGAAGTGACTGTGAGCCTTGAAAGTGGTTTTTCTGTGTCATCTCGCTTGGAAGAAGTTGAAACTGTAGAGCATCATAATGATAAAGGTATGGCGATAACCGTATTTTTTGATCAGCGTAGCGGTTCAGTGCAAAGCTCTGATCTTTCGCCAGAGGCAATTGACCTGAGTATCGAGAAAGCTTGTAATATCGCCAAATATACTAGCCCCGATCCTTATTCAGGATTGGCCGAGCCGCAGCAATTAGCTTTTAACTATCCTAAAGTTGCTCTTGATTTCCCATGGGACATTAACACAGAGCAAGCGTTGGAACTGGCTATCAAATGCGAACATCTAGCGCGTAAAGATCAGCGAATCACTAACTCCGAGGGGGCTCAAGTGAGTAGCCACCGCTCGTTACACGTTTACGCAAACTCAAATGGCTTCGTGGGTTCTTATCCTGGTAGTCATCATAGCATTCATTGTGTGTTAATCGCGCAGAGCGATGGTCAAATGCATCGTGATTATGAATACACCATGGCCAGAGATGCTAATGATTTAATGCCAATCGAACAACTTGCAGAACGGGCTGCCGCTAAAACAGTTCGACGCTTAGGAGCTAAGCGGTTGAAAACTCGTTCGGCACCTGTCATATTCAATCCTGAAATGGCGAAAAGTCTCATCGGAAATTTAGTCTCGGCCATGAGCGGTGGTAGTATTTATCGTAAATCTTCGTTTTTGGTCGATCACTTAGGAAAACAAATTCTGCCAGAACATCTCAATTTAATCCAAAATCCTCATCTAGCTAAAGGAATAGCCAGCGCTCCCTTTGATAATGAAGGGGTCATGACCAAATCATTAGAATTTATTAGCAACGGCATCTTAACCAATTATTTTCTAAGCAGTTACTCTGCAAGAAAGCTAGGATTAGAAAGCACAGGCAATGCCGGTGGCATTTATAATCTCATTTTGTCTTCGAACGGAAAATCTTTGAAAGACTTGTTAACTGAAATGGGTGCTGGTCTCTTAGTCACCGAATTAATCGGTCAGGGTGTAAATATCGTTACCGGTGATTACTCCCGGGGAGCGTTTGGCTACTGGGTAGAAAATGGTGAAATTCAGTTTCCTGTCAATGAAGTCACTATTGCTGGTAATTTGCGTGATATTTTCAAAAATATCATAGGTGTTGCGAATGATGTGGATCGTCGTAGTAAGATCCAAACCGGTTCGTTGCTGGTTGGTGAGATGATGATCGCTGGGGAGTAGGTTTTTTGGGTGCCTCTTCACTTTTTTTTCTCCCTCTCCCGCAAGCGGGAACAATAGCAGAAGAAGGTTAAGGAACAGCTAGTGCTTTGGATTCTACAGCATGTGCAGTTCGACCAAGATCCCTTCGTTGAGTTTGACGTTCATGAAAATCAGCCGCATAGCGGTTAGCCACTCTTGAGGAAGGTGCTGCAGCACGCGCTTCTGCGCCATTGAAGCTTCTATTTACGGGTTCTATAGGCTCAACTCCCGCTCTAATTCTTAACCGATGAAGCTCTTCATCCTGAGCAAAAAATCTTTCCTTGCCTCTGATAGAGCCTAATACATTGCCTCTGATCCGAGCAATCGCAGTATTTTTCTCAGTAAGTTCTTCAATCGCTCTAGCAGGTGTTCCCCAGCAGCGGTTGATAAATTTATCGATCTGCTTTTTTCCAATAGTAGCGTAAAGAGCGGCTGCTGCTACAAAACAGATCGCCATGACACCAAGAGTAATCCCTAATCCCAAGGGTCCGGTTGCTGCTGCAGTTCCAATGATTAACGGCAGTAAGGTTGGCATACACGCCTGCGCACCCAAAGCGCCTAACGTGCCGCAAACTGTAGCCGCAAGGCCGAGCGTAATCATCCCTGTGACCTTTTTAAAAGTGGAAGGATTGTCACGAGCATCTTTGGCTTGGTTAACTTTACTTTGAAAAGTATCGTGTACGACGCTCAAACGCTGATATCTAGTTTTCAGATCATCAAATTCTTCACGTGAGATATCTGGATTGGTCATTTGAGATTCAACAAGCTCGAAGGATTGTTGCAGAAATACGGCTTGGTCAGCGTAGAGTTTGAAGGTCACACTCACGTCAAAAATACGAATACCAACCGCTTTAGCGACATTGTCTAATTCTAGGGCATAGAAAGTTAATACACATAGAACAGCAAAGGCTACTTGAATTGGAATAAGAATCAGATTGGATAAATGGGTGACTTTAGAGACGATACTGAGTACTGATTGCATGATCGAGGCACTATCCACGGCTGCAATAAAAGTGCCTAGTAGTGCGATCATTAAAAATAGGCCCATTTGAAAAAGAGTACCCTTGGACTTCTCAGGTTTGGGCATTGGCGGTGGCGCTAAACGATAATCCGCACTAATAGAGTCGCGCATAAGGGTGAATAGAGTTCTGTTAAGCTCCTCTAATAGTGTTCTTTTTTTTATTCTGCTGAAGTAGCCAACACAGCGTTCCGAATTAATAAGAGCGTAAAGCTCACAAAGTTGTTGGAACTGATGGCGAGTATTAGCGTAGGATAGACAATTGTCAAACTTGTTATTGAGCTCGCTGTAGAGCACTGAGTCTGGATTAAGATGTGCTAGAATGTCATCCCTTTGCTTCGAAAAATCTTCTATGGGAAATGCCATTAAAGACCCCCCCTCTCAATAAAAAATGTGATAATAACACATATTTTAACAGAGATTTGCCTATAAATCATCATCCGTAAAAACTGCTACTCACTTTCACCGAATTTGTTGTTGATGAGATCTGATAGAGCTTGCATTGTCTCTTCTTGATCTTCTCCTTCAACCACTAATTCAATTTCAGTACCGCGGCTCGCGGCTAGCATCATCACGCCCATAATACTCTTGCCATTAACGACTTTATCGCCTCGTATGAGTTTGCTTTCACTTGCATAGCGGCTAGCTAAATGAACTAATTTAGCAGCGGCACGAGCATGAAGCCCAAGTTTGTTGACGATAACAATTTTTTTCTTAATCACAAGCACATTTTCCGTAATTTGGTAGGTGGTTAGTCGGTCGAACCGATAATACCAGCTTGCCCACCTCTCATAGCTTTCTCCGAAAGCTCCGGCAAGTCTAAGTCTGGATAATTCATGACTCGAATGAGCATAGGCAAATTGAGTCCGGTAACGATTCGTATGTGGCGAGCTTTTTGTAATTCGTAGGCAATGTTACTCGGTGTGGCCCCAAAAAGATCAGTGAGAATCAAAACCCCCTGTCCTTTATCAATGTTTTTGATGATAGCTTTCAATTCTGGAAGAAGTTGGTCGGGGTCGGCGTCTGTACGAACTTCGAAAGTTTCTAAAGTGAGTGGCAGAGAATTGCCATAAGTGGTTTTCAAAGCATTGACTAATGCATGCCCAATCTCATGATGCGTAATGATGAGAATCGCTACACTCATGGAAGGTTACACTCCATCTTTTGCTGTAGCAGTTCTTCAAAACTGTTATTGGCAAGCCAATTCTGGTTAATATTAAGCAAATATCGTTTCACAATAATTTCAGTCAATGCCACTAAATTGCGTGGAATGATGATAGGGATAGTTTCGCATGGAATCAAGCATCCGCTGATATCTTTTAATGATTGAGAGCATTGCTCCGGTAATTCTTGGGAGTCAACGTCTCGTAATTCAATAATCAGTTGTAGCTCTTGGCTAGCTTTGATAACGCTTGGGCCATAGAGATGGCTGATATCGAATAATCCTAATCCGCGTAGATGAATGAAAGGACGAGGTAGGGGATTCTGGCCAATCAATTTCCCATCTATGATTTCGAATTCGGTGAGATCATCTGCTATGAGTTGGTGGTTTCGTTCTATTAAGGCTAACGCTAATTCACTTTTGCCGATACCTGGCTTTCCGGTGATGAGGGTGCCGGTATTGAAAATACTTAAAAAACTTCCCTGAAGAGTGATGTTATTTTTTTTCATTGTCATTTCCGCGCAGCCTTATTTGTCAT
>DJAM01000127.1 GCA_002429595.1 Coxiellaceae bacterium UBA6002
ATTTTGGTGAAATTGCCGTGGTTATCACCCTTTTGGACAGACAAAATTTATCTTCTTTTGGAAAAATCATACCTTTCGCCTTCGTTCTGCGTCGCTAGTAGCGGACCTTATGCGTCGGTAGTACCTGACGTCCTGCGTTGGTAGTACCTGACGTCGCGGAACGTCGGCAAGTAGCGCCGCGAAATGTCGGCAGGTAGCGACGCAGAACGTCGTCGGCAGCGACGTAGAAAGACGTCGGCTACCATTTCGTTCCTCCCTTAGTGGGGGAGAGGTTGAACAAATTAGGTCTCCTGGGTTTCACACAGGCGACATGTTACAATCGTCGATCAAATATTCCAGATGAGGCAAAAATGAAGTTGTTCTGTGTGTTTCTAGTTTTCCTTTATTCCGGACTAGCAACAGCCACCTCTCAACCAACTTCCACCTACATCCCAAGAGCCGAACTCTTCACCCCTCCAGAAGTATTAGCTATAAAAATAAGTCCAAACTCCAGGTATTTAGCCTATGTCAAAGCAGAGCCAACTGGTGTAATGAATCTCTTTTTATATAGTAATGATCCAAAACAACCCAACAAGTTCATAAAACAACTCACCCATTTTGATAACCCAGAAATTTATCGCTTCTTTTGGACAGATGACTCGAAGAACATTGTTTTTTTAAAAGACAGTAATGGTTCCAAGGCGCAACAACTATATTCGGTGAATATTGAATCTGGAGTAATGAAAAATTACACTGAAAAATTCCAACACATTTCGGCTAAAGTTTTTGGAATTTTTGGAGCAAAACTAGCGGTTGGTATTAATGATCGTAATCCAAATTTCCATGATATTTATATTCTTGATACCCAGAAGGAAACATTGACCAAAGTTTTTAACAATAACCGCTTTTCGCGTTTTACGTTTGATGAAAAGCTTAACCCAATCTTTAAAGAACAAGTTCATGAAGATGGCTCAATCGATGTCTATCGCGACAATAAAGTTTTTGTGCATTTCTCTCCTGACGATGCGTTTCACTCAAAAATAATCAGTGTTCATGGTTCGACTTGCTATTATGTTGATTCTAGAAATTCTGATACTACTTGGTTCAAATCAGTCGACTTGCGAACAAAAAATGAAATCAAGTTAGCACATGATCCTAAAAGTGATATCAATGATGTTGTTTTTGTCGATGGCGTTCCTGTGATGTATGCAACTACCTGGCTCAAAAAAGAATGGCATGAACTGAGACCTAGAAGCGTTGCTTTGTTATCAAATCAACTAGGTAATAATTTCGTGGTGGCCAGTCAAAATAAAGATGTCTGGATCATAAGAGTTGAGCAGGCGAAGAGAATAGGGTCAAGTTTTTATCTATATAATCGCCAAATAAACCAACTTAGCCCCTTATGGGTTGCTAAAGCAAATCCCCATTTAGGTGAAATGATTCCTTTTGAATTTAAGGCTAGAGATGGACTGTTATTAACCGCATATATAACTTTGCCCCGTGGAACAATCTCCTTTGACGCATTAAAAAAACCTGTTCCTTTAATTGTGTTTCCACACGGTGGACCATTTCAAGCCCGAGATAGCGAGCGATATCATCCTTACGCGCAATGGTTAGCAAGTCGTGGCTATGCCGTCTTAAATGTAAACTTCAGGTCATCATCTGGCCTAGGCAAAAATCTGATCTGTGCTGGTAATCGCGAATGGGGTCGAAAAAGTCTTTTTGATCTAATCGATGCAGTCCAGTGGTGTGTCGATAAAGGTATAACAACAAAAGCTAAAGTTGGGATTATGGGTGGCAGTTATGGTGGTTACGCAACGTTAGCAGCATTAACCTTCACGCCTAAAGAGTTTATAGTTGGTGTTTCCATTTCTGGGCCTTCCAGCTTGCTTACGGTAATGAAAAAAATCCCGAATTACTGGGATTTCCCAAGTTATCCGTTATCTGATTCCGAAGTATTTTTTACGAAGGGCGCTTTTGTTAGAAGTATGGGTGGTAATCCAAATACCACAGCAGGGGCGCAATTTTTAGAGGATCATTCTCCACTGAATTTCTCTAGCAATATCGAACAGCCTTTACTACTTATTCAGGGCGATCAAGATCCAATCATCAATAAAATGGAGCCACAACAGATTTTTAATAAACTAAAGCAACTTCATAAAAAAGCTACGTTAATTTCGTTTGCAGATGAAGGACACAATTTTAGGCGCTATGCAAATATAGATGTGACTCTTGCATACACAGAAAAGTGGCTGCATGATGTGTTGGGTGGTAGCTTTGAACCGATAAATCCAAAATTTTTAAAGCAGTCTACTGCTCGTAGCCAAGTGGCTCAATGAGCTGTCATTCCCGCGCGCGCGAATGACAGAAATTAATGTTTTAAGTCTCTAAAGTAGGAGCTAAGGTCGATCTAAAGGGCTCAGAGTCGTTTGCTCAGTTTGGCTATTAGCTTCATCTGAGGGTTTTGGCTTCGCTCTGGCTTTGAACAAATTGAAACGACCAATACTCACCCAAGTAATCGGACGACCGTGCTTATCAAATTTAGGTTTTTCATCTTTTGGCTTTTCTTTAGCTTCTTTTGGAGCGTTAATTACAGGAATAAAAACTACTTCGGGAAATTGACCCTTTTTAAGACTTTGAAAAAATATTCGACTAGAGCCCCTTTGATTTTCAACAACATCAAGCCCCTCAGGCTCAGTCTTATCAAGCATATAAACCTCCACGAAAATTAATTAAAAACTTAGAAATTTTACCTAACTATATTGTACTTATCAACAACCTTACATTGGCGATAATTGCCGCGTACAGTGATCTATTGACTTAATAACAGCAATTAAATTTACAGAACAATTCATTACAAAAAGCGATTCAACCAGCACTGCCAAATTCTCATCTGTAAATTCAGGTGTTCTGGGTTCATGGCCATGACGTACCGCCCTCAAAAGATGATTCAATCGTCCCTCAACCATATAATATGATTCGATCTTGTCTCGAAGGCCATTTTTCCAGGTATAATTATGAAACCGACGTAAACAACGGTTACACTCTGCAAATTCCATTAATAACATTTTAAGCGCATCCTTACGCCAAGCTTCTTCTGATCTAAGAAAGGTAATCGGCTCTTTCAGCTTAAAAATTAGTTGTAATAGATCCATCATAGTCTTTTTAAGTTCAACAACCGATCTATTATCATCTTTTTTGGCTAATTGCTTGCTTCTGTCGTGAAGCAGTGAGCCAGCAAAAGTCAGTTCTTTTGCTTCTAGCGCCTTATTAAAAGAGGCTAGGGCAGATTCAACTGAGCCTGCAACCTCCTGGTCATCTTCAATAAGATAGCCATGATGGCCTAAAAGATTACGCACTTCTTTTGCAGTTTGATCTTCCTTTTTAGCAATTTGGTTTTGCCAATGTTTTCTTTTAATTAAGAGAGCGCAATGGCTAATTTGGAACATATGGAACCGCATTGCATAAATATAAATAGGTCTTAATTGTTGATCATTCTTGAATGATGCATAACGATTATTTTGCTCAGTCAAGACTTCAAGATGGTTTTTAAGAATGCCAATTAACTCATCATTACTTTTGTCACTTATTTTTATAGATTTGCTGTCACAGTTAGTAGGACTTCTAAATCTATTAAAGAAGGTTTGTACCACGTTGCCCGTGGTCGTCATTCTCACTGGTGCATTTGATTTTGGCTCAAGAGCTTTTGGGTTTTTATGTTGAGTTAACCTTAATTGATTATCGTATTTAACAGGAGCGCTTGCAGAATGTCTTGTTGCAGAGAATGTTTTCTTAAGGCCTGCAGCATGACTTTGTTTATTCTCAAGCTTTAAAACTTCTTTTTCGAATTTTGTTCTAAGGTCATATAGAAATCTATTTGTTTCTAAGGTATAGCTATTCCGCTTACTGATTATTAGATTAGTGTTTTGTTTTAAATTTTCTAATTCGCCTGGCTCTAAGGGTTTCAAAAGTTGCCATAACTCAAAGCCAATTTTCTTGAAATCTCTAGTAGCAACTAACTCATGATATTTAGTGAGAATAGATGAAGTAGCTAAAAAAGCTTTCTTGAATTCTTGCAAATTTGCATACGTTTCTTTCTTTAGCTGATTAAGATCCTCGAGAATAGATAGTATGGCGTTAGATTGTTCATTTGTATAAGGCAAATCATAGTTTTCATCATCATAAGAATCCAACTCGTTGAGAAAAGCCAAGTAATCGTTAATTATGCATTCTAATTTACTAGCTTCTTTGTCTAATCTTTTTTCTGAGGCGCGACTGGCTTGTGTTTGCTGATAAATTTCGGTTTTGATTATAAGACTTCTTTCTGCTGAAAAAAGAAGGCTACCTACTGTTGCTCTAATTTCTGCCAGATCTTTACGGGAGTAATAGACGTTATTTTTCAAGGTGTTATTGAAATAATTCGCTACTCCTTGTTTTAATTCTTCATCTGAAATGCCAACAAAACGAAGAGGAATTGCTGGAAATTGCTTATGTCTTTCGCAAACTTCTTCGCGTGGCAAGAGTTTTAGCTGCCACTCATATTTATATTTAGCAATCTCTGTAAAGGTTAGGGTGCAATAAATGCCTTTATGCACGAAAGCTTCTTTTGGTTTTCGCTTAAATAATACTGTGATCAACGTTCCAAGTAATAACAAAAGGACACCTAATGCCACCAGCAACCCCATACCTGAGACTAAACGTTCAAGAAAAGGGGGCTCTGGGTGAAGCTTCCTGTAAGTTGCCATCAATCTATGAAGATCAGGCATGAGTTGACGAAGTGTTTTGTGATCATCTGTGATGTAGGTTTTTATTGAATAAGTTAATGCAAAACCACTTTCGTTGTCCAAATTAAATTGTGCCATTCGTAAGGGGTTTTTACCGTCATCATTTGCTGTTGCAATGAGCTCAGGTGCAACCAATTCTGCTATTCGTAAGAGACGCTTTTTAGCTTCCAAAGAGATTTTGCTAGCTAACAGCACATGTAAGAGATTATTGCCATTCCTATCTTTTATATGAATGTTAAATAATTTTACATTCACCAAAATCTGGTAGACATCCATTTGTAATTTTTCGTTGTTTGCTAAAGCTAGAGTGCACCACTGATTGTAAGCAACAATAAATGGATTATCTCCAGGAAACTGAGCTGCTTTTGTCAATTTTGCGATGGTATCTAGATCACCAATTTTCAGCGCCGCTCTATATGGTGATCTATTCTCATCGTCTCTTATAAGCGTGTCTGCACCTGACACTAGTAATCGATCGATAGCGGCTTTATTTTGTTCGACTACCGCATTATAAAGTGGGTTATAAGCCATATCTGCGACATTAATATCAATACCGCTTTGAAACAGTAAATCGATTGTATTGGTGTTTTCTTCAGTATCTTTCAATAAGTCATTCAATAAAACTAAACGTTTTCCAAGAATTAATTGACTATCGGCAGACAATGGAACGCCGAATCTTAAAAGTTCGGCTACGAAATCAAGATTTTGTTCTTCAGCTTGAATCATCAATTTTGAACTAGATACTTCATCAAAGTGATACGGCTCATCAGTAACAGTGTGTTGTTCCTGATAAAATTCCTCTTCTAAAAAATCATAGGCCCGTTGAAGTAAGTCATAGGCTTTCTGCATTATTCCTAAACGGATATTTTCACGGACAGGAAATTTTGCGAGGATATTATAAGCTGACAAGCTGTTTCGATTTGCCTCTTTATTATTTTGAAAAACTGCTGCGATATCTTGAGCTGCTGCTTGATATGATTCTTCCGATAACTGTGGTTGGGTAGCAGACCGAATACAAAATACTGTTTTAGGCTGATTTTCTGATCTGGCTATCCTCGGACGATAAAAAAGTAATGAAATACTGCAGCACTCTGTTACCAAATTTTGAGCTGCTTTTATTCTGCTAGCAGCAAGATTTGGGGTATAAGGATTTTGTACGATGGGAGCAATTGCTTGAGAAGCTTCTACTGCCTGTGCAGATGAGATTTGAATACGCGACAATAATCCCAAGGCTAATGGCAGTAAAATAACATTACCACTTATAAGCTGAGATAGCACAATAGCAAAGCATAGAACTAAGCTAATGATTTTTTTTCTAAGTGGCACTGGTGTATTGTGTGGCAAATTCTGGACGGAAAGAAAAGGATTGCCATAATTTCTAAAAAAACGGTGCAGTGCTTGTTCTTCTGTTAGAAATCTCACTCCATTATTAAACGTTGCATTTTCAGGCGGAAGTTGCTGGCCATAGACTCTTAAAAAATTTTTCAGCGCTGCATTAGCTTCTAGGTAACTAGTTAAAGCCTGGTCGTTTTCTTGCCGCTGTTGCGTGATTGAGCGCCTAACAGGAGCGGAGTGCAGTGGTTTAAGCGAGTTACGCTTTTTAGTATCCTTAGTAAACATATTGCCAAAATATTGTTAATTTTTGAGATATTTGCGATACAAAATATATATGATATCATAGTCTTCTTTTTTTGGGTACACTCAAACCCAAACTCTTGCTGTCAATTTTGCAAGCTGAATCTAACTTTGCTAATAAAAACTTAAAAGGTGTCTGATGCAACTTGGTCAAGAAGAAACATTACTTCAAGCAACTTATCGAAAAGCAGATTGCTTTAGGACAGACGCAATGCGCGATGTAACTTTTTCAATTACTATTGCGGATGAAAAAGAAAAGCAAACCGTAAATCTTCCTTACTTGACTGCAGAAGAAATCGAACGTCGATACTCTTCTGCGTTACGTAAAAAAGCGATTGGTAAATTTAACAAGCTGCTAAAAAAATTATGGGTTTTTATATTTGGTTTTCCTGAAGAAAGCAACATCGAACAAAAATTCCAAGCACTTACAGAAATTCTCGCCTATGATCATGTTAATACTGTCCGTGATGGAGTCAATCCTGAAGTTCAGAAACATAAAGAACTTTTCTTTCCAAAAATGACTTTCATAACAGATGGGGAATTTGACAAAGTTGTAGCATGGATTATTGCAGCATTTACCAAGGCTAAGCTGAAAGATTTAAGTCTTTTTGAGCGCAAAGAGTTGCCGTCGGCAGTGCAAAGATACCTTGATCAAGTTTGTCGCAAAAGTGAAACTAACTATGAAAAATGGTTGCAAACCGTTAAAACACAATTAGAAAAATATCGTAAAGCTGACGAAGGTATTGCGACTAAGCGAGCAGAGTATAATGGTCAAGTGGAAAAATATATTGAGTTACTGCGCGAGAATCTCGATTATGTTTTTTTAGATGATAAGGAGCAAAAGATTGAGGGTGAAAAGTTAAAGGCTGCTGAAGAAAAGTTAAGCTCCTCAGAACAGCCAAGAAAAGAAAAAGGTAAAGTTAATAGTAAAAAAGATAGTAATACTAAAAAAGATAAAAGATTTTTACGAGACTTTAACGAGGACTTTCCAAATTACAGGCTTGTGCACGACTTTCTCGCAGCTTATTTAGAAAAAATTTACGGGTACACCTCTGATTCGGATACTGTTTATCGTGTTCCAAACGCAAGTACGTCTCGTGCGATAGCCTATTATGTAAGTCGGATTGTGATCAATGCCAATCCAATACGTAGATATACAAAGGGCATCCATGAGGTGTTAGCATTTGACAAAGCCATTATTGATGAGGTATTTAAAGGTTTTTTAAGTCGTGCTGAAAATAGCAACCTCAACTCTTTGACACTAAACATCCCCTGTGCAAAATTGACAGCTAATTTAAATGATATTTTAAAAAGCCGAAACCTAGAAACTATACCAGAGAGTCAAATAAACGATGAAATGAAGGTAAGAGGCTTTTTTAAAAAATGCCCAAGAGGAGGCCCTAAGCTTGAAAGAAAAGAATCAGGGAATGCGTCAGGTACATCAGTAAGTAGCTCACGCAGTACCTCCTCGCCTGAAAGTTCACCCGTTCAAACACCGCGTCCTCCTGCGCCAGTTCGTGCACCTTCAGGATTCTTAAGTAGAGTAGGCAAAGCGGCTACTGATTTTTTTGACGGTTCTAAAGGAAAGAAAAACGGTGATGGCGACTTGCCAAAAGAACCAAAACCCAATACAAGTCCAAATGGAAGTCACAAATAAGGATATCTCATGTTACTAAATACCAAATCCTTATCTCTGCCAATGGCAAAGATGATCGCAGATAGTGTCGAGAACAAAGCTGTCGAACTTCAGATTAAAATTGCCGTCGCTATTATGGATAATCATGGCAATTTAAAATATTTTCGACGTATGGATGGCAATAATTTCATTAGCGTCAGGATGGCTCCCTTGAAAGCGCTTACCTCTGCCAGTATTCCTGTGTCGACTAAAGAGTTAGCCGAGCGAAATTTAGCGAATGATAATCGCCCGTACTTAGCTGTGCCTGGAATTGTTTTGCTCGAGGGGGGCTTACCCATCCATACTAAAGATGGGCAGCACCTAGGAGCAATTGGTGTCAGTGGCGCGACATCTGAGCTTGATGGCATTTGTGCCAAAGCTGGTTTGGAGGCTATTGAGGCTTATTTGTAATTAACTATTCTTTTTAATTTACAAATGAAACCCACACTAGGATAGAGTACAGCAACAGGAGTTCAGTCCTGATAATTCGTTTGCTTCGCGTTCGAAGAACTCTATAGCTGCTAGTCTATCGTTTTTATTTAATGAACGAACTGCTACCGGAGCGTCCAATCGCTTTGCTCTCCCCTCTAAAAATGTTACGGCTGTGTGGAGATTTTTTGAAGCCAGTGGGTGTTTAGCAGCAAGCGCTAGTTGGATATTTCTTTTATATTCAAAATACAATGCTACTTCTGTCTCGTTAAAAGGAAAATGAGTGCAACCTTTTTTCACAAGGCTGTCATTGAGTTATCGATGCGGATTTAGTCCTCACCCTCCCCATGTCTATCCCGAGGCTTTGTGGACTAGCATCTTCGCCCAATTAAGAGCCAAGCAACCTAAGGGGCCGCTCTACTTGGTTGGAGATGATAGTTATGACAGCCTTCACTTATCTGACGATCAAATACAGAAGAAAGCGACAACTTTCAAAATGAATGCTCCATTAGTGGCTATTAGTAGAGAAATGGATTTAGTTAAAAAAACGCTGCAGTCCCAATGCAAAATACAATTTAAAGCCATCCTGGAGGATAAAGAGTCAGACACACATAAAATATTTACCAGACCTGCATTTTAAAAAATCTATAACAGAAAGGACGTGATGATCAGCATGATAATGACTGAATATTTTAACAAAATTGAAGTGCAACAACAGCAAATTGCTGCACTTTCTCTCACATCAAGACTACAAAACTCCATTGCCTAAAAGGCGATGGAGTTTAGCATTGACTCAATTTCGAGAGGAAGATCTAGAGGAAATGTCTGTTAATTTAAAGTTGTAGACATTTTGCTTCTTCTATCCTTCCTACGCGGCGTCAATATAGCCAGGATAATCGCCATCAGAATCAGAGCGGGGACATCACCCATTAAATGACCATGCTCGTGAGAATAAACAATTGATTGAACTAACATCACTAAAGCATGTGCAATGCTCGACCACACGGTAAACCAAATTAAACTTAAGTTTTCCAATGGATCTTTAGCAGCCAGAACTAGAAAAATGCCGAGCACAAAATAAATCACCACAATCATTTGCTCATAATTCTGCTGATTAGGAATCCAGCGCCAACCGGAAGGCCAGAGCATCATTAAAGGGTAGAGGCCGACAATTAAAAAAACTCCAAAGATAATCAAAGCGATGCGTAAATATTTAAGACGAGTAGCTGCTTCCATGCGAATAACTCCTTTAAATTTGTCCAACCACGGAACCTAATCTTACCTCATCCGTCTTTTTATACAAATCAACTTTTTTGGTATTGAAAAATCCGAAAGGCGAACAAGATCTCGCTGTTGCATCATCTGATCTTCTTCCGATTTCTAGATCGAGCTCTTCGGTTCTTTGATCATTATTTGAATTTGCAATATCTTGTAAGTAATTCGTAGCATTACGTGTCGATTTATATTCCAGATATTTGGCAAGTAAAAATCCTACAACGGCACCACTGATCGGACCAAGTAGTAATAAAAAAATAAAAAATTTTAGGCTGGGGTTGGAAACAAAGACTAAGGTGATAGCCGAGATAACGCTTACAATAAAACCCAAAGCAAGACCTATAAAGCTTAGCATGCCTGATATTCTTTGTGGTCTATATAAGCCGTTTGAAAAGTTTTCTTGAGAGGTGAGCAGTAAACGTAAGATCTCCTCATTTCTCTGATCAACTGCAAGATCAATTGCTGTTCGTTTAGGGACTGGATCATCATTGGCACTTAGCCAGTGTGGATTGGCACCTCTTAGTAATAGCTCTCTGATAAAATCAATTTGTTGTCGTATTACAGCCAAAAATAATGATCGATTCAAAAGTAAAATGTCATCGGTTTTTAATTCAGCAGGAAGTGCGCACATACAATCTTCAAACATTTTACTATTTCGAAAAGTAACGGCATAAAGGAGAGCAAAGTTTCCATAGAGATCACATTCTAATGGTGAAAGTCTGCTTTGAAGGAAGAGTGCCACTGTTTTGGTGTGATTGTTTCTCGCAGCACAATGGAGAGCTTTAATGCCTGAATTAACCACCGTATTGTAGGGTTCATCATGCAGGATTACTTCTACCGTATCGTGAACGTTAATTCTTGGATTTTTTAAAAAGTTAGCAACAACCTTATATTGTCCTGCGCTTGCTGCTAAATGCAGTGCCGTTTCCCTAATAGTACAAGGTAAAGATTGAGCAGCTAAAACAGTCGTATTAGTTCTGGCAGATGGATGATAATTAAGCTCATTGAGAAAAAAATTAACTTTGCTCTCAAGGCCAAATTCAGCCGCAAGATGTAACGGAGTCACTGCAAACTGGTCAAGGTTGATTCCTGCTAAATGTTGTGAAATCGCTTCATTAGCTTGGTTACACGCTGTTGCCCAATGCGCAGCACTCCAGCCATGGCTATCTCTGAGTAGTGGATGAGACGTGCCTGCATATCCAAAATAACGGTTGCATGCATCTACAAAAATAGTGTTTAAAAATTGTTGATTTCCTAAAGAAATAATTGAGCCGATTGGTTTACGCTTCATTTTGTCAGAGAAATGTACGAAGTTATCAACCTCGATATTTTTTTGTTTTATTCTTTTCTTATATTCAGCGATGTCGCCTTCTTGTGCAATTAAGAACACTCTTGTTTGTTTCGGAGTGTATTGTTCAGTACAAGTTTTGATAAAAAGCAAACGCCAATCAGTGTTGGGATCAATTTGTAAGAATGGTGATAAATGATCAAAATGCGATCGAAATTTTTCTTGCCAGAGTAATCGGTGCCTTGCGATCTTAGCAAAAAGTCGATTTACGCTTGCTAAACGAAATAATTCGAAAATTGTAAAATAACGAAATACCTGTTTTGCAAGTACATCGGGAGGAACTTTATAAATATTTACTTCTGGCGCTATCATGACTTATCCGAAACAATTCACAAATGCAATAATTAGCTAAAATTAAGCGTTGACTCATGTGGATTGTCTTTTATATAATAAAACTTAGCAATATTTAATTTGAGACTGTTTTCTATGATTATCAGAAAAGACAACTCTACATTTCCTTTTGGCACATATCATTTGCTTTCTGCATCTTTATATTCTCACATCTCATTATTCCTCTTAGCCCATTAAGGGCTAATAATCTACAACTTTAAATTTTTGTTTATTTTTAACTATTAAATTGTTTATGAGGTGTACTATGAAAGAGAAAAATATCAACGCGACTATGAAAAAATATTTTTCAGAACAAGTCGAAGTGGCTGTACCGCCTGCCATTGTCAAGCAACCGCCTATTAGAGTACCGCGAGGCCAAGTGTTTGGAGTAGTGGGTGCATTTGCGGCAACTGCGATGACATTTTGGGCGGCAAAGGAAATAGGTAAAAATAAAAGTAATGTAAGTACTGATGAGGTGATATTTAAACCTCGACAAACTTAGAAAACTAAAGGTAGCCTGGGTATTACCCAGGCTACATTCTATATTTCAAATGTTTCAGTAGTTCACAATAATTGACAATAACTAACAACCATATCAAACTTGGCCGTCAGTTAAAAAAGGGATAATTAAATGAAATTAAACGGAATTAAAGAAGGTAAAAAATTCTCAAAAGTTTTGCTTGGAATTTTACTCACCTCAATCAGTTATAATGCCTTTGCAGACATGAGATCATGCTGCTGCAATCCTGGAAAACTCTATCTCGGAATATTCGGTGGTCGAGGCGATTCTAACAAGGTAGATATTAATCAATACGGCACAGCTTTTTTCCTAGATGTAGGTGGTCCTTTAGCAGTAAATGCGTTTGGAACCACTAAGCACCGTTCATCTCCATTTTTCGGTGCACATGTTGGTTATCAATTACCTGAAATTTTACCCACTCCTTGCTCAAGTTGGGGTTTGGCACCTGCTGTTGAATGGGAAGGTTATTACCTTAGAAAAAGTACCTTTACCGCGCATGATGTTGGTAATGATACCGAAAGACTTGATGAGCATGATTTCTTAGTGACATTTCCAACGAAAACCGGCGTCTTTCTTGTCAATGCAGTGTTAAATCTTAATCTCCCATGCCGAAGTCACTTCCATCCTTATGTTGGCGTGGGCTTTGGTGGTGCTGTAATTTCCGTCACCGATGCAGATGCATTACAAGTAGCTCCACCAGAACCTGGAGTCAATCACTTCAACGCAAATCCAAGTGACAGAGATGCGACTTTTGCAGCGCAAGGCAAAGTTGGTTTGGGTTATGATCTATGCAGAAGAATAGGTTTATTCGCAGAATATAGATATTTGTACGTTGGTGACAGCAATTTCACATTTGGCTCAACAGTCTCTCCAGGCCATGCAGCAACAAGTCCTTGGTCTGTAGAGTTTGACCGCAAACACTACAATCTATTTGCAGTAGGTTTCCAGTTTAGTCTATAAAAAAGTAGCCTGGGTTGTACCCAGGCTGCATTTACATTTTGGGTTGTTCTTTCTTGTGAGATTTAACAGCCTCATCAACAAACTTATCGATCTGCTCTTTTAATTTTCCATTGCTCTGTAAGTCAGAAACATCTAAAGGTAAGTTAGTAAAAGGGTTTTTACCTGATCTTCCTATTTCAATTAATATCCAGGATCGTTCAACATTGGGTAATCCTTTTGACGGATTGAAAACTGGATCTGACATGACATTGAGACTAAGAGGACAGATATACTCTTCAGGAATTTGCTTCTCATCAAACTTAATGTCATCAAGCTTTTGATGGTTTTCAGAAAGTTTAGGTATCTCAATTTTTGAGTTAGCAGACTCTTGATTTGCTCCGACGCCGCTAAACATTCCTGAATTACGCCGCATAATAATAATTAATATTGAAACTCTAGAGTTAGATCCTCCAGCAGCGGCTGGTATGGAATTGGCAAAGCGTTCGTTAAGACGCTGCTGCAAGCTACGAGCTATCATTAAATTGAGGTAGTCGTTAATCACTGAATCAAGCATTTCCATGTTATTTGTAGAGTTGCTTAAGAGTGGGGATAAAAGTAAATCTAAGTAGAGACTAGCTAATAGATTATCAAAGTTATTTCTAGGAGCATTGCTCGCTGATCTTGAGTTTCCAAACGAATTAGGTGCTGAAGTAGAGTTATTAGAGCTAGGCCCACGAAAAAAACCATGGTTAGCGGCTGCTGACGATGGTTCATCGGGAAAACTGTGATAAAAGCCCGGCATAGTGATAGGGGTAAAACCCTCATCAGCTGCATGTGGTTCATCATTACGGAACATAGGAGGATTTTGATTTTGAACCCTCCGGCGTGAATTAGCATTTCTATCGATAGGAAGAATGGGCGTTACTGGTAAAGAAATTACTGGCGCAGGAATCGCAGCTAGTATTCTTCCTCTCCAAAAGAGCTCGGCTCTGTCCAACTCTAGCTGTAAAGTTCTAGCAAAGCTATCAGCGCGATGGGTTTCTCTTTTGTTTGCATCGTAAGTTGCTCTTCTTTCAGGATCTCTTAAGGTTTCATAAGCATTCTTAATTTTTATATATAAAGCTGTGTTTTCATTTGTTGTACGATCAGGGTGATATTGTAGAGTAAGTCGTCTATAGGCTGATCTAATATCG
>DJAM01000109.1:0-5833 GCA_002429595.1 Coxiellaceae bacterium UBA6002
GATTATGCTAAAAACAATTATACTCAGCCTCATTTTCCTAGCACCTGTTAGCTACGCGCAAGATGTTATGACCACTGACCAACAAGCGGTAACTGTCACTAGAACGGCTGTGCCAGCAACTGCCACTCCTGTGGTGACACCTGTCGCACCAGTGGTAACAACACCTGCCACTCCTGTTCTAACGACTCCTGTCACTCCCGTGTCACCTGATATTGCTGTGACACCAGCATTTGGAGGAGCAGTCACAACAATACCTGCAACCACAGATATTTTAAACACAACTTCTCAAACTGCTCTTTGTCCGCCATTGAGTTTTTATTATATTCCTCAAGGCTATCGAATTGCGGGAATGAGTCCTACTTGCCAAGTTGTGGTTGTTCCAATGGAGGAGCCGACTAGTTAGCGCTAGGGTTCTTAGGTTGTTTGTAAAAGAAAAATTTAATGACTTCAAACCAGGCAACTGAGCAGATTCCAGTGATAACGCATAACAACAGACTTTTGAACTCTAAAAATTCAAAATGAAATAAATTTTGTAAGAACGGCAAATACAGTGCCAAACTGATGACGATGAGTGCTGCTGCTATGATCCCCCGCATCGCTTTATTAGGCATTTTAATATTGGCTAACAAAGATTGTGCCCAGGAACGATCCATCAGAATTAAGCTTAAATTTGCAAAGACTAAAGTCGTAAATGCTAAAGCTCTAGCTTTATCTCCTGACTGATAAAATGTTAATCCCAACCAATATATTCCAAGCGTGAATACTAAAATACTAACTCCTTGAAAAACACTGAATGTTACCAATCGTTTACTAAAAATAGATTTATATAATTTACGAGGTGGTCGATTCATAATATTTTTTGTGGCAGGTTCTGCTTCAAAAGCGATCGAACAAACTGGGTCAATAATGAGTTGTAGAAACGCAATATGAATAGGGTAGAAGAGTAGTGGCCAACCTAAGATTAATGGAATTAACGTTAAACCTGCTATTGGTATATGAATAGCGAAAATGTAGCTCATCGCTTTTTTGATGTTATCAAAAATTCTTCGTCCAAGTTTTATTGCGGTTAAAATGGACGAGAGATCGTCATTTAATAATACAATTGAAGACGCTTCTCGCGCCACGTCAGTTCCACGTTGGCCCATAGCAATACCGATATGGGCAGTTTTTAAGGCTGGTGCATCGTTCACGCCATCACCAGTCATAGCAACTATCTCACCATTTGATTTGAAAATCTCAATAATTTTTAATTTTTGTGCCGGTAAAATACGAGCGAAAACATTACTGTTGTTTAATGCGGACTTTAAAGAGTCATTACTTTGTTCGATTAAATTCTGGCCCGTAATAATTTGGTCATCATCTTGGATGCCTAACTGTTTTGCAATGGCTAATGCAGTCGTCGGATAATCTCCTGTAATCATTACGACTCGAATGCCAGCGTCATGACAAGCTTCAATAGCCCGCTTCGCAGAAGAACGTATCGGATCACTGAGTCCAATTAGACCTAGAAAAGTATAATTGAAGCCCATAGGAGTCGGAGGCCATTCTTGATCTGCAGTGATTGCTTTAGCAACTCCAAGCACTCTGAGTCCTTTTTCGGCCATGTGGCTAGCGGTTTGGGTTAATTCTTTCCTTTTGACTTCATCTAATTGACAGAGTCGATAAATGACTTCCGGCGCACCTTTGACTGCGACCTCATAACGATCAGGTTCTGCTAACTGCCAAATGTGCGTCATGACTAAAAATTCTGAGGTCAGCTCATATTCATGCGCTAATTGTCGTTTCGAATTTAGGATTGACGATGATTTTAAGTGATGTTCACTTAATGTGTGGATGGCTTTTTCCATGGGATCGAAAGGTTTAATCTCGCTTGCTAGTACCGCATATTCGATAAGCTCGTTATATTTTGGTGGCAGCAATTCTTTATTGTCTTCGTCAATGGTAATGCCATCGCCTGCTACGACCAGTTCGGTTACCTGCATCTCATTTAAAGTGAGCGTACCAGTTTTATCGACACATAAAACAGTAGTGGCACCTAGTGCTTCAATAGCAGGAATTTGTCGAGTAAGGACATATTGTTTAGAAATTCTCCAAGCCCCTAATGCAAAAAATACAGTTAAAATAACTGGAAACTCTTCTGGGAGCATCGCCATCGCAAAAGTAATGCCGGCAAGAATTCCTCCAAGCCACGAGCCACGGGTATAACCATAAATTAAAACAATGAAAATTGATAAGGTCAGCCCAACTACCACTAAATTTCTAACCAAGCGGTTGGTGCTAATTTGCAGAGGTGTTTTCTGCGGCTTAATTTCTTGAATAGTTTTGCCTATTTTTCCGAGTTCCGTATTACTGCTAGTCGCAATGACTCTGGCAACGCCTTGCCCTTGGGTGACCATCGTGCCTGCATAGACATAGGGTGAATCATCTCCTCCTGGAAAGTGTGGTTTGCTGTTGCCATTTGCTTTCTTCTTGCTAACCGGTATCGGTTCTCCTGTTAATAAAGACTCATTGATCCTCAAATCATAAGCATCAAGCAGTACGGCATCAGCTGCAATTCGATCACCTTCTTCCAGCACTAAGATGTCATCGACAACGACCTCTCTGCCTGAAATCCGTCGATATTTTCCGTCGCGAATCACCAAGGCTCGAGGGCTGGTTAAATCTCGTAATGTTTCTAGGACTCGTTCGGTTTTACGTTGTTGGAAAATCAAAATGATGATGATGACAAAGACGAAGATGAGGAGGACCACCGCTTCTTTGTGATCTCCTAAGAAAAAATAGACAATGTCAGCCACTAAGAGCAGCAGGATCATCGGCTCTCGTATCACTTCTAGCGCAAGGGAAAATAAAGTCGATCTTTTCTTCTTTGAGGCGAGTTCGTTAGGACCATATTTATGGAGGTTGCTTGCTGCTTCACCTTCTGATAATCCTTGGTAAGTCGTTTTCTCCATCTTGCCATCCAACTTTTTGGTAATAAGTATTATACTTATAAAATTACGGTGAGGGTGAAAGATTTAAAATGGATTTTTTCAATAAGTTCAGCAAAAAAGCCAGCGATATTGTTGGCTCTTCATGGGCTTTCTTCGTGGCACTACTTTTAATTTTATTATGGCTCGTAAGTGGTCCAATTTTTAAGTTTTCCGACACGTGGCAGTTGATCATTAATACTGGCACTACTATTGTAACCTTTTTAATTGTATTTTTGATACAACACACCCAAAACCGAGATACTGAAACTATTCAAATAAAATTGGATGAACTACTACTCGTAATAGAAAAAGCTAAAAACGAAAGAATAGCAATTGACGAATTATCCGATGACGAGCTCAAAGCCCTCGAGCAGCGGTATAAGGAACTAGCTAAGAAGCGTAGGCCATAAGCTATAACCCCTAGTCCCTCTTATCAAAACAAGTATCGAGGGCATGGCATAGGCTTATTTATTGTGCAAAAATATGTTTCAATTTTGGGTGGCACTATAGCAGTACAAAGTAAGTTAAATAAAGGCACAACCTTTGAAGTGATTTTACCATTTAAAATCGGCAGCGCTGCGCAAGCATTAGAAAGTCAAGAAGAGCTGCGAGGCTATGCTAGCTTAATGGCAAATAACCATAAGTTACCTAAAAATCATGCTCCACCAGTGATTAAAAAATTACCAAATGATGAAGGCGATGTTTCATCACGTAAAGTATTAGTAATTGAAGACGATCGTGTGGCGCGAAGAGTTGTAAGGATTGTTCTGCAGCGAGCTAATTTTACCATTATTGATGTCGAAACTGCTGAACACGGTATTTGGGAAGTGATGAATAATAATTATAAACTAATCATTACCGATTTAGGGCTGCCGGGAATAGATGGCCAACAATTTACTCAGATGATACGTGCCTTTGAAAAAGTCACTGGTCGTGAGAGATTACCTATTATTGGTTTAAGCGCCCACGGCGCAAACTTACAAAATTCAGCACAAGCAGCGGGTATGGATTTGTTATTATCGAAGCCGCTTACCGATGAAAAAGTGCAAGCCGTTGATGTTCGTTTTTTTTCGCCCGTCATTCAGCAGGTACTAAAAAAGGAAAAAGAATCGCCAGAAACGGAAACTTCAGCGTTGAGCTACCAATTGCCAGAAACAGAGCAAGAGCTCTTCGCACTAGAACAATATCCGTTATTAGATGAACAAGAAGGGGTGAATGCAGTTGGTACTATTGAAATGTTGCAAGAGCTTTTGACCATGCTTATCGATCAAACCTTTCCAACCGAATTACCGCTATTAGAGAAGGCTTACGCTGAGAGTGACTGGACTGCCGTACAAGCACTTGCACATAAGTTGAAAGGTGGCGCTTTATATATTGGCACAATAAAACTGCGTTATGCCTGCCAGTATATGGAGCGCTACCGTTTAGCTGGTCATACCAAATTATTGGAACCTTTGTACCAACAACTTTTAAAAGAAGTTAAGATGGCACCGAACTAACAATAAACATTTTAACTTTACGAAGAGATACTATGGAAAATTCACCCACTACAACGATTGATTCAAAATCGTTTGATAAACTAACTAATCCAGAATCACCATTTTTATTAGTCGTTCACAGAGGAGAAAATTTACATTCCGTAATCTGTGAATGTGCAAAGAAACTTCAACTCAAAAGTGCTTCGCTGAGCGGCTTGGGTGCATTAGAAAATCCAGTTGTTGCTTATTATAATTTAGAAACTAAAGAGTATGAGAATAAAACATTTACTGGGATCTACGAGCTGATTTCAATGGATGGCAACGTTGGCCATGATGAGAAAGATTATATCGCTCACATTCATGTTGCACTAGGTGATAGAAGCCATAACGTAGTGGGAGGTCATCTCGTTGATGGCATAGTGGGGGTTACTGCTGAAGTAACTGTTATGCCGTTTAAAGGTTCATTTACTCGCAGAATGAATTGTGATCTTGGGTTGAAGTTAATTTCGATTTGAACCGGGCAATTTAAATTTTCATCAATTTGTTGTTTTCTGCTAGAGTCATGGTTGCAGGTCTGGACAATCAGCTAGATATTGCAAGACTTCATCCCATTGTGCATCTTCAGCACTGCTTGCAACACCCTGTGGTGAATATTCTGATTCTTGTTGTGAGTCATCTCCTGACTTTGGGGATTTAGCAAAGAAAGTGGGCGAATGGTTTTCGGTTGAACCAAGCTCTCCCGAAAGCTGCAAATGATTTCGTTTTTTGCTCCCTGAGCTAGCGTTTTTTTTGGCGGGCTCAGCTTCTGCGGTTGGTGTTTCAAGTTCCCATTCGGTAGGATGATCACCTTTAGGTGTGAGGTCAAATGCAATAGCCGCTGAAAGACGAGTTAATATTGACTTTAATGATTGGTCGGGTCCAAAAAGGCTCTTATTACCTAGTAAATGGTAGAATAAGGATTGCTGATCATCGTGATTGTAAGCGTGTATTTTCTCAGCTGGAATATTGAAGAGCAAACTAAAATCATTTTTGGAAATTATTATTAACGGTCGCTCTTCTTCTAGTGATATATAGCGCTCTACAATAGGACGAACTCCTAACCTTCTTGAAAGGCAACAAATCTTATCAAACACCATGCTAGAAGAGTGTTGGTCACAAAACGGAAGAAAAATTAATTTCGTTAAATCAAAACCAATAAAAACTCGATCAATCGTCTTTGGATGAATATCCAAATCTTTCATAGTGAGTCTCGGGTCAGTTTGGTGTTCATGTGGCGCTAGCATTTGGTGTTCCTCTTAAAACAATAGCAGAATAATAAATGAGCTAGCTTAAGATTATCTTATGGCTTGTCCGCGGGACGTCGGCTTATGTGCGAGACGTTAGCAC
>DJAM01000109.1:5949-9711 GCA_002429595.1 Coxiellaceae bacterium UBA6002
TAGCACAAGGATCATGTCCAAAGTAATCTTTGTCGTGTTCAAAGGTTCGTTTGTGGAATAACAAGAGGCTTAATATTAATTTAAGCCTTTCCCGTTAATATCGTGCTATTTAGAGGAGAAGTTTGTTCAGGAGCATCTGAGTGGTTTAGTAAGAGAAGATGCAGCGCCCAAGGTACAGAATTAAATTGTTTTGATCATAATAAATAATCACATTTGAAGAGACTTTCATGCAAAGACCTACTGAAAAGCCCGATTTTCCCACTGCCTTAAAATTACTTAAAGCAAAACAATTTGAGCAGGCATTATCACTGCTAAAAAAAATGAATAAAACGCCTCCCGTTTTGTTTGCTTTGTCCTCTTGTTATCTAGGGATACGGAACTTTGAAGCAGCACGGGATGCAATGCTTGATATTGATGTTAAAAAAAGAACCCTTGAGCATAGAGAGCGGCTTGCGCTTTGTTATGCAAGGTGTAAGGAATATCCTAAGGCATTCGCGATTTATGCTGACATGAAGGAAAAATCTCAACATGCTATTTATGACTTAGCTTTTTGTTATTGTGATACGGGTGATTACACTACTGCACTGCAACTTTTTGGCAAAGTTGACACTAAAACTGTAGGTCTTGCCATTGGCATAGCACGTTGTTATGAAGGACTGGGTCGTGTTGCCGAAGCGCTTAATATTTATTTAGATATCAAACAACATGATGTTATCAGTTTAATTAGTTTTGCGCGTTGCTACCAAAATCAAGGTCAGTTCTCTAAAGCACTGGAGCTACTAGAGCCAATCGAAAGAAGGGATTTGGAGGTCGTACTTGCGTTGGGCCGGTGTTATGAAAATTGTCATCGATTTAATGACGCTATTGCACTATATCAAAATTATCTTAAAAAAGAGCCTAACTCTAAACAAATCAGGCATGAGATCGCACGTTGTCATCGCGATAATCAAGAATTTTCTACTGCAGTTACTGAATTTAATGATTTGTTACGTGTATATCCTAATGACTCAAATATTTTACTTAGTTTGAGTTTGTGTTATGAAAATATGTGCGAATTTGAGCTTGCTGTGCAAACCCTTCGTAGAATTAAAGAGCCAAATGGCAAGGTGCAAATTTCTCTAGGACGATGCCTGCTCGCCTTAGAGAGAGTAGCGGAAGCGCATGCTATCTGTAGTAAATTTCCTGAAAATTTTTACGAAGGGCAGCTATCCTTTGCTATCTGTCTTTCTCAGATGCAACGGCACGAAGAAGCAATTTCAGTACTCAAGCGTATTCCTGATTGGCAAAAAAGTAAAAAATTACTTGTTGCACTGGCTCGCATTTATTTTGATCAAAATAAGCTACCTCTAGTGTTCGAAACACTAAAGCAAATTCCAGATTGGGAGCACGATGAAGACGCCCTTATGGTTATTGCGCGAGTTCATGAAAGCACTGAAGATTTTGCTAGCGCATGGCAGGCGTTGTCTTCTATCCCGGAGGCTAAACGTAATAAAACTGTGCTAGCCACATTCGCAATTTTCAGGGCTAAAATGCGCGATTTTGAAGCTGCTAGCAAATATATTCTTGATATTCCTCACTATGACAAGAATCCACAATTGGTGTGGCAGCTAGGGTCGTACTATCAAGAAATGTGCCAATTAGATAAAGCTATCGACGCATACAAGTCTTTAAAAAGGGAGAATAAAGTCAAAATCGCTATGTCATCTTGTTATGAATTGGCAGGTAATTTTGATGAAATGTTGCTTTGTTTAAATTCAATTGAACCCAAAACTAAGAATGTATTGTTAACCATTGGACTTGCATATCAGAGAATTGGGCTTTTTACTCAAGCAATGGAAACTTTTCAAAAGATTGAAAATTGGGCGAGCGACACTGATGCTTTGCTTGCTTTAGGTATTTGTCAGGATGTCTTCGGTAATCATGATGGAGCAGTTGCGCAGTTGACATCTATTCGAAACTGGGAGAAAGAAAGAAAAGTATTGTTGGCTCTATGTCGTTGTTATCAAGGCGCTGGTGACCTTAGAAATGCAGTTGAATGTATCTACCGCATTCCTAATTGGAAAAATGATAATTATGCGTTATTGACTCTTGCGATTTCCTATAATCGAAGTGGCGAATATCAGGCAGCCAAAGATATTTGTATAGAGTTATTAGCACGTTTTCCATATTTTGAAGATGCATACTTATGCTATGCCAAGGTTAAACTAAATGCAGGTGAAGCAAATGATCTACCTTATATTGAAAACTGTATCCAACGATTTCCTTGTCAGGCAGGTTTTTATCAATTGAAAGCATTGTATGAGATTAGATTAAAACAACCTCTTAGGGCTGAGGCAACACTACGATCTGCGATGCAACGCTTTCCGTTCAATTATCATTTATATGTATCTTTGTTGCGTCATTATTTGTATTTGGGCGAATATGAAAAAGCGGAAAAAATTCAGCAAACCTGTGTGGAAAAATTTAGAGGTAGCCCAAGGTTGGCAAAACTTTGTGCTGGGATAATGGCTTCTTTGCGCTTTACTCCTACATTCCAAAATGTATTGATGTCAGATCAGGTGGTATTTCATAATGTCGAACTGATGGAGCCTATGAAAGAGGCATTTGCAAAAGTATCACCATATGCAAGTGAATGTTATATCGTAGGTAGTTCTGTTCTCTCCGCCCTCGAGCGCAGACCACTGGAAGATCAGCAAGACATTGATATAGTAGTTTTGACCCCGAATCTTGGCTATTTTGCAGAGCACGCACAAACGCAAGGCCTGGTACAAAATGCAGTGATGAAGTATCTATTTATCAGCAAACTTATGCCAAAACAATCTGTCCATCTTGATTGCTATGTGGTGACGCTACCCATTGCAAATGATAGCTTCTTATTATCGAATTCTTTATCACGCGATTTTACAGTAAGCTGTTTATATCTTGACCCCGAAGGAAATGTGATTGACCCGATAGGGTGTGGCTTACAAGATTTCAGAGATAAAATTTTACGTCCAATAATGGATCCTATAGAGCTATTTGCCAAAGATCCTATTCGCATACTACGTGCAATTAAATATATACTACGTGGTTATCGCCCAACTCCAGAACTAGTGGCTGCGCTAAACGACTGGCAACCGTCTGACAATTTTAATAATGTTAGAACAGAAGAATCAATTCGTCACTACCTAACCAAACAACCTGAACGATTTGTTGAAGTATTACAGCGATATAATTTGTTACCAAAATTATTTGGCATCGATCCTGGGCTCACAACTCAAGAAGTTATTAAGCAACTAAACTTAATCGCTAACCAATCTACAAGACTTTGGACTTCGTCTATTCAGGCTATGCCACCTGCTAAAATGGAGAAAAAGCCTACTGAAACAACGCCAAAGCTACAAGAGCAAATGGTAATGACTGCTTCAGCAAAACAAAGTCCATTAAAAGGAGCATGGCAAAAACCGCAAGCGAAAAGCGCATGGGTCATCAATACAGTTGCGAGAGATGGCACCGTGTTAAAAGACAGAGAGTGGCCATCCTTGCGCGACAATACTTCGCCAATTAAGGAACAACTATCAGAGAATCATGACTCATCGCACGATCGTACTCATCGAATTAATTGAGTGTTGCTATATTGAGTCGTCAGTTATTGTCGGTTGTTGTATGTCGCTGACGCTTCGCGAACCTCCTCGTTAACATCTCGCGAATGGTCCTCGTTTGCGTCTCGAATCTCCTCGCTAACGTCTTGCGAATCGTCCGCGCCGACGTCCCGCGACTTGT
>DJAM01000136.1 GCA_002429595.1 Coxiellaceae bacterium UBA6002
CAGGCGGGAATCCATGTTACGTGCGGCCTTAAGCATGGATTCCCGCCTGCGCGGGAATGACAGGCTACGGGACACTATGAAGTAAAACCCAGAAACCTTCTAATTAGTAATAAATTTGGTGAGTTACATGCTTGGATTTTGGATCGTTATTGCAATTTTAACAATATCGGCTTGCGGATTTGTTTTAGTACCGCTGATTGGTTCGCGACCACGCTCGCGCAATACAGCGCTTATCATTGCAACCTTTATTCCGATTATCGCGTTAGGACTCTATTTTTATGGAGGAAGCAGCGGAACATTAAGCCAAACCATTACTAAAGAAAGAAATGCTAGTTACGTTAAATCAGCAATTGCACAATATGGCTCGCGCCAAAATATTATTCTAGCGCTTCGAAATCAGCTGGAACATTTACCTGCACATGCTAATCATGCAAAAGGATGGTTTATTTTAGGTAAACTGTATTTCAATGAAAAACAATATAACGAAGCAATTGCAGCCTTTTCAAAAGCTGTAGCATTAAAGCCAAGCGATCCCGAATACATTCTACAACTGGTATCAACAAAGTTTTTAATTACCCATCGTCTCGATCAAGATGATAAACGCTTGCTAAATCAATTACTGCAACTATCACCACAAAATATCAACGCCATAAATTTAATGGCGTTGAACGCTTATCAAGAAGGTGACTATCAAAAGGCAATTCATTATTGGGAAAGTTTATTAACTTATTTCCCACCAGCCTCTGAAGATGCCAAAGTGTTATTAACAATGATCCGACAAGCACAGCAACATGTTGGTACTGCTAATGATCATAAAATTACAGTTACAGTGGAGCTTGTCTCAAAATTTGAGAAGTTACTCAGTCATAATGAATCACTATTTGTTTATGCACTCGATGCGCAAGGTTCGAACGTGCCACTCGCAGTTATCAGAACTACAACAAACCAATTACCAACCAAAATCATTTTAGATGACGCACACAACATGCTTCCAGGTCGATCATTAAACAACGCCAAGCAAATAGTCGTTAGAGCCAGAATTTCAAAGTCAGGAACTGCAACAGCTCAAAAAGGAGACCTATATGGTCAAAGCGACATTATAAAAAATCTATCAAACGATCCATCGGTGAAGATAATCATTAACGGTATCCAGAACTAAAAGAACGATTGGCAAAATCAAAAGTATTTTTTATTATAGCCTCGCTCTTCATAACTATTAAAAAGAGGTCCTAATGAAAACAATTCCAAAAATAGTCCTTAGCCTTTTGACCATAGTTACATTAAGTTGTTCTTTTACCGCACGAGCAGGTATAGATGACGTTCACACTGTAAAACATTCTGCCTCATACAACGAGGAAACCCACTTCAAACCCTCATGGCGTGACCAATACAAAACCGACATCCACATCGTGAACCTTAGTAACACACCGATTATGTTCAAGATACCAGGAACCCAGCTAATGGATTCTCTAAATTCCAACGAAGCAGAAGATTTCTATTTTGTTAAATATTACGGCTCTGTGGAGATCGTTTTATATGACGATGAAGGAAGAGAATTTTTCAGAAATTTAGTAGGAAATCATAAGACGGTTACTGTGGAAGATGTGTTGTATAGTGCGAGGAATAACGATAGTGCGAAGCGTCAGAAACTTAGAGTGAATATAAAATAACTTTACTGTCATTCCCGCGAAGGCGGGGACCCATTCCTCCAGCCGCACCGAAGATGGGTTCCCTCCTTCGCGGGAATGACAACATGTGCGGATGACAATAATGTTCGTGGATGAGACAATCCCGCCAAAAAAATCAACCCTCGCCAAAAAAATTTTCTTTTGATACAATGCCTTAACAGGCTTTCCAGCTAAATAAAACATTCATGGATCGAGAATGACAAAAAGATTATTGCAAGGATTCTTTGCACTCTCTTTGGCTTTTAGCACAGGTAATGTGTGGGCTGCTATCAAATACGAAGACACTACTAAAGATAATCCTCGCTTTGGTTTCTATGGTCAGGTCGACTCAGTTTCGTTTTCAGGTGATGTCTTTGATACAGTCAATCATCAGCAAAATTTCGAAAGTTGTGTCAATATGCCTAGAGGTCGATACTTTATCATTGGCAAGAGCCATGATGTCAGTTATTACTTTGCATTTGATGCAGCTGAGAAAGAGCTTCGAGAGGGTTACTTTCGCTTTGAACGTTTTCCTTGCTTCTGGCTGACGGTGGGACAGTTTAAAGCGCCGTATAACATTTGGTTTTTGACCTCGCAGAGTCAGGGCAATACTCTCGAAATAAGTTTACCTGCCCAAGCCTTTAACCTTGACTATCGTACCGGAGTTATGGCGCAATTTTTTAGTCGCTATTTAACTTTGAGTACGGCATTAATTGGGCCGCAGAATAATAACACCATTCGGGGGCAGCAAGTTCATGGTCATGTTCCTCTGGCTGGGAATGGTCGGATTACCTTCGTGCCACTTCGAAAAGACTGCTATGTTTTGCACTTAGCGATAGCAGGTGTGATTCAAGAGACTGATTCCACGAATACTATAGCTTTTGAAGCCATACCCGAAGTACAAGCGGTACCTGAGCATGTTCTCGTTGATACCGGTCGGATTCCTCAGTGCCGTAACTATGTTGGAGTGGCCGGCGAAGGGATGTTAATGTTAAATTCTCTGATACTGGGCGGTGAATATTATAATAATGAGGTCAATCGTTATGGTTTAAATGATCTTAATTTCACCGGCTATATGTTTTATGTCGATTATTTTTTAACCGGTGAGCATTATCTCTATAACTACAAATGTGGTTGTTTTAATGGCATCAGCAAAATTCGTCATTGTTATGGTGCTTGGGAGCTTGTGGGTCGGTACTCTGAAATCGATTTAAACGCTCAAGGTATCCAAGGCGGTATCGAAGATAATATCACCTTCGGAATAAATTGGTGGGCCAACGAGCATGTGCGGATGCAAGGAAATTATATATTGGCAAGAGCACATCCTTCTGAAAATGGCGCAGACCGCAATATCAATATATTTGCAATACGTTTTCAATTACTGCTTTAGTCGCCACCTTTGCTGATCATGAGATCGCGAACCCGTTTAATTTCATCGCGGATTTTAGCGGCTTCTTCAAATTCTAGATTTTTAGCATGAGTAAACATTTGCTCTTCTAGCTGCTTAATCTCTTTCGACAATTGCTGACCAGAAAATGTTGCATACTTGGCAACTTGCTCTTCCAAGTACATTCCGCGAGCAGTTGAAGTGGCAGTATCCAAAATATCTTTGACTGCTTTCTCGATGCCTTTAGGAGTGATATTGTGGACTCTATTATATTCTTCTTGAACTTTTCGGCGTCGTTCAGTTTCATCGATGGCGCGTTGCATTGACTTCGTAATAACGTCAGCATACATGATCACCAGCCCATTAATATTTCGAGCAGCACGACCGATAGTTTGAATGAGTGATCGGTCTGAGCGAAGGAAACCTTCTTTGTCTGCATCGAGAATAGCCACCAGAGAAACTTCAGGTAAATCCAGACCTTCCCGTAAAAGGTTGATGCCAACTAAAACATCGAACACACCCATACGAAGATCACGTAAAATTTCCACCCGCTCAACCGTATCAATATCAGAATGTAGATACCTAACCTTGACGCCATTTTCTAATAGATAATCCGTCAAATCTTCTGCCATTCTCTTGGTCAGCGTTGTGATTAAAACTCGTTCATTGAGGGCAACTCGTTTGCGAATCTCGGACAACACATCATCCACTTGGCTACGAACAGGTCGTACTTCAATCTTCGGGTCAACCAAGCCAGTGGGGCGAACGACTAACTCAACAACATTGTCTGACTTGTCGAGCTCATGGGGGCCAGGTGTTGCTGAGACATAAATAGTTTGTGGCGCTAAATGCTCAAATTCATCAAAGCGCAAGGGTCTATTATCTAACGCCGAAGGTAGTCGAAAACCGTATTCCACCAATGTTTCTTTACGGGAACGATCGCCACGATACATTGCGCCAATTTGTGGCACGGTGACATGGGATTCATCGATAATTAATAATGCATTACTAGGCAAATAATCCATTAGGGTGGGGGGCGGCTCCCCGGCTTGGCGTCCAGATAAATATCGAGAATAATTTTCAATTCCTGAACAATAGCCCATTTCTAAAATCATTTCGATGTCGTACAACGTGCGTTGTTCAAGTCGCTGCGCTTCAACCAATTTGTCAGCATTCCGGAGTTGTTCCAATCTAGATTTCAACTCATCTTTAATTAAATCGATCGTATCCAGCAACTGTTGTCGTGGCGTCACGTAGTGAGTCTTAGGAAAGATAGTGACTCGTGGTGTTTTTGAAACAATTTCGCCAGTGAGTGGATCGAACAAACAAATACTCTCAACTTCGTCGTCGAAGAGCTCAACACGAACTGCTTCATAATCCGATTCAGCAGGAAAGATATCGACCACATCGCCACGGACCCGATAAGTGGCACGACGAAAATCAGCATCATTACGAGAGTATTGCAATTCCGCAAGTCGTCTTAGTAAGCCGCGTTGATCAATATGTTCTCCAACATTAATATGAAGCACCATACTTAGGTAAGCCTTAGGATCACCTAAGCCATAAATGGCAGAAACCGTTGCAACGATAATGGTGTCCTTTCGCTCTAAAAGAGCTTTAGTTGCAGATAATCGCATTTGCTCAATCTGTTCATTAATCGATGAATCTTTTTCAATATAAGTATCGGATGAAGGGACATATGCTTCGGGTTGGTAGTAGTCATAATAAGAGACAAAATAGGCAACCGCATTTTTGGGAAAGAAACTTTTCATCTCACTGTAAAGCTGAGCTGCTAGCGTTTTATTCGGCGCAATGATGATTGCAGGTCGTTGCACTTTTTCGATGACGTGTGCAATCGTGTAGGTTTTACCAGAACCAGTAACCCCAAGTAGAGTTTGATAAAATAGCCCATCGTGTAACCCTTCAACGATTTTATTAATGGCTGCGGGCTGATCCCCAGAGGGTGTAAATTTAGATTCAATTATTAAATTTTTAGTCATGATGTATCTATTACTTTAAATGTGGTGACCTAGCGATTATTATTATCTATTCAACAAATGCAAAGATTCATTAGATAACATTGCGCACTTGGCTGTCAGAAGCTGTTATTATTCTGAAGTAGGATTGAGAAGCTTAAACGCAACTTATAGTATAGCAAGTTACCTAAAGTGAGAACCAGCAAAAATAGGATAAATTAATGAATATTACCCTTTCTCAGAAAGTCGAATCTGTTAAACCATCTCCTACACTGGCCGTTTCAAATCGAGCCGCGGAATTAAAAGCAAGCGGTAAAGACATTATCGATTTAGGTCTGGGAGAGCCTGATTTTGATACCCCTGAGCATATTAAAGAAGCGGCAATAAAAGCTATTAAAGACGGTTTCACTAAATATACTGCGGTTGATGGCATTCCAAGTTTGAAAAAAGCTATCGTGATTAAGTTTGCTAAAGAAAATAGCTTACAGTATGAAACTAATCAAATTTTAGTTTCTAATGGTGCCAAACATAGCCTTTATAACATTTTTCAGGCGATGTTGAACAAGGGTGATGAAGTCATTATCCCAGCTCCGTATTGGGTTTCCTATCCTGATATGGCCATTCTTGCCGACGCTCTGCCAGTTATTATTAAAACGACCATTGAAGGGAACTTTAAAATCACTCCGGAACAGCTCGAAGCGGCGATTACTCCTAAAACCAAGCTCTTAATCCTCAACAGTCCTTCGAATCCTACTGGTGTTGCGTACAGTAGTAGTGAACTAGCGGCATTGGCTGAGGTACTCGTTAAATACCCACATGTATTTATTGTCACCGATGATATTTATGAACATATTTTATGGCGCGACGAATCATTCTCTAACATCGTGAATGTCTGTGATGAATTATACAACCGTACCATTGTAGTGAATGGCGTTTCAAAGGCCTATGCAATGACCGGTTGGCGAATAGGTTATACAGCAGCAACTCCTACCATCATTAATGCCATGAAAAAAATTCAATCGCAAAGCACTTCCAACCCTTGTTCAATCGCCCAAGTTGCAGCGCAAGCGGCTTTAGAAGGTGACACAAGAGAATTGATTAAGATGGTCAGCGCTTTCAAAGAACGCCACGACTTCCTGGTCAATGCTCTAAATAATCTTAGTGGTTTTGAGTGCTTACCAGCTGATGGCACTTTTTATGCATTTCCTGATGCTCAAAAAGCAATGACGCAGTTAGGATTAAAAAATGACATTGAGTTGGCAGACTATTTATTAAATGAAGCTCAGATAGCAGTGGTTCCCGGTTCAGCTTTTGGTGCTCCTGGTTATTTGCGTTTCTCGTATGCGACTAATCTCAACACCTTGCACAAAGCGATGGAGCGCGTAGAGCAAGCACTTAAAACCAAAGTGAATTCATAATCGGATGGCATTGCGTCACGACCTCATTTCACTTTTAGCAGATGGCAAATTTCACTCTGGTGAGGAGCTGGGTCAAAAACTTTCGTTAACCCGAAGTGCTATTTGGAAAATCACTAAGCAACTCACCGATCTTGGTATTAATTTGCATCGTATTAAAGGTAAGGGTTATCAAATTCCTTCTGGTATTGATTTACTTAATAACGAGATCATTTTAAATAAGATGAGCGATGTTGTAAAAAAGCGCATCAACTTGTTAGTGCTTAGCGAAGTGGATTCAACTAATCAATATCTATTAGAAAGTCGTTCGAAGCTACCTTCTGGATCTATCCTACTTGCAGAATATCAATCAAAGGGACGAGGGCGACAACAAAGAAAATGGGTATCGCCTTTTGGCGCAAACTTATATTGTTCACTACTGTGGAAATTTAATAAGGACCCGAGTGAACTAAATGGCTTAAGCCTTGCGACCGGTGTGGCATTAGTGAATGCTTTGGAACGTTGCGGATTACGAAATCTACAATTGAAATGGCCCAATGATTTATTATGGCAATATCTAAAGTTTGCCGGCATCCTACTTGAAATGACAGCAGAAACCAATTCTCGTACCGAAATTGTTATCGGTATTGGAATCAATATCCACATGCCTAATATTAAAGAGATCAATCCAGACTGGATCGACGTTAGCTCGATCATTGGCCAAAAACTTGATCGCAACCTCTTAGCGACGTATTTAATTGAAGAATTGATCGACATGGTAGCTACTTTCGAAACTAAGGGCTTTACGCCATTTGTGAGGGCTTGGCAGTCTTTGGACGCCTTCTATAATCTGCCTGTTAAAATCATCACACCACATTCCGAACTCTCAGGTTTAGCGAAAGGGATTACGGAATCAGGAGAATTTTTATTGCAACAGGACAGCAGCAAACCAGCTTTAAAGTTTCTACACGGCGACATTAGCTTGCGAAAAAACGATTTTTAATACTTTGTTGTCATTTCAGCGAAACCTCTGTCATCCCCACTCCCATGTGTCATTCCCGCGCAGGCGGGAACCCATCCTCCCAGCTGCACCTATGATGGGTTCCCGCCTGCGCGGGAATGACGAGATTGCGCCGGAATGACAAGTTAAGATAATAAGAAAATCTGAGCAAAATTATAACTTTCTTGACTACTCCCCAAATTTTGACAAAAATTCCTATCAATAAGACGAAATAAGCAATAAATATACTAATCGGGAGCTGCGACTATGCTAGTAGAATTGCATGAAATTATAAAATTATCTTCTAACCCACCCCAAAAACAAGACCGTGAACGACTAAGAACCTACCTCAAATCACATCCGGAAGTTGTCAATCAAACTGATGAGGCTAATCAGACGGCCTGTCACTATGCAATCGACAATATTGGTTTATTCGAGTTGCTGGTACTAGAAGGTAACGCCACTATTCCTGATAACTTAACTGAAAATCCCATCCTCCTTAATAAGATTAAAAAATTAAAAAAAGAACAATTTAGACCTCAAATTGGTTTTCATCTACATGATTATCTGAGAAACCAGGCGCTTAACAAGGTGGTATTAGAGCGTGTGATAAAAAATAAATGTACTTATTTTCGTGATCAAATTAATGAGCTTTCTTATTATTGGCGAAGAAATGCCTGCCACTGGGCAGCAATTATGGGGCGTTCAGAGTATCTAGAAATGTTGGTAAAGGAGGGCGGTAATTTATTAGCAGAAGATTTAGATGGCAAAACACCCCTTGATCTTGCTGCCGACGAAAAGACCAGAGCGGTTATTGAAAAGCTACTCAAATCGCCTCCTGCTAAAACATCAGATGAATTGATTAATGAGCAAGAAGTAAGAGATGGGAATCTAGTAGACCGTATTAAAACTGATATTGAAGGACTTTCATTAACTATGATGAGAGCGCTTTCACCCCCGAGAATCGCTAGACCTAAGGTCGAGCAATCCGGTAGAAAGGCTACTTCACCACCACCGAGTAACCCAAAATATTATGAACGCCATCATCGAGTATTGTCAGCAAATTTATCACCCCGAGAGCAGGGTGCTCAGTCGGGTGAAAAACAAAAAAGAGCGACCTCCCCGACTAACACTTCCATACTAAAAAGAATACTATCAGCGGATAGCGCTGGTAAAGAAACTACCAGCCCAACGCGTGCAAAGCGGAGTCATTCTCTCTCATACGACGCTCCACCTAAAGAAACTGCGGTAAGACCAAGAACGTCTACGATTGTAGAACCTGAAAAAGCAAGACGAACAATTCGTTTTCTTGAAAATCCATTGCCGGTCGTTGTTTTAGAGCCTATTTTGCCTAATCAGAATAGTTCGCCAGAATCACCCTCATCACCGGTCAAAGCTCTACGACCGCAGCTTCAGATTTCAGTTGCAAATCTCTTAGCTATCTTTAAAGAAGAAGATCGTTTAAAAGATTTCAAGAAGTATTATAGACACAACAAAATTATGCCAAATGAAAATCTACCAGAGCTATGGGGACGTACTTGTATTATCCAAGCTGTCTTGACTGGAGCATCTAGTATTTTTATGTTTTTAATAAAGGAGGGTGCAAACCTTGAAGTAAAAACAGAAAAAGGCAAAACACTTAGTGATTGTATTTTGGAAAATCAGCCGGTACAACGAATTGAATTTCTCAAGAGAATGCGCTCTCTCCTAGTCGAGCAAATAAAATTAAAAAATCTTACAGCTAAAAAAGAGCAACTAGTTCGCGCTGAAAGCCAGTTAAGGCGTCAATTCAATATTCAAGGATTACAAGGGCCAAGCAAATCTAAAGTCCCTGAGCTTGACCAAGAATTATTTAAAACAATTGCACAGAAGCGTAAGTTGTCCGAAAAACTCGTTCAAACTTTGTATAATTTATGTTTGGGATTTCGCATTACCGAAAACGATGATTTTCATGCTGACGTAGTAAAAAACCTCATTATTGGTTTGCTTATTCACAAGTCTCGAACCTTGGTTGCATTATTGTCTGATTTATATCCGCATTTGCAACGTCAGCAAAAAGTTGCTGCAATTTTCATTGTAAAAGAAATTATTTTGCAAGATCAATTTTATTCCTGTTATCGTAACAAGCAGTTCTTTGAAAAACTGCTACCCGAATTTTGTAAGTTAATTGAAGAGGATGACTTTACTTTAATGGCGCAAGGTCTTCGGACTCTGGTTGACTTGCAGTTTCATATTGACCATAGATATGTCAACGCCATAAACATCTTAGATAATATTCTGCTGCAATGTGATATGACGCTTCCAGAGCCAGATGAACATAATCCTGAAGCATTTGCCAACGCTGCACGCGCACTAACTGCACAATTTTGGCGCACAGTTAAAATAACAGAACTCGTTGGTAAAGCATGGGAAAAGCCGGGAGTTGCGTTACATGTTAGAAATCAGTTTGAAACATTCAATAAACTGTCGCAATACTTAGTGCTCGATGTGCTAAAGCAGCCTCCCGAGAAAGAGCAATCGAGAATAAAGTTTTATGTAAAAGTTATGCACGAGCTCATCCATGAAAAACCTTGTGACTTAGAATCTGCAAAGGCCTTATCTAGTGGCTTTTATTCTCGTTTTCTAAATCGACAAATGCAGACTTTTGTTGATTCAAAATCTGATCTAGTTAAGTTATATCTCGATGATCAAGAAATACTCAGCGTGACCAATAATTTTGAGGGGCAACGTCAATTAATAGAAAATAGTTCAGGATTAGTTTTTCCATGGTTGGGATATTTAACGAAGCGGTTGGTACTTGCGGAGGAAGGTAATAAAGAAATTCAAGCTAAAGCAGATGTCGAAGGCAAGCTTTATGCTTACATTATGCGCTTGCAAGATCGAATTAAGCGTGAATATCCGATGACTGCACAAACTAAGTTAGGCCATCTTTTATACATAAGAAAAGAGTTGTCAGATGACGCTCTTCATAAAGTCTCTATGGCGCTGAATCCAAAGCCGATTAATCTTTCCACGGTTAGCTTATCTTTCTTCCGTGACTTATTAGATGTGCATATTGAGCACAATTTACCATTGAGAGTATTTTATAAAACTGACTTAGAAGAGTGCACTACTGTTCAAGTTATTTTTATTTGGCTAAAAGACTATGTTAGTACTGAAGGCTTATCCCATATCGATGAAGTCAACAAAACGATACATAAATTAGGTGCTTTATCAGGGTTAAAAGCTGCTGTCATGATTGAGCGCGTAGCATTCATGGATTGGTTAAAAGATGAAGTTACTCAAAATCCTAAGCTTGCGAATTTAAAAATTTATTTTGATAAAAAACCTAAAAATAAAGAGCGACAAGATGATGAAGATGATTCGCTTAGATTGCGGCCACACTAATACGGTATATTTTATCTCAAATTTTATCGCTAAAATAATTTAGATAAAATTCAAAACTAACTGAGGTGATAAATGAATGAAACTAGAGAATTTAGAGCATCGAGTCTAATACCAAGAATGTCATCATGCTTTTCTGCTTCAAATTACGGCAAAGGCTTGGCACTATTGGCAACGATATTCGCCTTCTTTCAACGAGCCGCGTCGCAACCTTGTAGTAATAATTTGACGTTTCCTTATGAATTAGAAAAATCGCCTGACAATGTTGGCTATTGTCTGCCGCTAGAACTTCCGACAACTCAGTCAGGTGTGACGACGACTGTTTTGCTCAGCTTGTTTAATTCGGCCCAAACGGAAATGGCAAGAGTATTACGATGCCCTAATGTAGTCCTCTCCAATTTTACAGATTGTTGTCTCATTCAAAAATTTGTGAAATTATTGAGTCTGTGTAACAAAGATATTGTTTGGCAACTAGCGATTGAGGCTGATATGAAAGTTAAACCGGCCTCAAAAGAACTCGACTGCGTTGTAGGACCACAAAGTTGCGACGATTCGTCTCATATAGTGACCGACATAATTTTGACTTTTTTCGCTATTGGAGTGCTATGCACAATTTTATATTTAATTCACTTGGCTGTTGAACGATTTAGTGCGTATCACAAAAACGCGATGGATAGAGCTGACAATCGAGCGCAATATGAGAAGATAACTTAACAATGCGTACAGTATTCGAATTTAAAAAAGATAAAAAAAGAAAGGCTGAAAGTGTTGAAGCTGCTCATGATCAGGACGAAAGTGAAGATCGAGTAGGTAACAGCTCGGAGTCAGATGTCGAGTATCCGGTGCCTGCAAACCTTTACTTCAAAGCTAGGCTCCTTGCTTATGTAACTACGAGAATACAGCCAGAACATATTATATTTTTAGGTAGCAGAAAAGAGATTAATATCGCTCGAAATTTTGCCATTGCATTGGGTGCCCATTCGGTTGACATTAAAGAAACAAATTCCGACCGATTATTGGCGCTCGTTAGAGGGACAAAATGTAGTGGTATTTAAGTAAATTTGCACAATGATTGATGATGACCAACAAAATTAACTTCCCATTTTTGTGTTTACTATCTGAGGTTCTGGGTTGGGAGTATGTGATAGCTGGCGACTAGTGATTCTCGGAAATTCATTAGCACTCCATGCTTTAAAAAATTTACTGTCTTTTGCAGTATTGCTCCAATTAAGGCTTCCCTGTTTTGTTCCTCTGATCGTGCTTAATAAAAATGAACAAACACCTTTAACCTTTTCCGGTGTACGCAAACCATCGCCAGCCACGTAGGCCAGTATAAGGAGCCAAAGGTCAGTTGATAACTTTGCCAGAGGGTTTATAAGAGGGAAGCGAATGAGTTTGGCGACTTCAATGACTTCTTCTATGAATTGTAATTCACGTAATTTAGACGTTTCTGCGACTAGCTTTTGAAATCTTGGCATTACAATTGGATTAGTAATATATAACTTGAAGGTATTATTAGGATAATTTAATTTAAGATTCTTTAGGATTAGTTCGAACACAACGAGTGCCTGTTCGGTACTGGCCCTGTCTTTAGTCATTGCTGGCCATTGCGCATGAAGTTGGTCTTCATCGCTTTGTTTGAAATGTGTTGCTCCTAGTGCAAGACTTGCAAATTTGGCACTTTCTCTTGGCAAGTAATCATATAGAAATGACAACTTTGAAAGTAGATATTCACTTAGAACAGGAATATTTTTAATAATAATATCGATAGCATTTGCAATCAAAGCTTGTGATTTTTCTACAGCACCATCCCTGTAAAATGAAACAGCAAATTGCTCCAACGCTAGAGCGTGGTACATGTAGCAATTATCCCTGAATAAACCAGTTTTAAGATCTAACAACCTTTGAAAAGTATCAATAGTATTTTGAGACTCTCCATCTCGGTAATATTTTCTTCCTAAACCATCTAATGCAGTTGCTAAGTACTTTAAAATGACTTTTTTTGCTTCTTCTTTCGGGATTGGGTCTGAATATTCTTCAAGAGTTTTTAGTGCTGCATCAAAGCAGCTCACAGCTTTTTGGTAGTCCTTTCCAATTAAATGCTTTTTTCCAGTTTTAAAAATATTCTCAGTTACCTCGCCGATATTTATCTCTTCTTCAAATTGTTGCATAATTGTGTCTCGAAAAATGATTAGAAAATAATTTTATCTCGGTCAACCCATGTGCTATACGACATGACAAATATTACTACGAAATCAGCTATCAGTAAGTTTACAGGAAATTATTTGTGGTTTCTAACGTTAAGTTACACGGTTGTGATCATACTTGCTAATTGGTTTGATGTTCGCTTGATTCGACTTTTTAGCTTAACCACAGACGCCGGGACTTTGCTATTTCCTTTTACCTTCCTGTTGTCAGATTTAATTACCGAAGTATACGGCTTTAAGCAAGCACGTAGGGCAGTGTGGTGTGGCTTTTTATTTAACTTAATTTTTATTCTTTATGGTCAACTTGTCATTCATTTGCCTAGCCCTGATTATCAAACACAAAATAACGCATTTGATTTACTCTTCACATTTAATAAACGTATTATTTTAGCTTCTACTATTAGTTATCTTTGTTCAGAGCCATTGAATGCTTATTTAATGGCCAAATTAAAGTTAAAAATGAATGGTCGTTTTTTAGGATCACGTTTCATTATATCGACGCTGTTTGCTTCTGGAGTCGATAGTTTTATTTTTGGCAGCTTTGCTTTTTACGCAGTAATGACTAATGCCAATTTGCTTTCTTTAATTCTAACTATGTGGCTAATTAAAGTTACCATCGAAATTTTGGGCGTTCCTGTTTCAGTTAGCCTTGCTAAGAAATTAAAGCAAATTGAACAAATAGACATGTATGACAGAAATACAAAATTTAGATTATTTAGCGTAGAGACTCAGTATTCAAATAATGATAATGGATTATGCGCTTCTGGAGGCTAGCCCTTTTTTTGCGAATGGCTAGGTTGGAAACAAGACGCAGAGTTATGGCCCATTTCACCGCAGTTATTACAGCTTAGATTTAGATCTGGCTGTTGCTGAGGATTAAGCTTATTTTGGAGCTCCTTAGCCTTAGCAAATAACGCAGCTTCTTTTTTAAGTGCGTTAAAAAAGGAAGGACGTGAACCGAAGTTATTGTTTTTCTCTTGTCTTTGGAAGGGCGAATGCTTAGGTCTAAGTTGAATGACATTCGTTTTTTGCAATTGCGGGCCATTTTTGGTAGCTACCCACAAAGCAAAATTAGCTAAAGAGTTATCTTTCTTGTCTTTAACGAAGCTTTTATTCATATACCACAAACACGAAAATTTCAGTTCAAGAAGCTATATTTTCACAGAAAAGTACTAAAAAAGTCAAGCCTCTAAAATAGCTGCGACTCCCATTCCACCCGCCGTACAGATAGAAATCAGACCTCGGCCGCTACCTTGTTCATGCAGCATTTTTGCTAATGATCCCACCATTCTAGCGCCTGTTGCTGCAAAGGGATGTCCTAGGGCGACACTTCCACCTTTGATGTTTAATTTAGAGTAATCAATAGAACCCATGGCCTGTTCACGATGTAGCACCTTTTTGCAATACTCGGGAGACTCCCAAGCTTTTAAGTTGCAACGCACTTGCCCCGCAAAGGCCTCATGAAGTTCATAAAAATCGAAATCTTGAAGAGTAAGATTATTGCGCTTTAGGAGGTTACTAACTGCAATCGTTGGCGCCATGAGTAAGCCCTCGCCATGGACAAAATCCACAGCAGCTGCTTCTGCATCCACAAATCTAGCCAGCAACTCATAATTATGCTGTTTGGCGTAATTTTCAGTCGCCAAAAAGACTGCCGCCGCACCATCCGTTAACGGACTGCTGTTACCAGCAGTGAGCGTACCGGCACTGCTGGTATCAAAAGCCGTTTTCAATTTGCCTAGTTTTTCTAAGGTGGTATCTGCACGTAAGATGCCGTCCCGTTTTATGCCTTTAAACTCAAAAACTAGGTCGTCATAAAAGCCTTCGGTATAGGCTCTAACACCATTTTGGTGACTTTTGAGTGCCAATTCGTCTTGAGCTTGGCGGCTAATATGCCATTCCTTAACCATTTTCTCGCAATGCTCGCCCATCGATAAGTGAGTGCGTGGTTCAACGACAGCAGGAAACACTAATTTAAAATCAGATGGTCTGATTGAGGCTAAGACTTTAGCTTTAGCCGAAGTTGATTTGGCATTTTTTAAGTCAAGTAATTTTCGAGTAAGGGAATAACTGATCAGAATGGGCAAATCACTATTGCTATCACAACCGCCTGCGATGCCATTTTCCATCTGACCATTCGCAATTTTAAGCGCAATTTGTCGCGCCGCCTCTAAACTTGTACCACAAGCCCGTTGCAGATTATAAGCGGGCGTGTGCGGATCCAAGGTGGTACCTAATACGCATTCACGAGCTAAATTCCAGTTTGCCGAGCTATTAATGATTGCACCGAGTGCCACATCGCCTAAAATCTGACCACTTAAATCCATTTTATCGACTAGCTTTTGTAATGTATAAGTCATCAAATCTTGAAGACGAACATCACGATAGGCTGTCATTGATTTAACGAAAGGGATTCTTGCGCTCCCAACAATATAAACCGGCCTCGTTTTCATTTCTTACATCCTGTAATTTTATTAACAACAATAGCTCATAATTAGGCTGATTTTTATTATTGCTCGTTAACACCTTTCTGTCGTTCCTCCTCTGATCTGCCATCTCGCGCTTATCTGTCATTCCAGCGCCCACT
>DJAM01000036.1 GCA_002429595.1 Coxiellaceae bacterium UBA6002
AATGTGAATCCACATTCCCGCTTGCGCGGGAATGACAAAGAAAACGCGGCAATGACAGAAAGGATGATTCAATTACATTTTATATTCTAAAAATCGTAAAAAAATCGATTAAACTTGCTAATTACGGCAGATTTATTGACACACCCTGATTTCAATCTAACGTTATTCAAATAATCTTCCACTGTGCGAGGCGATAACTTACCCAATGCCTTAGATGTTTCTTTTGCAGTTTTTCCCAGGCACAAATAATAAATACACTGCAATTCTCTCAGACTGAATTTTATCTCTTCCGCGAAATAAATATTCTCCTTCAATACTAGCCATTTGTTTTGATCACTCACAGGCAGCAACTCATTTATACCAAAATTATCTTTTAGAAGGTTAAAAAACAAAGCGTAGGCATCTTTCATTTCTTCAGTAAACAAAAACTCGCGGGTAGCATACTCATTTAACCAGTCCTCGTAAGGTATATTCTGAGATATCCCCATTAAATATTCATTTCCCAAAAAACATCGACACTTAATCACCTGACATCGAATATAACGCTTTTCTCCATCCGGTCTTTGAATCTGATAGTACGAAAGATTGTCTTCCCGACGCTGATAGCGTCTATCATGTCGAAACTGCATCTGTTGCATATAACTTTCATAATTTTCTCGCTCGAGAGTCTCAAGCCAAAGCAAGGGTATATCGTAAAGTACGTAGTGATCACGTCCCCAAATGATACGGTATTGATCACTAGTAAAAATCTGCTTAAACATCACGCTATCTCGTATCCAGAAAACATAGTCATTGAAATGATTTAGTGGCTCAAAGATTGCCTCTAATTCTACAAGCTGACATTTATCTAAATTTTGAATTAGCGTTTTTTTAGTCATTAGCCTACAGCGCAAGTAAATACAGACTTTCCCGTAATTTTACGGGTATTTCCTATTTTAAACCACCACTATGATATCACATCTTAATTAATGAAAGATTAATCAGAGCGACGAGGTATAATGATGTTTATAGAGAATGAAAAGTATGAATTAAACAAAGCAGCACAAAAAGGCGACTTCCAACAAGTTAAAAATCTGATTGAAGTAAAAAGAATACCAGCTAATAGCACGACCCCAGAGATACTCTGTACCAATGGTTATACCGTGAATGGCTCTACCGCTTTACATCAAGCTGCTCAAAATCTACATGTTGAAATTGTTGAATACCTTTTAAGGTTAAAAGTTGATCCAAATGTTGTAACAAAAGGTGAAGAATGGACTCCTTTACATGCCGTAGCAGTAAACTCTCTATCCAGAGCGTTATCAGATGAAGAAAATCGTCGGGCCATAAAAGTGATCCAGTTACTACTAAGTGCAGGTGCGGATATTAATAAAGAAGTGATAGCATTTGGTGTAGCCTATACAGCGCTAGACCTTGCTAGAAAGTGGAATAAACAGGCGCTCATTCCGACTTTAACCAAAGCTCTCAGTGAGAAGCCATTTAATCCAGCCGTTGTTAATCAGCTGGCCCCCATCCCTACTCTTATGGCTCCGTTACAAAACTACTTGGTATATTTATTACAAGATCTTTTTTCTAAATACCATTTACGCAAAGACTCCTACAATATCCTCATCATGGAAATAGCTCACGACTTGGTCATTCGAGGTAAAATTATCAATGACGCGAACGGCTGTATGGAAACTTATGCTGACGCACCAAGTTATATGTATAGTATCTTGACTCGCATTCCAAGGGATATTCTCCAGTTCAGAGTAGGACCTGGTGTTCACAGTCGCTTTTCAGGAATATACTCTGGCGCAGGAGCCTCAATCAAAGCAGTCAATCTGACCTTGTTTGAAGAATATGTCAAAAATTTGAAAGAACAAAAGCAAGACCCAAAATATTTTGATAAGCAGGGAAGATTAACCCATAAAGAATATATTTTGAGAGAATCAAGTCTTGGCGGCTATGTCTTTGAAAAAAAAGAAAAAGTAGAAGATGATAAAAACTATGTTTATCAAGCTTTCCTTAATTCCAAACAGAGAATGTTCAAGACAACGGTACAAAAAATAAAATTAGATTTCGTAAAATCGGACTACAATTTTTCATCTAAGATTAAGCACCCACAATATTCAGCCTTAACAAAGGCTCCTGATGCTAATCCATAATTAGCTTACATGAGGAAATCAAGTCTTGATTTTGGATTATGAAACTCAAAGTTCAGATTCAAGACTTGAAGCCTTATATTTCTCGAAGACTGCGCTAAGTGCAAATTGCGCACATTCTTCATCTTGTTTTCCAGTGCCGCCACCGATGCCTATACCACCAATTAAGGTCTCTTGGTAATGGATCGGAAATCCACCTGGAATAAGCACTAATTTTTCATCTTGCAGACTGTTTATACATACTTCATTTTCATTTAAATAGTGTAAAAATTCGCGCGTGCTCAAGCCGCTTCTAGCAGCCGTGTAAGCTTTGCCCTGAGCCGTTCCTATTCCGATTAAACAAGCTTCATCCATCTTTGCAAAGGAAATTAAATGACCAGTAGTGTCCACAATTGCAACACATATTGCTAATTTTAAATTTTTTGCGCAGTCCATAGCGCTGCGCACTAGTTGTATCGCCAAGTCATAACTAATAGTTTTATTTTCTAGGATTAGTTTCATATAGGTCTTCCTTGTGATCTGATTTGCATCAAGATATTGAATTTTTTTTCTAAAAAACACAAGAGATTAATCAATGAAATATTAATTGAAGCTTTTTCCTGTATTGGGAATGGGAGCATCCTTATTCACCGGGACATTTTCAGTCTGCTTTTTTAAGTCCTCCTGTTTTTTCATGCGACTTCGAACTTCTTTCAATTGCACGTCATCCCACCTCTTAAAAAATGTAGTTACAGGTTTGTTCCAATTTAATTCTCCCTTGCTGCTACCTCTTAATTTAGTTAATAATAATCGACTGATCATAAAAACAGCTTCGGGTGTGCGCATACTATTACCAGCAACATAAGAAAAAATAATGAGCAGCAGATCTGTTGGTAAGATATTTATTTTTGAGTCGACTTGAGAGACTCGACAGCCGATGCCTACTGCAATCACCTGCTCAATAAATCGAAGTTCATTTGCTTTTCTGTTACATACAGCAGATTGAGAGAGTTCGTCACGTAACTCTGAACTTATCTTATTGTGAGCAGCATCGAAGTGCATTAGATTAAGATTGTCTCGAAAAATGTTACCCACAGCCTCACCGAACATGTTGAAACTAATATTAAGACCAGTAAGTGTTGTATTGCTTGCTAAAGCTCTAGCTCCATTATCGCCAACCAAATTCTCTCTGATATCAAGACAAACCAGAGAAGTATTGCCAGCCAAAGCAACCGCACCTTGATCACGAAGGTTGTTCCGAACTATAGTGATTGCCTTAAACCGCGGGTTACTCGCTAACGCTCCTGCTCCTCTAGCGTTGAGGTTATTATTCGTAACGTTAAGAAAAGTGAGACATGGATAATTAGCTAAAACTAAAGCTTCTGCCTCCGAAAGCAAACAACATTTAGCACTGAGAGAAACGAGCCGAGGAATTATTCCGAATACTTGTTTCTCTTTTGGTTTAATAAAGTTATTGCCGATATCAAGAGCTGTAAGGCGAGAATGATGTTCGAAAGCGTTAAAGCCTTCGACTGTAATTTGATTATGTCTAACATTAAGAGAAGTTAACTGTGGCAAAGCAGCTAACGCAACCATGCCATCATTTCCGATTCGGTTATAGGCGAGATTAACAAAAGTGAGATTAGTATTAGTACATAAAGGAGCCACAATTGCACTGTCGATTTCATTACAAGCCATGCTTAGATGTTGTAGATTTGGTTTATTGATGAATGCCAGAGCCCCTTCATTTCCTATCGAGTTGTAACCAATGTTAACAAAAGTGAGATAAGGGATGCGAGCTAAAGCTATAGCCCCTTTAGCACCAACTTTGTTAGTTTTAATATTTACTGAGGTAAGATAAATATTACCCGCTAAGAGCTCTGCAACCGGAAATCCTACACTCGTTCCACTAAGCTTGAGCGCACCAACACGGAGATTTCTAACTAGAGCCATACCCTGCTCGTCTTCTAGTGTGTTCGTACTAACATCAAGTTCCGTAAGATAGCTATTGATCTGAAGTGCTGCCACTAATTTAGAAACATCTTTAAGTTGTGAATTACTCAAATTCAGACTTCTAAGGGTCGTATTGTTTTGTTTGACTTGCTCTATTAATTATTCTGTAGATAGTTTGGCCATTTGAATTTCTCGAAAAATTGCAATTTAATAAAATTTAATGTTAAGCTGAGTTGTTTATTAAATTGAAACCAAGGCCCATAATATATTTGCTCTTAATATTCATTTAATATTTCCTAGTTAAATTAGCTTATCAAGTTCAGGAGCTACACATGCAAGATTGTTCTATTACTGATGCTGAATATCACAGAATGTACAATGGTCGCTGGGGAAGCTCGGAGAATACTGGGCCAGTCATTATACCTTTTACGTTTAAACCTCGAGCCATTCCATTCGAATCTTATTTATCGGCAGCATTATCTTGGAAAATAGACACTGAACAGCTCTCTGAAACGGGAAAAGAAGTCGTCAGAGCCGTCTTATTAAAATGGGAAGAAATATGTGACGGTAAGATTAAATTTAAAGAAGTAGACTTTCTGAAGCCTTTAGAAGCAGGTGCCGAAGTTTTAGGTTGTACTAATATGGGCGAAAAAACTAGCGGAGTTACTAGTTTTCAACGCAATCGAAGTGGGAAATTTTTTCAATCAGTAGTTTGTTTGAAGCCCGACTTCAACGCCAATACTACCAGTGCAATTGAAAATGTTATTCACAATGTAGTTCATGAATTCGGCCACCTTGTTGGCCTTGATCATCCCCATGAAATACCATCCCTGCTAACTCGGTTAAAAGCAACGCCAAAGGGGTCCCGTTGCTCGATAATGACCTACATAAACAACATTTACAATAACTTTACTCAGTGTCAAGGCTCACCTATTTGTGGCAAAGGCGGATATGCAATTAAACCTGGTCCAATCGACGGCGAAGTCTGCAAAAGAATTTATTCGGGTGATATTAAAAAATTTGATAGCATGAGTTATATTTTTTCGCCGTTTTTCGTTGCAGTTTGGGGGCTATTCTTTAGCGCTGTTGAGCTTATCATTGCCGGATTTCTTAATGAGTTAAAATTTCGAAACGAAATACTTATCTCCAAAAAATATGTTGAACCATTAACTGAAATGATACTTTGGCTGGCATTGCAGCATTTTGAATTTCCAACTAACATACAAACTTCGGTGTTAGCTTCAGTTATCGCAAAATTTTTAGCTGCATTTCAAACACCGGAAGATGCTAGCAATATAAAAATAGCCGTTCAGCTACTGAGCGTAGGCTCTCTTGTTTATACTCTCTTAAAAGCAATTAGTACCCACGATTATTCTGATATTTTTTCTGCAGTAATCATATTATTGATATGTAAATTTAGTATTCCACGAGCACAACTTATTAATGCGGGCCTGGTTGGAAAGGGAGCTGGAAAAATATTTAATGGCGTTAGCCATCTTGCAGATGGCTCATTTAAAAAAGTTTATTCAATATCTTCTAGTTATTTTCATTCAACATTAAGGCAAATCACTCCATCAAGTTCGTCACCTCAGAGTGACAAAACTTTTACTCCAGATGCAACTGGAAAGTTATAGCAGCAATATAATATAGCTGAGGAGAGTAAACAACGTTAGCCACAACCAGATTAAGCTGCTAACTTCTTTTCTCCTGAAACCAACTTCAGCAACTCTTTAGCAGCTTCACCTGAAGAAGCTGGGTTCTGCCCAGTAATCAAACGGCCATCGACAATCACACAGCTTTGCCAATTTGGAGCTTTGAGAAAGTTTCCACCACAACGTTTCAATTCGTCTTCTACTAAAAAAGGAACCACGTCGGTAAGCTGCACCTCTGCCTCTTCATCGTTAGTAAAGCCAGTGACTCGTTTACCTTTGACGATAGACTCCCCTTTATATTTTACTTTATGTAGAGCACCTGATGAATGACACACTAAAGCAATTGGCTTGCCGGAATTATAGAATGATTCTAACAGTTGAATCGAATCTGAATTATCCACCAGATCCCACATAGGACCATGACCGCCAGGATAAAAAACGGTATCAAAATCTTCCGCATTCATGTCAGCAAGTTTAAATGTATTAGCTAGATCATATTGTGCTTGATTATCTTTTTTATAACGCTTGGTGGCAGTAGTTTGATTTTCTGACAAGTCACTCTTGGGATCGATTGGAATCTGTCCACCTTTAGGTGATGCCAATGTCAGTTCGACACCTGCATCTCTAAATACAAAATATGGAGCAGCAAATTCCTCTAACCAAAGACCGGTCTTACGACCAGTATTACCTAGTTTATCGTAGGAAGTTAACACCATTAAGATTCTCATTATTGTCTCCCCTTATAACTTCTACTATTTAAGCAAGATTATAGCACGCCGTTGAGCCGGAAAATTTCAGAAAAAATGTCTAACCAAAAGAACGAGTAGTAAGATCATAATGGCATTTATGATCCAGTTAATTAGAATCACTAAGCCATCTTTTTCTGTTAACGCTAAAGCATAGACCACAATGAAAAAAGCAAAAAATGGATTAGTCAGCGGTATGGGTATAATCACCAAAATGGCTAACAAAGTAATAAAAATACCAGTAATACAAGTTGGAATAGTTGTCATCATAAAGCTAAGCCTAGGCTTCAGCGGTTTTTGAAGCAATTCAAGGTAAGGCTTAGTTTTCCTTACTAGCGCAGAAAATTTTTCGTGTGATATTTTTAGTTTGGTAATAAATGTTGGTAACTGGACTTTTTTATAACCAATAGCCATTTGCAGACCCAGTATTACTAAAGGAACACTGAGCGCAAAGCCCACCCCAGGAATTCCAGAAAAAGGCAACGCAGAAGGTAATGCAAATATTAATAACACAATCCCAAAAGAGCTTTCTTTTAAAGAGGTAATAATTTCACGCAAAGAAATTTGCTCTTTGAGACTTTTATTATTAGCCAACTCCTGTAACAATACCGATGCTTTTTTATGTTTTTGTTGAGGCATTTAGTTTATTCCTGAAATGCTTTGTTTTTGGTAGCTTGCATACATCTATTTTATTATAGTGTATTGCAACTTATCCTTTTTGCCCTTGGCTCGGCTTAAAAAATAATTATCCTCTGAACATGACAAAAAC
>DJAM01000037.1 GCA_002429595.1 Coxiellaceae bacterium UBA6002
GCGGGAACCCATCCATCCAGCTGCACCCATGATGGGTTCCCGCCTTCGCGGGAATGACAGCCAGCGAAAATGACAGCGAGCGCAGGAATGACAGCAAGTTAAGTACAGAGAAATTCGCCTTTTAAGGTTAATTTAAGTATATTCCTATAGAATCTTAATCTTTCCATAAAAAAACACTTTATAATTCCGCTTAATTTCCAACTATTTTACGAAGAGAACATCATGCAAGAACCATTACGATCAAAACCCTCGGCAAAAGCAGCAGCTGTCAATCTCCACACTTTTCATCCAATGGACGTCCCTGCAATACCTTTTACGCACTCTGATGAAGCAGCAATACTATATACGCAGATAGTTGATGTCACTATTGATTCAATACTCACACAACGTGGACTTCCCGAAATTTCAGAAAGAAATCGTATCAGCTTAACAAAAAAGCTTCGTGATTTGCTTTATCTTGCAGGGTGCTTTCAATTTGCATCGATACAGCTGAAGCTAGATCTAAATGAATTGCAATTTCAAGTAATCAATTTTGAATTTGTAGACGAAGGAATGATATATTTTGAACAATACCATCTTGTAGCTGATTATTTCCATCGTATTTTAACCTGCCTTAATATAATGGAACTTCTCAGAACAAATGATAAACAGGGTAGAATGATTTTACAGCCAAAAGTTCTTTTAGAATGTTTTCAAGATGAAGCAAAACAAAAAAGACTTTTCTTATTACAATATAACGTTTGTTTTGAAGTTATGAAAGCTGGAGTTTTAACTTTTGATCAACTATGGAACTCCAATGACAATGTCTTGGATAACTTAAAAATGGATGCTTGCTATATCTTAGTACTCAAAGGAAAAATTGGTCTTAATAGGCTTCCTTTCTTAACACCTCAGGAACATTTATTTTTAAACCATCCTACAATTGTGATGCTAATCCTTGAGGGTCGATTATTAGTAGATGACTGGCGTTGTGCTAATAGATCTCCAGCAACCCAGCTTGCTCGTTTAGTCGCACATGATCCTAGAACACATGAGTCGTTTGTAAAAGCCATTATAGATATAAGAGATCGTATTATAGATAAACACCTTAACCGTTCTGGCCTAGGCGGTGGTTTTAGACCTTAGTTGTCACTTTTAATTTAAGAGAAAAATGTCATTCCCGCGAAACGGGAATGACAAAAAGCTAAAAGATCCTAAATCAAAAAGTTGTGTTATTATATTTTTGCTTATAATCGTACATTACCTTGCCAATTCTATCTAACTCTTCCTGATCAAGAATCTTTTTAACCTTAGGAAAAAGTTTATTCTCTTCATCTTTAGCATGATGCTCAACATCACTCTTAAAGTCTTTAAATTTATCTTCCCAAGCATCTTTGTCTTTTATTTCTGTAAATTCTTTGATCGTCATTGACGCTTTTGTTTCTTCTTCAATCAAATGCTTAACGAGATCATTCACTTCTTTATATTGATAAAAAAGCGGATACCAAACTTGCTCTTCCATATGCTCATGGACAGTTAGAAAATCACACAATTAAGCGAACAGCTGCTTTCTATTTTCAAACGTTCGATCTTTATTACTCACTTCAGTTAACGCTCTGCGGATTTTGTCGTGCTCACTCGTGATAAATAATATTGCATCCATAACACCCTCCTAATTTTTTATGGTTTGGGACCACCTTCTTGTTCTGATGGTTTGGACTCTTTTACATCCTCAGAGTCTTTAGTCTCTGTGACTTTTCTTGGCTCACTAAACTTAAATGCGACTTTACCGCCTGATTTTTCTAAATGTTGTTGATGTGCATCTGATAATTTTTGTTGAAGATCGGCTGCTTCAGCGTCGGTTAGTGCTACAACATAGGAAGCGATATGCTGCACAATCTCATCAGGAAGAAAGTGCACTGGTTGTTCACTTCGTATTAACCAATGTCTAAGCTCAGGACTATTCCAAGCTAATGCCTGATTGTAATTTAAGTCATACTGTTTCATGAACTTATTTAATAATGATGATTTTCTTTCTAAATATTTTAGTTCTAACCCGTTATTTAGTTCATGTGCTTTAGTGATAAACAACTTTCGCAGCTCAGGATCATCTATGAAAGAAGCCGTTCTTAAAACATTTTCTTCATTACCATTGATGAAACCTTGTTTCGTCAGTGCAGCAATTATTTTGGAACGAAATTGTGGGTCGCGTTCTAATACTTTATTAATATCATGCGAACATAAGTTTAGTACTGCAATTTGACCTTCTTCTGCTGCGTTTAAAATATAATCACTATCTAAAGAAAATGGCGGATTTGAACTGCCGGCATACGCTTGTAACATGATTACCACTCGAATATCTCCTTTTCGAGCAGCATATTCAGCAGCAAAATTGAGTATCTCTTTTCGTTTCTCTGGAACCTTTCTCAATAAATAGTCTATTAAATCCAGATGGCCCCCATAACCTGCTCCTTGTGCGGCCCACAACAATTGATCTTTCTTTTTCATATACTCTGTCATGAGGGCCTTATTATGACCGGCATAAGCACCCATAATTAACCAATTAGTTTTCTTACCTAATTCAGCGTCTAACGGAATCTTGAATGAGGTTAACAGCGATCCTTTATCATTTTTCTGAGCAGCCGCAACGATAGCCGATACTAGTAAAGTTTGACTAGCTCCGCTTTCTAATAATTGTTTAAATAAAGTTGGATTATCAATCATTCCAGCCCCTAATAAGAACACACCGCCTGCTGGGCCTCTCTCTGATAATGGGAGTCTCAATGGATTCATTTTTTTATTTATAGCGGCAGCTTCATTATTTAGCTCATCATACAATTCTCGATTGGAAGACCCTGCAGCCCCTGAAATAGCCCAAAACACATCGCCACCTCTTTGCTTTAACCAGTCTACAAGTTCACGATCACCATTTTGACCTGCACCGTACATCGCATAATTAAGCATGGCACCATCGGCTAATAATTTTTTAACTAAGTTTCTATGGCCACCGGCCGCAGCCCCAACAATTGCCCAATTGACATTCCCATTCCATCTTTTGCGTAGGTAATCAACAGCCGCTATAGCTTTTGGAGTTCCTTCTTTGGCCAATAAATACATCGCATTGTATCGACCATAACTTGAATCAGTGGAAGTTTGCTTCCAGATTTCATTAATTTTTCTCTCATTTTCTTCATTTATAGTGCCATCATTGCGATATAAGTCTTTAGCATATCTACAGATCATCTCGACTACATTGGGTTCAGCTGGTTGTTGCATACAAGCTCCAAGGGTACTTATTAATATCTAAATTATAGTTTATGCAAGGAGCTTGAATTTGATGGTGCTTATGGTTTAGGACCACTCTCTTCTTGTTCAGGTGGCTCGGGCTCCTTCTCATCTGTAGTTTTACCTGATCCACTAAATTTCAAAGTCAGTGCCGCAGATTCTTTCGCGTGCTTTAACTTTTCCACTAATTCGTTAACTTCAAATTCAGTTAATGGCACCACGTAGGAAGCGATATGTTTCACAACATCATAAGGTACATTTGCAGCTAGTCCTCTTGGTAGTAACAATGTCCTAATTTCAGGACGATTCCAGGCTAAGGCTTGATTATAATTGAGAGAATATTTTTTCATAAAATTATTTAATAAGGTCGCTTTTCTAAAAAGAAATTTTGGATTTAATTCCTTGTTTTTCTCATGCGCCGCTGTAACAAACATTTCTCGTAGTTGATCATCATTTATAAAAGACGCCACTCGTAATGTATCGTCTACATTGCCATTGATAAAGCCTCCTTTTTCTAGGTTGGCAATTATAACAGGACGAACCTCCTTTCCATATTTTAGAACGGCCACATGACATTCGTTAAGTATTTGAATGTTGCCACCTGCAGCTGCTCGATCCAAGAAACCATCATCTAAACGCTCAGGATAAGGGCATGCATGCGCACCCCTAGCCCAAAGTAAATGTACTAAACTTGCATGACCATTTAGAGCAGCAGAATTTGCTGCAGAATTTAATATTTTCTGTTTTCTCTCTGGTAATTTCCTTATAAGGAACTCTATTAGATTGAGGTGACCTCCATACCCTGCTCCTTCTGCTGCCCATAGTACTTGTGAATCTCTTCTCATATATTGTTTTCTAAGCGCATCTTGATGACCAGCAAAAGCTCCCATAATCACCCAATCTGTTTTAGTAGCTAATCCCCGTTCAAGCTCTCTATTTAATAAATTCGCCAAGAATTTTGTATCGCTGACTTGTGCAGCTGCAAGAATAGTCTGCACTAGTAACGTTTGACTGGCTCCGCTATCCATTAATTGATGGAATAAAACAGGGTTATCAACCAATGAGCCGCCTAATAAAAAGTCGCCTCCTCCTGGTGATCGGCTTTTGTTAATGCGTTCAGCTTCATTATTTAGCACATTATAGAGTTCTCGATTATCTGAACCCGCAGCACCAGAGACGGCCCAGAACACATCGCCCCCTCTTGCTTTTAACCAATTGACTAAATCTCGATCACCTCTTTGGCCGGCGCCATACATAGCATAATTGAGCATTGCACCATATTTTAATAACTTTCTGACCAGCCTAAAGTTACCCGCTGCTGCCGCCCCCATGATGGCCCAGTTGACATTAGCGCCGTAACGTTTACACAAAAAGTCCATAGCCTGTACAGATTCCTCTGTTCCTTCTTTGGCCAACAAATAAGTAGCAGGGTAGCGCCCGTAGGTGCAATCAACTGAAGTGTTTTGGAACATCTGGGATAATGCTGCTTCATCTCGTTCTTTAGCAAATCGACAGATCATTACAGTCACATTTTCTTCTGGTTGTTGCGATTCTGTTGGTTGTTGCATACAAGCTCCAAGGAGTACTTAAATGATATCTAAATTATAGTTTACTCATTTTTCATGCATATTTGACAATACTGCGATTACCTGAAAAAATGCCGATCTTCCATTAATATCTCGGAGAAAAAAATGCAAGCTTATCAGAGAGCTAGAGAATTATGCTTTGGCGAAAATAATACCGAAAATACTGACGGTCCTACTCAAGCTTTGGCAATCTTAAAGGGCTTGTTAAATTCTACTGAAAATGACGTTGCCGCTAAAGCAGCTTACTTAATCGCGGTGATTCACTTCACCGCCCCCGTTGAAGATGAAGATTTTTTAAGCCCTTGGGCACGCAGATTAGGACCAGCTACTCCTACAGAAACAGAGAAATTTAATGAGGGTCTACTGCATTTACGCAAAGCGCATGAATCTGGTTTAGAAGAGGCTACAGTTTTATTAGCACAACTGTATGTTAAAGGGGCGACAAGAGAGCATGAAGCGAAAATTGAAATATGCTTGGATGGTGAAAAAGTAGGTAAATTAGTTAACATCGGCGATTTTCGTCCAAGTAGAAGTTTCGCTTTCCACCTTTTACAACCATTGGGCGAAACAAATAAAGCGGCTGCGAAAGTGCTTGGCGATTTTGCTATGGACTTCTTTAGGTTTCTTAATAATCCTGGTTGGTGCGAAAAATATAATTTTCAACTACTACTTGAGCAAGAAAAGCAATATGGAATGATTTGCACTGAAGATGATCTACGAATGCTCCATCAAAAAGAACAAGTGGTAAATGCTTTAGCACAAAAACGACAATCTAGCGATGACGATTTTCAATTAGATGCAGAAGGCATTGCTAGTGTCTTCAATTTATTTAAAGATCCAAAAAATGAAAATGCACTAGAATCACTGATGTTCTTTATGTTGGCTGCAAGTGGCTCTGATCCTCAAATCGCAAAATTTGCTCCTACCCCTCCGAAATTAGCCATGTATGAGAAAAAAATCTGGGAATTGCGAGTACTAGGCTGTAAAAATGCCATTCGCTGGGCACAGAATGCTCTGGATATGGATTGCGATGTGGATTTTAGTGACAAAGATTTAGCACTCTTTAAAAAACTAATGTTAGCTTATGCAGAACATCGTGCTGCCGGTAAGACGGCAGAATTTGCTAGTCTGTATTTGAATGAACTTCTCCAGGAACGACCAATGCCGCTCGGCTGCGGTTGTCATGTCGATTCAGTTTCAACTGATTTTTTTGCTAGAAAACCTCCCGCTGCAGCAGGTGTTCCAACACCAGCAGCTGTTAGAGGACGATCAGACTCGGATCCAGAGAGTCGATTTTCGCCGCCAGGATCACCTAGCCCTTAGAATATTTTTTTAGTGACACACCTTATGAAGCCACTTGAAACAGTTGCTAAATTCATGAATTCCGTGGGCCTTTTGAGAGTACTGATTGTCAAGTTGCTCGAAGGTCTTCGGAATTATGCTTATCAGAAATTTATGGGGTTTGATGAAGAACAACAATTTTTGGATCGTATCATTTTTCCAATTCAAAATGATCTGAAATTACTTCGAAAGGAAATTCAAGATAAACACTTAACGGCTGAGGATTTGGATCAAGCGATTAGCGAAGCAGTTTTAAGTGAAACGGAATTAGGAAATAGTCTTTTGCAAGGTACAAATACTTATAGATTGTTAAACAATATTCAAACCGAACTAAGTGATGTCTTAAACGTCGAAAATTTGGAGCAATTAACTGAGCGCGATTTTTCAAATCGACTGAAAAAAGGCTTACAGAATATTCGTAAAAGTTCTCCCGATTTGTTAACGCAGGAAAATATTTCTGGAGCTTTCAATTTTATTCGTGAAAAAGCAGTTAAGAATGAAGCTTTCAAAAAGTTTGACTACGAAAGCTTGATTGCCAGCAGCAGTGAATCACCCGAAAAAAAGCCAGAAGAAGATCCATATCTTGCCTATTTAAATTACAAGCCTGTGCCACCTAGCAAATTCGACCCTGCTATACATCGATTTCCAGATAGGAAACCTGCAGCTCCATTATCGGAATCAGATAATCAAGACCCGAGCCTTCCTCCAAGGAGGACTTCTTATGAGAAGATGCTTGATGACTTAAAACTTTATAAAGTTGAGTCACCTACAATAACATCCAAGCTCTATAAAAAAATTCAAGATGACATGGATGAACAAGTCGCGAAATTGCAAGACGCTTTGGCAGCGCCGAAAACTAAACTGGTAACTGATGAGCCGAAGTTATTAAATGCAGATGACCCAACGATTCCGAAATTTTCGCTTGGAAATCAAACTGGACTGCAACCGGTTGCTGAAATTGAGCAGCAACTTCCTTATGCTAGGCTTTGAGTTCTTTTTGAAACACCCTCACCCTAACCCTCTCCCGCAAGCGGGAGAGGGGATAATTGCTTATTTTTCCCTCTCCCGCTTGCGGGAGAGGGTTAGGGTGAGGGTGTTCGAAAATTATTTAGACTGCCCTTGAGGCGCAGCCACCACAACATCCCCCTTCGGCGCAGCTTTCAATTTAGGTGCACCCGGAAAGAATGCCCCAGGTACGACTGGCAAAGCACCCCCTGCCACTTTAGTATCTTTCTTCTGAGGAGGCAAAAATTGCGGATAATTATCAGCTAAAAATTGTGGTACTCGTTGTTTGTCCTTACCAACTCGCATTAACCGCTCAAATGGAGTTTCATCATTGGCATCAGTTAGATGAGGATTAGCACCTAAAACAAAAAAGTGCTCAAGTAATGTGAGGTTTCCTTTAAGGTATAAAGTATGGAGAGGCAATTCGCCACGCTGGTCGGTCTGGGTTTGGTTAGCGCCATTTACATTGGCACCTTCTCGATACAAAATTGCCAAGCTATCTAAATGCTTTTTTGTAACACTGTCATTTTCTGCGGTAATGTCTTCGCTATTAATCAATCCATGTAGCTTCGCTGTTTGCAATGCAACATGGCGACTGACACCCCCTTGAGATTCAAAATATTGTAATAGACCTAATTGGCCACTTTTTGCTGCTTTATCCATGGGCGTATCGCCGCTTGGAGTTTGGATATTGACATCAACGCCTGCTGCTATAATCCAACGACACAGTTCTTTTTGACCGGTTGCAGCAGCAATATGTAAAGGGGTAGAAGTAATATACGGCGTATGATCGGTGTCCCCTTCAGTCAAGCTCACACCTTGCATGACAAACAAATCAAACATCTCTTTAGTTAATGCTTGGCGTCTAAGCGCTGCAAAAAATAAACTTTTTACCGTGGGCGCGATCGTTACCACTGCTTGTGCTGCCGGTGGAGCGACAATACTCACGGGAAGTTCATTGCGTTTTGGCTGTTGTTCTTGAACTAATGTTAATTGCGGCGTAGGTGATGAAGCTATAACTCGTGAACGCGATCTAACTGCTTGTGTATGCTGCACCAAGCCAAGTGCTTGAATACGCTCCACGTCGATAAACTGATAATTGCTTTTTAATTGATCTTGCAGCTTGATTAATCCAGTTACGGTTGAACCTAACATTTGAGTCATTTCTTCATGCAATGCCGGATCATCTAACAGTCTCAAATCAACTATCTGAAATGAAATCAGTTTACTTAATTTAATGACATTCAAATATTGGTGCTTAATCAATGCCAACCCCGCCGAAGTTTGGACGACTTCTGACAAATTGGCTGGGATCGGCAACAACTCCTGGCAACGTTGCAGAAAATCATTAAGTAAACAGCTTATTGCGCTAAAGTTAATAATTCCCGCCAGGATTGGACCCCAGCTACCATGGCTAATTAATAAATCCACGTGCGATAAGATTAAATAATCGCGATGTTGTCGATTAAGCAGCGAATACAAAGCAGTCAAACGTTTCATTAAAGGCGAGGCATAAACGTGGCCATCATCCTGCGCAAGTTTGTAGCAAATAGCAACGACTCTGTTTTGTTGGATAGTTAACTCTTCGTCATCAGGTAAATTTCTTTGGCTATCGATTAGCTGGCCTTGCTGATCATTGTTTTCCTCAGAATGCTTAACCAGCCATTTCTTTTCACAACTTTCTAAAGTGGTAGCCAACCAATCTATCGCAAAATCATTTCTGTCTCTTGCTGGTTCTAAACATGCAATGATATGAGCTTGAATTGCCTGTTTCATTTTATTTAAACCGGTCAGTACTTCAGAGATCGTTCGTCGATGTAGTGCCATTCTTTTTACCGAAAGGACCATGCCTTCGATTTTTTCTTGCCATGCTGAATGTTCACTGGAAAATCTGTCTAAAAAGTTGCTCGCTTTGTCTTGTCTAACGACGCCCTTGGTCACTAAAATTTCGCTTTTGTAAATTTTAGAAAGAAAGCGCTCCAACGCCTTCATTAAAATTTCGCCATCTTGCTCATGATTTGAATCATTGCACAAACCAATCGCTACCAATCTATAAAGTAGCTCTCGAAGTAGCGCGAAGACTGAAGTTAGCTCTTCTTTCTCTGTATCTTTAGCGCTCAAACCTTGTAATACCAAGATTGAATTAAGAAATTTCAAATAACTATTCAGCAAAAATTCGGCAGGCGGATCAATTTCAAGCGTTAAGGGTGGCAGATGTAGCACTTTAGTATCGACATCAAGCCTCGTAATTTTATCGATCGTCGGCCAAACCCATCTAGCCCAAAAGCCTTCACGTTGTTGTGGTTTGTCAGGTGCTGCAGCTGATTTAGGACCCTCTTTGTCGTGCTCTAATTTTAGACCCGATTCATGCAGTGCCTCTCGGTAAAAAGTAAGTAGCTGCCTTAATTGCGAGCCAAGTGAAATTACTTTAGGTTCAATCGTGATGGTAGCAGGCATATTTTTATTCCTTATGAAAATGATTGATTTACATTTGCGTCAACATCGAGCGGTCTCGTCGGAGGATGAGTAGAATTTAGTCCTTGGCCGACAACAGTTTCAAAAAAATTGCTATTGATTAGAAATGATTGATCAAGTTCAGATCCGAGTAACACGAGCTTAATTTGTTTTTGGGCTGCCAAATAGTCACAATCTTCTTTGGTGATTTGAGGGCAATTACGGATACCTATAGTAATTGGTTGCTTGTCACTATTAGAACACGCTAAAACAGCATCGACAATATGGCTAGCTGACAAATTATGACAACCAATTAAATTTAATACTTGCAAGTGAGGTAGTGCACTTAACAAATTTTTCAAATTTGTCGAATCTAAGCCTAAACAATTACGAATTGTAAGTTTTTTAATTATTTTGAGTTCTTTGAGCTCAGTTAATATCAATCGACTCAATAAATTATTACTTGTTTCTAAATGTGCAAAATCGATATTTGCCAAGAATTCTTCGATAGCTTCGCCCAGAGACTGGGTTCTACTTGCTATATAGTCATATCTTTGCGCGGTTGTTAATGTAGGGGTTCGTAATGGCACTTCTTTCTTAGCATCACCTTCACCGTTATTCGCGGGGGGGTGAATTAATTCTTCAAAAGCACTCAGCACTGGATTTTTAGCAGTCTGATGTTTTCTCCTCAGCGTTTGATAAATTTCACCCAGCCTAGGATATAAATGAACAAAGAGCTGATCATAAGTGCAATTTGGATAAGCTCTTAGATAATCTTGCAATCTCAGCAATTGCTGATAAATAAAACTTAAACGACCCGGGATAAACCGAATCGGCAGCAATAAAGACTCCCATTCTTCTCTTGTTAAAATATTCTCCGATAACAATTTCAAATAATGATCATTTTGTTTACAAAGAAGTTTAATCCATTCGAGTATAATTAATTCGGCAGGACGGGCGAGCAACTGAGCTCTAAATTTCGCATCAACGATCTTTTCCATTAATGGAAAAAGGAAAAAGACAAAGAGAACTTCCGTGACATACGTATTTTTTTCTTTACTGTCTGCAATAATGGGATTACCAAAAGACTTATCGTTATCGACCCCAACAAATCGCAGTATAAAATCATTTAAATTGACCGAACTAACAAATTGTGCAATGAAGTTGTCGAACTTGCCATCAGTCGGTAAAGTTAAAAACCCAGTCAGAATGATTGCCGCAAAGCTAAACTCATCACATTTATTGAGATATTCTGATCTATTACTGACCAAGACATCTAAATTAATTCCACCAACATTATTTGATGCAATGAATATTTTAGCAGAACCGCCAAGCTGTTGTGTTTTAATAATTTCTGTAGGTGCAATACCATACGCTTGTGCTGCAACTGTGCTGTGCAGGCTTGCTACCATAAATTCAACACTAGGCTCACAAGGGTTAGTCGCCTTTTGCGTTATGGGGTCTAAGCAGTGACGTTTAAAATGAATGTGATTGAAAAGACGAATCATGTGCCATCCGCGTTCATTGTCTCGCTCTTCAACCTCTAGATAAGAAGCTGGCTCAGGCAAAAGTTCCCGACCTCGTAATTCTAAACTGTAAACGAGATGAGGTGGCTGCAATACTCGATCAATTTGTTTTGCTCTTTCGCTGTCAGAATCATAAGGTTGCGTCATCGTAGCAGTTACTTTGACGCAAAATCGCTCATAAATATCCTTCAAGGCTAACAAGAGCTGACAGAGTTTTTGGTAAGGGTCTTTCGATTTATATTCTTCGTATAACTTATTAATTAGAATGAGCAAGTTTGTTAGCTTTTGCGTAGCTTCAGTTTGCTTTGTACCGGACCGCCAAAAAACCCACCGAGAGTCTGACGCTTTTAGTACAGCACGATTTACCATTAAAGAAGGATGGAGGCATTCTTTGAGTAAAGCATTGAAACGATCCACAGACAATCTGCTCTGACACAACAATGCAATTTCTGCTGAAATTGCAGCAATTGTTTTTTGAAATGCATCCTCCACAGTCAACTTATGCAGTTTCTGTCGAAAGTGATGCTGCTCCTCATCATTTGAGCGCCGAGCTTCCAAACTCACAAGTTGTTCAGATTTGACTCGATCGATATCAATATTGTCTATAATAACGCGTAGCTTACGATCATTACCAAGTCGTGCATACAAGCAAGCCACATCTTGTACTGACAGTTTATCTTTTCGTTGCGGCGTTAAAAGCCAAGGACCAATCACTTTTTTTAAAATGGCTTCATCATAATCAAAAGGTGTTTGCCCAAGGTTGTTTCTAAGATCAATTGGATGACCCATATCAAGCAAAAAATAAACAATTTCCTGATGCTTACCTAAGTATTTAACAGCTTTAAACATTGCAATGTGTAAAGCAGTATTCCCTTTGGGATCTGCTGTTAATAATGCGCCTTGATCTTTCCGATACTCATCCTGCAACCTTCCTTTATCGCCAGCATTAACCGCATGCCAAAGATTATTTTTCTCTCTCATATTTTACTAGCGTTATTATCGTTTTGTGAATCCAAGTTTAAAAATTCAATAGCTAATGGTTTCTTTTCAAGAACATTTCGATTGAACAAAAACTGAGCATAGAATGGACTCTGACTATATAAAAGAAAATCAAAATAATCTTTACCATACAACCCATCCCCCTTATGCTGTTGACAATCTATTCTAAAATTCGTTGTTCTTGAACGAATTTCTTCAATTCGCAGGGCAAACCTGTCCGCACTACCCTCATGAGTTAAGCTCTGTAATATATTCGTTGTGGACATAGGCTCACTAGCTGGTTGAGCTTTTGAGACATCAGGCGTGATAGATTTAAAATGATCAAGAACGAAGTCCAATGCGACATGAAGATTTGAATGAGAAAGATCGCTGAATGATTTAGGATCATCTTTAAATGTTTTACAAACACCATCCACCACTTTGTCAAAAATGACATCGGCACTCACGCTTTTATCGCTAAAAGCATCTGTCAAAATATCTTGTAACAATCCTATCGCTTTATAAGTTGGGCTTCCCTCTTCAACTCGAGTACTGTTCAAAAATAAAACAGCATTACTAATATCAGCACTAATCTCATCAGCATCTTTATTCGAAATCTTAATTAACTTGATTAGGTTCTTAAGCTGCTTCGCACGCTCCTGTTCCTCCAGAACTTTTTTATTCTTTTCAATATTGTTTGGATCCAAACCATCCATAGATTCAATGATCAGGGTGATGATACCAACAATCAAAGTAGCAATAAGCCCAGGCACCGGAGAAACAATAAAAAATGTATTTTGAATAATTTCTTCCTTAGGCCTAATCCTCTCTTTTCTCCTAAAATACTCCAGACGAGGCCTTGGCAATTTGAAATGTCTTGAAACAACCTCTGGGAAGGATAGTCCTAATCGTTGTATAGCAGTTGAATCAGAGTGAGGTGGTTTTAAACCTTTAAGCACTTGAGTCACCCTTCGCATAGAATACCGACGAGTCGGTCTTTTAGTTGGGGTATGAGCATCTCTTACTGGTGCTCTTCTAATAACAATCGGTCGGCGCATATGCATTTTTTAGTACCTGTTTGATTATAAAACGAAGCATTTCAGCATTAAATTTACGCCAAATCCAGATTGCCCCTAGAATTTCCTGCCAAATCCAGGTATCCTCCAGAAACTTAACGTAATCTTAAATTTCTTTAATGCTAATATAGTCTGGCTCTGATCTTTCGTTGTCGAATCCAGAGACAGCCTATAAAGATTAAATCTTACAATACTAAATCATAAATAATTAAATTGTTAGGGAAAACCATGGTTGAGCAATTTGTAATCGGTATTGGAACTCTATTATATATCCGTAAGCTTCTCACTTCAGAGCCATCACATCCACCACAACCACTTCGTTTACTTGTTCCGTCCAGAGAATTCCCTGAGATCGACTTAACAGACAAAGATTACTGGGATATGACTCTCAGTTGGGAGCTAGAGGAACTGCGAGACAAAATCAACGACATTAGCATTCAAGAATTTGCCGCAACCCTAAAAGACTTTCAAAGTCGTTGGATAGAACCATTATTATTTGGGATTTAATTACAGGAGAAAAAGTTAAAGTACTGAGTGGCCATGGCAAGGGTGTCAACTTCTTAGCATTAACACCTGATGGTGATCTCGTCAGTGCTGACTTAGCTAGTGGTATTTTTCTTTGGAGTTTTAACAACTGGACGTTAGATTTAAAACTTCTTTCAGATGTAAAACAAGAAATTAAAGTAACAGTGACAGATGACTCGATCTCAGTTCAGGCAGAACACAATATTCTCGTGCTCTGCCAACAACTTCTCTATTATTGCATCGGCCCTTCTCAAGTAAAAATTACCATGACTAATAATGACTTGCACATTGAAGCACTTTCGCAAGAAAAGTATCAACGGATTACTGATTTATTTGCAGCGATAAACAAACGAATTAAAGTAAATATGCCGATAAATTGGAAACCTCAAAAGCCTGCACCGCAGGTAGAAGGTTCTGGATTAAATAGAAGTTCAGCATCTGGCAGCGGTCGTAGCTCTTTCTTTGGGGAAGCTAGGAGCTCAAAGGATAAAGTTAGTCTGGTATTACCCGAACCAGCTCAAGCACAACCCACGACGACCACCACTACCTCTGCTCCAGTTCGTGGGTTGCAAGTCGGATCACCAGAGCGAAAAATTCAAATTGGCAACTTGAATAAACCAGAAGGTTCTCGGGCCTCTTCTAATGCCTCTCCAAACTTGAAATTACAACCTAGAGCTATTCCTTCTTCGCCCTTAACTAAGCCAGTTGCCAAAGAAGACACGGCACCAAGTGCTGGATTAGGCAATTAGTTTTACTTTCTCTTGCCCATGGCAGATTAGAATTCCAAATCTACGAAACCTTCAAAATAATCTTACCGGTCGTCTTTCGTCCTTCCAATAAGCTATGCGCCTGTGCGGCTTCTTCTAAAGGCAGAGTAATTCCGATTTCCAACTGTAACCAGCCTGCTTTTAAGCCTTCAAAAACACTGTTTGCACGCATTAGAAGTTCTTCTCGAGTGCTGATTGAGTTGAATAGTGTACCGCCTGAGATCGTGAGGGATCTTTTTTGTAATGAGTTAGGTTCTAGAGGGTCCGCTGGGCCACTTGCGGCGCCGTAGAGGCAGATGTGGCCGTGTATTCTTGCTGCTTCTAGGTCTTTGGTGAATGTGGTTTTACCTACGCCGTCTAGAATAAAATCAATGCCTTTGCCTTTTGTGATTTTGTTAGTTTCTGCTACGAAATCTTGTTCTGTGTATAAAATGATGTGGTGAGCACCGGCTGCTTTTGCTTTTTGCGCTTTTTCGTTGGTGGAGACTGTTCCTATTACTGTTGCGCCTAAGTGTCTTAGCCATTGTACTAATAATAATCCTACCCCGCCTGCGGCTGCGTGGACTAGTACGCTGTCTCCTGAATTAATGTGGTAATAGTCATGGAGTAGGTAATGGGCTGTCATAGCTTGCAAGGGGAAGGCTGCGCCTTCTTCAAAGCTTAAATTATTTGGGAGGGGAATTAGTTTAGTTGCTGGCACTACGTTATATTCGGCATAAGAGCCTAGAACCTCGGCGTAAGCCACACGATCCCCTACTTTGACTTCGCTGACTCCTTCGCCTATTGCTGTCACTACGCCTGCTGCTTCAAAGCCTGGGGTGAATGGGAGTTCATGAGCGTATCGCCCGGTGCGCATATAGATATCGATATAGTTAACACCTGCTGCTTTGATTTGTACTAGCGCTTCTCCTTTTCCGGGAATGGGTGTTGGCAGTTCGGCTATTTTTAAAACGCTTTGGTCCCCGTTTTTGCTGATTTGGATCGCTTTCATAATCATTCCTTTTTTGAAAATTAAGGCATTTTAACTCAAACAGTAGTCTTGGTGAAAGGCAGCAAGCTGTCATCTCCTCCACTCTGTCATTCCCCTCCTCTGTCATTTAAAAATGCGAAACCACCGGCTATGCCGGTGCGAACAACAAGGGCATAGCCAAAGAAGCATTGAAAAGA
>DJAM01000015.1 GCA_002429595.1 Coxiellaceae bacterium UBA6002
AAGCGGGAGAGGGAAAAATAAAAAAGTTTTAAACCCTCATCTTAGTTCACTCGCTTGGGATGGAGAGGGAAAATATTAAAAATAGAATCAATAAACTCCCTCTCCCGCTTGCGGTAGAGGGTTGGGGTGAGGGTCTATGAAAAAACTATCACTAAGCCGTGTCGATCTTACGGCATTAATGGCAGGTATCATCCTGCCATTTGCATTTGCGCCTTTCTTTATTTCTATCATCGGATTCATCTCACCTTCTCTATTACTACTTGCCTGGAATAACTCCTCTCCAAGAGTAGCCGCGAAGCAAGGTTTGCTCTTTGGTTTGAGTTTTTTCACGGTTGGCATCTCGTGGATTTATGTCAGTCTACATGTTTATGGACAAGCTCCTGTTTTACTGGCTGGATTCATTACTTTGGCCTTTATTATTTATTTATCATCTTTCTTCATGGTAATGGGTTATGCATTAAATCGCTTTTGTGATAAGTCTTTGTTGCTCAAAAACTTGCTTGCTTTTCCCGCGCTTTGGGTAGTTTTCGAATTCGGACGAACATGGTTATTTACAGGATTCCCGTGGGTTTTATTGGGGTATAGTCAAACTAATACTTGGCTACGAGGCTTTGCTACTTTACTAAGTGTCTATGGTGTCTCTTTCATCGCGGCATTTATCTGTGGTGCGTTAGTCACTATTTACCAGACCAGAACTGCCAATACACTTAAGTGGTTACTTGGCAGTATTTTCTTAATCGTCTTTGCTGCGTGGGGATTAACCTTGCCACAATGGACCAAGCGGTCTGGAAGTCCATTAAAAATCACCATGATTCAGGGCAATATCAAGCAAGAAGCAAAATGGCAACCAGAGCAGATCCAAGAAAGTTTGTGGCTGTATGGTCGATATACACAGGCTAATTGGTCGAGTGATTTAATTATCTGGCCTGAAGCAGCTATCACATTACCACTAAGCATGGCCAAAGAGATTACCGAGCAGCTAGATGTTGCGGCCAAACAGCATCACAGTACTATTATCACAGGTATTCCGGTCGTTGAACCTGGTGCAGCTTATAATGCGATGATTGCTTTGGGGATGGGTTCGGGGATTTATTATAAACGTCATCTAGTACCTTTTGGAGAATATATTCCACTTCGACCCGTTTTTAACATCTTCGCAAAAGCCATGCAAATTCCCATGTCAGATTCAATCCCCGGCAGCCAAGATCAGCAACCGATCAAAGCGAATGGCATCTACGTTGCACCCTACATTTGCTATGAAGTGGCCTACCCTGATGAATTTCTAGCTTTCTTACCTAAAGCAGAAATTTTGCTCACCATTACTGACGATAGTTGGTTTGGACACTCGATTGCAGCCGCGCAGCACTTACAGATGGCACAAATGCGAGCGATTGAGACGGGGAGATATTTACTTTTTAGCAGTAATACAGGCATAACTGCTGTGATCGATGCTAGAGGAAATATTGTCAAAGCAATTCCGACGTTTAAAGAATTAGCATTAACTGCCGAAGTTTATCCTATGCAGGGGAGTACCCCTTGGATGATTTGGCGGTTGTATCCGCTGTTGGGTTTGATTGTTGTTTGCTTGGCACTGTCATTCCGGCCCAGGCAGTCATTCCCGCGAAGGCGGGAATCCATTGCGGGTGCGGCTTCAAGCATGGATTCCCGCCTTCGCGGGAATGACAATATCACGCGAGAATGACACTAATTTTTCCTCTTAGGAGAAACATTATGGTCACTGCTCACTTTTGATTCAGACGCCTGAGCTACCCGTTGCTTAGCCTGTGGCAAACTATTTTCATGACCCCAACGCATTTCGATATCTCTTAAATATTTACTCGCGTTTAGAGCTTTGTTGCCAAAAAGCATCTTGGCATTCTTAATTACGATACCTTCTTTAATGCTATTGGCGGTGGTAATTAACCGCGTCGATAAAACACTCTTCTCTTGAGCAGAGAACTTACCCGATTCTGTCTTTTCTTTACCTAAGAAACCTAATTTACCCGACTTACCCTCTCCTTCTGCGAAAAACTGTTTAATCTTGAGATCTGGGCCACTGGCATCGGTAAGCCCGAGCAGATTAAAAGCGCGGCACAACCCTACCCAGTCTCTGCGGGTTTTCATATATTCATAGGTAAATCTCTGAAAGAGTTCAGGCGCTTGCAAAAAGGCGCTTAGATCTGATTCCTGAGTTCTAACCACATGAACCATGGAATCGACTTCATTAAAGCTAATTTTGCCATCGGCAAGACCTTCTTTGATCCATGCTAAAAATTTTTCGGCTAAATCAGTTTCTGAAGGCTCTGTTCTTGGAATATCGATGGGGACTAAACCAATTTGTTCTTTTTTAATTTCAAAGTCATGTCGTTCAACTTTCAAGATTTTACCTAAACCACCGGACCATTCTTCCTGATTTAGAAAAGCCAACCACATATCGAAAATTTGAGTATTAGAACACAACCAAGTAATCGCTGTTTCACTGAGTAACTGTCTACCATATAAAGGTGTCACAGAGCGGATCAATGTTGCTGGAGCTTCATAGGGTCGTATTTTATAATACTGTCCAAACTCGTGCATGTAACCTAAAGCTGGAACCCATTCGTCAATAAAAGCTCCCCTTTCATCCGAAATCATGATGTGGTAATTAAGTACTTGTCCTAAATCGGCTAACAAAGCGATGCTATAAATAGCGAACATAAATAACGGATGTGGTTCTGGCTGTGCAGTATCCTTCAGGATGCGAATAGCTAATAAACCTCGACGTAAGCCATCATTCAAAAGACCACCTAAATCTTCACCATACTTTTCCGGCAAGACTTGCACAAACAAGGCAAAATTGTCGATTAATTCCCCATAGATAACTCTAAAGTAATCTTCAGGTAGACTTACGATTTCTTGCAGACTATTGAGATAATGCTTTTTTTCTGCTTCAGGTAATAGGTCTTCCTTCGATAAAATTGTAAAGAGCGTACTCTCCGCATAAGTTTTAGAACTCGAAGATTTTGCCTGATGTATATTTGTTTTAAGGAAAATATTGACCATTAAAATCACCCTAAATTCCGTTTAATTCTGGTAAAAAAATAGCGCCAACTAAATTGATTTTGTTGTAATTGAAGGCTTGTAAAAATTGAAGTTATAATTAAATTTTATCAAAAAAAGTCAAACAAATGTAGTCTGGGTGCAAGCCAGGAATATTGTCATTCCCGCGAAGG
>DJAM01000149.1:0-1006 GCA_002429595.1 Coxiellaceae bacterium UBA6002
AGGCGTCACCGGTGGCGGCACCCCGCCATTAGCCAATGCAGAATTAGGATTAAAAGTGGGAGCCACGCCAGCGGGATTGCCAGCCTGTCTAGATTGGGTTACTGCAGTTTGTAATCTTTGTAATTGCGCTTGAAAGTCATTGGGTTGTTCTGCATCTGCTCTAAGGCTTAAGAGACTTAAGCAGGAGCACCAAATAATGGCACTGATCCTATTCATAACTCATCTCTACCTTATGTTGGTGTAGGTGGAGTGATGGTTTGTTGCGATGTCACTGAAGCAACAAATTGAGCAATTGCAATACCTTTTGGAACCTCTAGAGTTGAAACCCGAGTAACTAACATGGTCACCAAAATAGGTTGTTGTATAGTGGTACTAGCTGATTCATAGGTCACTAACAGTGGCATCTGAACTTTCCATGAATAATGTCCATCTAACACACCACGATCTAGGATGACGGGCGCCCCTGTTGCCACAGCGGTCACCACTAATTTTTTGGCAATTACTGTTTCTAAATTTCGGGAGCTTTCTAACGCTTGTTGAAAATCATTCCAACCATCAGGAGTAAAGTACTCTGAAGCATCCTGCAATTCTTTGCGAAAGGTAGCGAAGTTGTAAGTATAGGCTGCGACCGCTGCTTGGTTCGCCCATTGCAAAAGTGCCGAATCAGAAACCATTGGCGCTGAAAGAGGATAGATCGGAGTAATACGCCCATCTGCACTCGTCGCAAAATATTTTGGTTCAGGCTGATGAGTCGCTAAGTAGTAAACAATGAAGGCGAGTAGCAAGTTTGCCAGTGTCATTATCAATAAAGCACTAAGCACACGACGATAACTATCACGATAGAAATTCTTGCGCATATGAACAATTTCTAACGCAGTATCTGCCATAAATCTCTCCAGAGTCTTTTTTTTTCTTCCTGGGGAACAAATATATCGGGTGGCGGGGAATCTTACAAGATATATAACATCGACATTCCGACTAAAAAACGTACACGTTCCCGTTCCCG
>DJAM01000149.1:1121-18266 GCA_002429595.1 Coxiellaceae bacterium UBA6002
CGTACACGTTCCCGTTCCCGTTCACGTTCCCGAAAAAAACAGGCGCTATGGCTAATATCTTGCCAATGAACCCGAGCCAAAATGGCCCTGAAAAATTAAAAAAATTCGGGAACGGGAACGTGTACGGGAACGTTTTTGAGGCTCCTATGTTCTTAACAGCTCGGAGCGTAAGGCGAAATATAACGAAAGCAAATCTCCACCCTTCTGTTCTGCGCCCTTCCCACCTGAGTCGCATTAGAAGCAATCGGAAAATTAGACCCATACCCAACCGCATACAACAAACGAGCATCAATACCGGCGCACCATAATGCTTTAGCGACGACTTGTGCTTGCGCTTGAGTTAACACTTGATTACGAAAAGGGTCACATAAGCAGTCAGAATAGGCTGCAATGCGAACGCTTTCTTTTTCATAACAGAAAATATATTCTGCGGCGATTCGCAGTAGTTCTTGAAAGCAGGGATTTATATTAGCGGAGTCAGGATAAAATACGCAATCAGACGGTAGCACGACAGTGATAGTTTCACCAACGTGCAGAATTTTGACCCCGTGTTGGATTAAATAAGCAATACGACGATTACGTTCAGGAATAGTACAAATGATAGGCTCTTTGCAAATCTGTACTGTGCATACTTTTGGATTTGGGCAAGCAGGTGGTACCGGAGTGCCGATAATACAAGGGTTGCATGGATTACAGGGGCTACGACTACAGCTTAATAAACAGAGTGATAATAAGCTGATGAATAACGTTATCCATATTCGTTGCCGCATTTATTCTATCCTTTAGTATTAGCTGTTTTGTCATCCTACATTTCTTTGTCATTCCCGCGTAAGCGGGAAACCATCCTGGGTGTGGCTTCAAACATAGTTTCCCGCCTACGCGGGAATGACAAATGACATTGGTTTCAAATTCTAACGCAAAGACTTAAAATAGCAATTTTGTCATTAAAGGTTTTTTTCTCTTGGAAACTAAAACACCCCCATGGCTTAGACCCCTTTTGCACCGCTTGTTTCTCCCCAAACGCGATGCGATTGAATTTATGCAGCAACTGGTTAAGTATGAAGACGTCATACGGTTACCCGTATTAACTCCAAGTTTGTTGGTGAATGATCCTGCTGCAGTTCATCACATATTATTAAGCAATCAGAAAAATTACACGAAAGTCAAAACCAGCTATTCGCGTTTGGCCTCGCTCGTTGGACCGGGTCTACTAACAACCTCAGGGGATGATTGGCAAGAGAGGAGAGATCTTTATCAGCCCAAATTTCATGGAAAAAATTTACAACAATATGAAAACATCGTCCAACGTTGCACGGATCATTTAATCGCTGTATGGGATAAAAAATCCGGCAAGCAAATTAATGTCACTAATGAAATGCTTTCATTAGGCATGAATATTATGACTCAAGCTTTTTTAGGTATTGATATAACCGATCGCTCTTTAGATTTGGTACACGTGGTGCACTTTCTAAATCAATTTGCCGCAAGAAAGTTTCCAATATTTAAATGGATTCCCACGGTCCGCAACCTTCGCTATCACATTCATACCAAATTTTTTGATCGCTATTTATTAGACACTTTAAAAAATAGTCCGAAAGTTACTGAAGAACCTTTGCTAGTCGATTTGTTGCGAAAAGACGAGCAAGGAAATTTTTTACGATCAGATGAGTATATTTTAGGTGAGGCAAAGAACTTTTTTGTGGCGGGCCACGAAACTACTGGCAATGCCTTGAGCTGGGCACTTTATTTATTAGTTAAAAATCCTTATAGCTTACAAATTGTTCAAGACGAAATCGACAATGTTATCGGTACAGGAAAACCGACATTTGAAAATATAGAAAATTTAACTTATTTAGAAATGGTGATTTTAGAAACGTTACGTTTATATCCGCCTATTTGGTTGATTACCCGACGAGCAATTGAGGAGGACAATTTAGCTGGTTATAAAGTTCCGGCCAATATGTCTGTTAACATTATAACCTACCTCTTACATCGTCATCCCCAATATTGGAATCAACCCGACATTTTCTATCCAGAACGTTTTTTACCCGAAGCGAGTAAGAATAGACCCAAAACAGCCTTCATACCTTTTGGTTTTGGACCAAGGGTGTGCATTGGCAGGCAATTTGCCATGATGAATATGAAAATGATTTTGGCAAGACTCATTCAAAGCTATCGCTTTAGCTTACCCAAAAGCGATTATACCGTCGCAGCATTGCCACTCATCACTTTGAAAGCAGAACAAGGAATTCGACTGCGAATACAATCGCGGTAAATAAATGCTGTCGATTTAATCTTCGAACAATGATGAACCATCGCCGCTAGGACTCTTAGCCGCATCTTTTTTAATGGTAATATTGGTGATCAAGCCTTCGATGACTTCCGCTATCTCATTACCCGTTGGTTTTAAGTCTACGACCGGTGGATAGTGGGTCGCTGATTGCATATCTTTGATAATTTCAGAAGCAACGTTATTAGCATAAGCTTCAGATTTACCCATGACTCTTTCAATATAACCAATTTGATCACGAGTGCTCGTAGAATTAAGAATTGGATTCTTAAATGTTTCGATATCGGTGGCAGTACTATTAAGCAATGGCGTTAAGAATGGTGTGATTCGTAATGGCATGAAAATGTTGAGCTCATTAGTTGGTAGCTCCGCAACTTCTTCAATGATTGGTGCTGTTTCGCGATCATGGTAGGCTAATAAAGCTGAAACTGCGCGTTCTATTGGTGGTGCCTCACCATTATTATTAATCACATCTGCCACTTTTTCTAAGTCATCATACACAGGAATGACATCATTGAAATAGCCACCATTACCAATGCGATGTTCAAAACTTCTAATGTTGCGATCAAAACTTTCAAGAACGGAATCCAGCGGTCCATCAACTTTTAAGAATTGATTTAAGCGCATTTCTTTAACTGGTTTTGGATTTGCGTAAAACACTCTGTAACGAATGATTGAAGATTTGAAGAAAATATGGCCCTCCCCTTCTCGTTGATCTTTTAAATCCATAAGATCAATCCGTGCTCGTTTTTCTAATTGAGCGCCACGATTATCTAGATAGTTGTTCATCAAGCCACGTGCTTCTGATTGGAAACCACTCACGTGGGTAACATAAGCTTCACCAGCGGTCTTTTGGAAGAATTCCCAAGTTTGCATCGGATCTTCCAGTTTCATACAAATTTTAATATTGGTATTTGCACCGATTGAGGCAGCTTCTTCTTTCGAAGCCTTTTCAAATGCAGGTAAATCTTGTCCAGCAAAAATAACCGAGAAACCTAGAGAACGCGCTTGCGCTGGTACAACCGCAAATCCTTTAACAGCATAATAACCATATTCATCTAGGACGCATAAGAAAGGTGTCGCTGCATTGGTGGGTTTACGTTGAATCAAATCGTGATAACGACCTTCAACGTCTTCACCTAATCCTGCTGCCATCATTGCTTTCAACGACGCAATAATGACTTTACCTAAGTTTGCTAATTCATCTGGTGATTTTTCTAACGCAGGAAGTAATACCACCAAAATACGACGATTTAATACGACGTCTTTTAAATCAACTTCAGCCAAATTGGTTCTTAAGATATGACCATAGGTATCCGCTAACGAACCGAATACCCGTGTTAACTGCATGGTAATGAACCCATGCTGTTCCAACACTTGCGAAACTTGTTTGCCCTTACGTTCCTTGTTGTAACCTGGCAAGTTGGTAACGTAGTTGGTAATTGGTTCAAGAATTGTGGGAGATAATGATTCAAGACTCACAGGTTCTTGACCGTCACGAATAAAAACTTTATCAACGACCATGGCTTCCAGTCGTTCAAGATGGAAATAATTACGAATCGTATTGGCATCTAATAAAATGTAACCTGCATCGCGCATCGCCACTAAGATTTTCATCAGCGCTTCAACGAATACAATTGCACGGCCTTTCCACATATCGCCATCTGAAGACTGACTTGAATCTGGCATCAAACTGACGACTAATTGAGACAACATGCTTGACGAACCCAAAGCAAATGGATTCATCGTATTAGACAAACGTGATTTTTGGGGACCAATAATATCGCGAGCACCCGTCATGAAGTTAATCAATAACAGATCATCTTCTCGACCCATTGAACGTACCATCGAAAAGATCTTTGCAAAGAGCGCATTATCACCTTTACCGTCAATGTAGATGAAACCACTACTTTGTAATAGTGCATTATATGCGAGTGAGACGAGCGCTTCGGTTTTACCGCTACCGGTTGAGCCGAATACTAAGACGTGGGTCCTCATATCCTCATTTGAAAACCACAGCTCAAGATCAGTATTTTTTTCATTTCCAAAAAAGTAAATACCACGCCCCTTTCGAGGTTTATTACTACCGGGTGCTGGATCATTGTGGTCTTTACGACCGGAGGTCATCGGCAAGCGAAATGGGAGAGCACTTTTACGGGTCATTGCCACAATAAAAATAACTGTGGCACTTAGAAGAATAATGTCCATCAAACCAGGCAAAAAGAACGCAGACACAGCGAACATTACCAAGGTCACAGCAACCGCGGTTGAATTACGAAAGAAGTCCCCAACACGCTGCCCAAAGGTACGCGTATCACGAATTAATTGTGATGGGTTTTGTTCTTGCCGTCTGTCAAGACCACGTTGATATAGTTTCATTACTCGTCTTCCGGTTCATACTTAATTTCTTTAATCGCTAAACCTAACGCTTTCACCGCTTCATCAACCATAGGAACTCTTAAGGGTCTATCTAATTTTTTTTCAGCTAGCCAATGAGAATAGACACCAGCGACCTCCGGAAAAGCTGTTTGTCGACCCACAGAGTTGAGTACATACCACAAAGGGCGATCGATTGGTTTTAGCCACAAAAATTCTGCTGTTGCTAATACTCCATCTGTTCTTGCTAGTTCCAGTAAAGTTGCCATGCCAGTCAAGAGGTAAGCATGTTTTTTCTCAATATATCTTGCTGGCTTTGAATTTTTTTGTTTCGCCACTAATTCTTTCACACCTGTAAAATCCAGTTTATTAGACGTTGCCGACGCCGCAATTTGATCTAATAATTTATCGGCATCACCACGGTCGTGATTAGCACGTGCTAAAAATATGCCGTACAAAGCTTGGACATGCATTGGAAAACTTTCGATATCTCGCCAAAATTGTCCAATTTGCAACGCAAAAACGCGATGTGCCGCTCCTTCATTTAACACAACATTGAGGTCTCTTCCTTCTCGATTTTCAATGATAAGGTTATGTTTTTTCGCAAATAATCTTGGAGTGAGCGAGGTTGCCCAACCTCCTTCATCTAAATCTTTTTTAACTAAATCGACCTTCATCACTGGAGTAATTTGCGGCCAAATCCGATTTTCAGATTTTCGAAGAGATTCCATGGAGTAAATATGTTTGAATTTTTCGGTAATATTCGCAAAGTAAGTAATCGCAGCATAGACCATGATAATCAGTGACACAGGGATCATATAATAGCGACCGACGTTATTACTTATATCCGTAAGTTCCTGCAGCGGCATTTTGGCAGGCTTAGAATTAATGGTAGTCAAGGCGGAGACTAAGTCGTCCGTATTAGGAATTGGCAGATGTAAAAAACCAGCCAAAAATCCATAGCCACGAAGCACGAATTCAATTAATGCAATTTCATAATAACGTACCGCCAGCACAGCAGATATGATATAGCGCTGTCCAAAATACCATGTTAAGGCAATACCCCCTACAATCAGGACAATCATCCATAAGAAGTCTAGGGAGTTATCGGGGGAGCCGCCTCCTCCAGATTGTTGTTGCGGTGCTGGCATAGTTAACCTTTGTAAGGAAATTGTAAACAGTTTACTTAATAGTATAGTACAGAAACTATCTACTAGTTGATTTTAATGATAATTTTCCATTTTTAAATTCATATTTCTTCCCTTGATGTACGAATTCTAAAATGTTTGATGGCAATAGACTACCGTCTCGTAGGGTGAGTAATTCATGACCCCAACGATCTTCAACTTTCTTTCCAGCATACGGAGGAATGATATCCTCCTTTTTGATATACACTGTGACGAAGCCTTCATTAATAGCACCCGGCTTCGACCGAATGGCTTCCTCGACATGGTCTTGCTGACCATAGACTGGTCGAGTAATGCTGTATTCCCGTATTGATTTTAAAGTAGTTTCCCACTTAGATAAGTTTAAAGGATCCGATTGATAAATGGAGATATAAACAAGGACTAGACCTTGATTAAGTCTTTCTTGATGGACTTTTTCGAATTCAGGGGTGGTATTTTTACCTAATTGTGCGGATAAAGAGAGCGCTTCTTCATAAAGCTCATAGATTTTCTTATATGCAGTTCTTAAGAATAAACTTGCTTCCCAATTGCCAGTGGCCAACAAATCTTTAAGTAGCTTCGCTACTTGATCAGTAATCTCTTTATACTGTTCTTGTGCAGCCATTTATTCCTATCTCTCATATTTTGAGGTTACCTCCTCAGGATTCACGGCAAGATCAGCCACTTTTTCGCTTAATGTATGAAGGCCTTGAAGAGTTTTCTCGAAACCTGCAGCAATTTCTTCATTATTTGATTTGTACGCGGGTGGTGCTTCGCTCTTATCAGCAAAGATATTTAATCCAGACAATGAACTACCGAGCCTTTTAATACTTGCTTCGGTCCTATTGACGTATTCGGGTACAAGCTCATCAGCTCGTTTGTTCTTTTTAGATTCAGAAAAAAAATCAGGCATAATTAAACCTATTTATAGTCTTTATTATTATATTATTTAAAATCCACACCACTTCAATCCTTCAATACCTACAATTCTATAGCGCAATCATTAAATTATTCTTAAAGAAAACTAGTTTCATAAAAAAAAATTAAAAAAACAAGCTTTACAGCTTAAAGATTTATTGTTATTGGCTAGTCGTACATTAGCTCATCTAAAGGCGTTCTATCCCTACTAGGAGCAGCATAGATCAATTCTGAAATTACATCCGTTATACATAATAATCTTAGTATATTTGGGGTAATGTCATCAAAAGTCACTTTTACTCCCAGTACCGACTTCTCTGCTTCATCAAACGAAATGCCAATACCATAACCCAAACATAGAGAACATAACTGATCTGCTCTTCTTGATATAGCCGGTAATAACCCGGTATCGGCAAAAACTTCTTGATAGCTCATTGGCCGATCGTTGAAAGTGAAATTAGCATTCAATTTCTTAGCGACAGCACAAAGTTGCTTGGTTAAATCCATCTTAAGTCCACCAAGGTTTAGCAGCTTTTCGGCTTCCTGCAATCTTTGCTCGAGCCCATCTTAGAAAAGTAGATACCGTAAAGCCGAATCTTAATAACAAAGAGAAAAAAGCCATTGCAATTAACGCCACAACAAACGTCCAGATTTTCATATGCAATAACCAAAGCATAAACGGAAAAACCGCTCTTGAGTCAAAGATAAAAAATCTCGGATAGCGTGCTGAATCGCGCCAACTTGCATCCGGTGAAGGCATTCGCGTGGCCATTATTCTCTCGCTATTGTTAAATTAAATAGACTTTAAAAGTTTAGCATACACCAGCGATTTTCGCTGAACAATACAGCGATGGGGGGTTTGGGGGGAGAATGCCAATTCTCCTCCCAATGCTAGCGAAAAATTTATTTTTTCGCGACGCAATAATACTTGGGAAGCTATCCCCGCCTTGGGCGGGATAGCTGGGCATATGGCCAGGTAACATCAAGCGGGTGAAATTGCAATTTTATAGTAAAAATCTAGGACTTACAGCACCTGATCTTGCTTGACAGCGGCTACCCTTCTTGATTCAATACTTGCCAGGAATTGACTACCCGGTGGTAAGGATCATGAATAGTAAGACTGTTATCTTCATACTGGTTGCCCTCTGTTTGACAGCCTGTACCACTCGAAAATATGTCGTTTCAACTAATACAGCTATTCCTACTCTACCCTACCAAGTTAATGCCGATGACGCCGAAATTAAGCTCGCTGAAGCAGCTGTTTCGGTCAGCAGATCATTAGATTGCCTTGCTGAAATAGAGAAAGCAGCGCACCCTTGTGTTCGTTTACCGCCCCCTATTGATGGTTGCCGTATTGGCATGGGGTGTTTGGCTTCAGTCGATTGGGTAGGTCCTGTTGAGCCTCTTGTTAGAAGGATTGCCGAAGCAACTCATTACTGCGTCCGGGTCTTAGGCAGACAACCTGCTATTCCGGTTATTGTCGCAGTCAATGCAAAAAATATTCCTTTCTCAGACATCTTACGTAATGTCAGTTTACAAATTCATAAGAAAGCGTGCATTGTTGTCTATCCAAACAGTCGGACTATTGAATTGAGGTATACCCCACAATAACAATGAAAAACTTAATTAACTCAATCATTCTGCTGGGGTTAGCATTGCTAGCCGGTTGTAGTAGCTGTAAATCAAATTATGCTACTTCTCAAATTCATATTGCCGCTGTGAATGGTGGCTACGCTCCCAATGGCAAGATTGGTGTCATTCGCTATAAAGCACTCAGTGAAACTGCAACGTTGGTAGGAGCGCAAGGTGGACTTGCCTTTCGTTCTGAACAGATTAACTGCACACTGCGAAAACAGCAGACCTTGTTAGATCAGGTATACAATTTCAGAGCTTTATTGCTTAAAGACGATATTCGACCACCTGTTTTAGAAGAAGGTCGCGATGAGTTAGCACTCGACTCCTGCGAAGCAATTAGAGCAGCTGATCAGATTTATCGAATTATCTCGCCACCCTGCTTTGTTACTGCACCCCCAAATTGGCGGGATTATATTTGGATGAAGTTTTGCACACCAGAATCGCCCGACATTACCTTATTACCTAGAAACTGTGATGAGGCTGGTATTTGGAATTGCTTCGTGCAGATCGGCTGGCAACAGGGTATGGACCAAGCCAATCAAATATTTGGCGAAAACCTCAATCGTTTAAAACGTGATTACAATGGTATGTTACTGTATCGTAAGTTATTAGCTCAAAATATGGTGACCCCGCCCTATGTTGCTAAAACCGAGTTGGGGGTCACTGGCGATGAAAACGAACTACGTATTAACGATAGAGTTCTACGTATTTCCGCAACCTCTAAACTCAATACTAATTCTGATACCTGGCAGCCTGTTGTTGCTAAACCTTGCTGCGAGGAAGCACCGCCGCCACCGCCCGTATTCATTAAACAAGCTCCAAAATGCACTAAAATAGTTAAGAAGAAACCTGCCACAAAATCGAGGGGATGCATTAAAAGCACGCAATGAGACTTGAAAGTGAATCACAAACGATCCTTTTCCCTGGAGAACCTAATCGTTTTACTCCGGGTCATCTAGAACCATTGCTAGAGTTTTGTGTTAAACAACAAGCCTCGGATGTGATCTTCCAATCTGGCGAACACATCATGGTAGAGATATTTGGACGCTTACATAAAATAACTCATCGCAAATTAACCAACACTGAAGTCGGTGACCTTCTAAACGCTATTTATGGTCCTAATGGTACCACTCAAATTTTAAGTGGTTCCGACGTTGATACTCACTATGAAATAAGACCTACCAGAGCCGATCGCTTTCGATTTCGTGTTAACGGCACTGGCTGCCAAGTAGAAGGACATGCTGGCATTCAAATTACGCTGCGGGCAATTCCTAACGAACCACCGCAACTGTCTGAGTTAAACCTACCCAGTAATATAGTCGAAGCAATTGCGCCAAGAGATGGCGTCGTTTACGTGACTGGCGCAACTGGATCAGGTAAAAGTACACTCTTGGCAGCGATTATTCGCAGTATTGCTGAAGACCCGCTTAGCAATCGAAAAATCTTAACTTATGAATCGCCTATTGAATTCGTATTCGATGCTATCGAAAAACCTTCTTCCATCATTGCGCAATCAGAAATTCCTCGAAATTTACCGAGTTTTGCGGCAGGGGTCCGGAATGCCTTACGTCGAACGCCACGATTGATCTTAGTCGGTGAATCTCGAGATGTAGAAACGATGAGCGCTGTGTTGGAAGCTGCCTTAACGGGTCATCCAGTTTACACCACCTTACATGCAAATGGGGTCGCCGAAACGATTCGACGTTTGGTGGGTACTTTCCCAAAAGAAGAACGCCATGGCCGCAGCATTGATATTATTGAAACGGTAAGACTCGTCATTTGGCAACAACTCGCTCCAACAGTCGATGGCAAGCGGATCGCACTTCGAGAGTTTTTAGTCTTCGACGAAGATGTGCGCGATCAATTACTCAGTGTTAACCCAGATAAAGCCACTGCAGTGACTCGTCGATTAGTCAAAGAAAAAGGACAACCGATGATTGTTGATGCTGAACGAGTTTTTAAAGAAGGGCTTATTTCTGAACGTACATTTAAAGTACTATCAGCGGGTCATCGAAGCGCTGATGAAGATGCAGCTGGTTAATACTATCCATTATCGAAGCTAACCCATGAAGATTATTAAACCTCGCTATGATTTGATAGTTTGGTTTTTTCCAACATTTCTAATCATTGCGATTCTTGCTTATAACTTTTCCTTTGGCACTTTAATGCAATTAGCCAAAATGAATTGGTTATTCGACATAATCGTTTTATTTCTGCTTTGTTCCCCGTCAAAAAATTTCAAGTTTGAAGCACCGCTCGTTTTAACACCTTTTCGATGGGTGCTAAGTTTGTTTGCAATTCAACTTGTTTTAAATCTATTTTTCTGGGGGTTTTTACACTTTGTTTATTCGCAGTTTATGAACAACAATACTCCACCAGCATTGGATATTTTCCAATTTTCATTTCGCAATGGTCTCATGCCATTTGGATTTATGATGTTAGTTACCGCAACTATTGGTTTTTTTACTTACCAAAAAAAAAATACCGGAACGCTGGCGAATGCCTATATTGATTTTTTTGGAAATGATGATTTTGACTCGATAGGTGTGACAGTCAACACCTATATGCGATTATTAAATTTTTTTGTCATCACTTTTGCTTTAGGCTCACTGTCCATTATTTTAATATTCGGCTTTCATCTTCTTACTAGCATCCCTTTTCTTCGAGGTTTGAATTTAGATGTTATTGTACTTTGTTGTATTTTGATTTGGTTGAGTTCGAATCAGTATTTGTCTAGATTTCTGCACAATCTTATGAATACAAAAGTGCCGTCTCTGTCATTCCTGCGTACACTGTCATTCCTGCGTACACTGTCACTCCCGCGTAGGCGGGAATCCATTGCCGGTGCAGCTCGAAGCATGGATTCCCGCCTACGCGGGAATGACAGTGCAGGCGGGAATGACAGTTTACGGAAGAGTGACAGAAAATTACCATTATTGACCATCATTTTTGGATTTTCAGTTCTCTTAAGCATTTGCTATTTAGTCTTAGGAATCGTCGTTAGTTTCGTGAGTAAATTTAATTCCTATCCAGACATCACTTTCCTAGTTTTCGATACGCGGTATATCAACGACTATTTAATGGTGATTATCACTTTCGCGTGGCTCGGGTTTGCTGCATTAGCAGGTGCCGTTATTGCAGCGGTGTCACGCTCTTATTCGTTACGTGCCATTATTTTGGCAATGCTTGCGACCAATCTTTTAGGCTGGCTGATTATTTATTTTCTAGAACGATTTGCTACGAGTAACAGTGCATTGATACTTGCTGTTTGCTGTATATCGATTTTGATATTTTTGATGCGAGAGAAAAATATTACCTATGTTTTGAGAGCGACGTTGCCAAATGCGCCAATTAAATCACGTTCCTATTTTTCTTTGATGAAAGTATTACCCATTGTGCTTGTCTCATTTGTGACGTCCTATGCGACTATGGGAATTTATTTTTTAGGATTAGCGGCAGTTTTGGTGTTATTACCATGCCTGATTATGATCTTGATAAGCTTCTTAGGGTTTATTAAAACGTAGCCTGGGTGCAACCCAGGAAACCCAAACTTCCATAAACCGTTGCTGAAATTTAGGTTTCTTCGCGTACCCCCAGGCTACATTTTATGTCATTTTCTCTCTTGGGCTGTGGCACCTGTACCAGCTTTTTCTTCTTTCAAGCGCTTCTCTTCATAGCGCTTACCTCTAGCCCTCATGTACTCACCACCAGAGCCAGCCATAGTCTGGACTCCTTGGGAAATTTGTTGGAAGCCTTCTTTACTACCCTGCAATGCTTCTTGAGCATTACTCGTTTGTTCTGCTTGACCAATCCATCTCATTACACGATCTGGGATCACGTAGATCAGCGCAAACGATTGATTCACGATTGACACCATTAAGAAACAATAAACAACTAGAATGGCAACAAAAGAGAACATATTGAAAGTTTGAACATCAAAAACAATACCGAAGAAGCCAGAGTTAAGGAAGCTCAATACTACTCTTGAAACGATAATTCCAGCAAATAAACCGATAATCATTAGGATAGGGCGTAAGAATACTCCCAATAGCAGCATAATTGCCTGCTCACTCTTACCTAATAAGTCATGACCCCCCTCGGGATGAGTAATTCCAAGCGCAACTAATGGCGCTGCAACCATGGCCTCAATGACAGCAATGAGCCAACCGACGGCTGAAAAGACAAAAATAATGAAAGGTATCAGGGGAATGTAGTAAGCAAATGTCATACCCATCACAAAAAAGATCATAATAAATGCCGTGAAGGCCGGAATGAATGCTAAAACAGCATCAATTGTTGCAAGCCCTGCGGGTTGAGCGCTCGACATAATTGAAGTACCAAGGCCTATACCAAAAACTGATACCGTTGCTCCTAACCACATGACCGAAGCTAAGGTCATAAACCCGAAACCAATGCCCTGCAGCACTAGGATTGGATCACCCACGGCATTAGAAAACTGAGCTATGAGCTGGATCAAGAAAGACGATACCGGGCTTAACAATTTAGATAGCAGCCCCGAAGCACCGATATTAAGATTCACTTTACTGGATTGATCGACCTGATTTGCCACCGTTCGCGCAGTCGTCACATAACCGGCTGCGTTATCATAGGCGGTTTTCAACCCCAGCTGATCAGCATTGCTGAGATGAAGATTGGACATTGCGTCAGTGCTCACCGCCGGAGTGTCTACAAAAGAAATATACGAACCAGCAGTCAACGGCGGAAAGCCAGCCGGTGGCACATCAATGTTAACTGATACACTTGAAGCTGCGGAGACAGATTGCTTTATATTGCCTAAGGCATAATAAAATCTTCCCGCCATTATCCAGCCTTCTTGAACGGCATTAGTATAAAAGCCTTTCATCAAACTCTGACCCACAGTAGGCCCACTGGTACGAATAGGAAGCGTAATATTCACCCAATCTGCAGCACCACCCACTATTGCACTTTCAACCTGATTCGGAAAGTTAGTAGAAGTATTGGAGTTATTCACAATTTGTTGAGCGTAATTACTCGTATCCATGATCATCTGCTGCACGGCAGCCTTAAGCGTATTAACTTTATTATCTTGCTGTAAAGCAGTTTGCTCTTTATTAGTGCCAAAACTAATTTGACCACAAGTATTATCTTGCTGACCGGCTTGATAAGGATTGCCAGGGAATCGAACGACGCTATTCCAAACTGGCTGAGATCCTGAGGTATCCTGATAGACAACAAACAACGGAGAAAAGTTGGTAACCGTGGTTTCGATCGGTGTTGGAGGTACGGTGTTAGTGCCACCCCCTTGATTTTGTGATTGTTGTTGCTGCTGTTGTTGCAAATTCTTTTGGGTGGTTTGCGCTACGTTTTGAGCGTAGTACATACAAACTTGCATATCTAAGACAGTGCCGACCAAATCAACCATGGTCGCCGTATCGGTCGCTGGAGGTGTGTAAACTTCACCTCCCGATGCGATATAACCTAAGGCGCTATACCAGGCCATATTCGCAAAGCCCACCCCTTGAATGACCACCCACATCACAATAATTTGCACTGTTGAATAGCCAGTCGTCGGTGAAGGAATCAGTAAACCCAAGCCTAAAACAGTTCGCACCGCGATCCAAGCAGAGTTCCACTTACGACCCATAAACTCACCTTCATGAGCAGTGGTTAACACTGTCATGACGATCGTGTAAATCAAAAAGATTCCCGCCAATACTAAAAGCCCAATATTAAACACTTTAAATAAAGCGCCTAGCATTTGACCACTCGTGCCATGAAGCACGGTACCCACTGTTCCAAAGATTTGTCCGAGGTAATTCACGGATAAATCAGTAGGTGCTGGTGTGAACGAAGGTGTAATACTACTTAGATTTCCTAAATCAATAGTACCCGTCGTTGAAGGGAAATTTATTGCCTGCGCAAACACTTCTGCTGGCAAAAGAAATAACAATGAAAAAAAGATAAGGGCTTTAAGAAGTTTACTCATTGACTTTACCTCTTTTCAGCATAAAAGAAACCCAATCGTGAAAGGTATTTCCGAGTTTTCTGGTCTTCATTTGGAAGTACCAAAAACTTTCGCGATAAGCAAAAACTGCCATCAATGCTGTTATGAGTATTCCTAGAATCATGCCCAAGTGAAAATGAAAGATCATATAAATGGTGTAGATAAGAAAACAAACTGCAGCAAAAGAATAAATAAAGCTTAGAAACAAACAAGTGCGCATCCGCTCTTTGAGTTGCTCTTCTGTGAGATTAAGGCGTTGCAGTGCCTCTTCGAAGGTTTCTTGACGTACTTCCGGCCGGTAAAGGCGAAGATCTTGGAACATCCTTTTAATCGCCGCAGCATTGGCTCTAAGCTGTCGAAGCCCCATCCAACGCGGAAAATTAACGAGAGGCTTAAAGACCCGTCCGATAGCGCTAGTGACCTTCATATGCTGTGACCTTAAAGCTTACTATTACTTCTATGATACACCTCTAGTTATTTGATTAGAATACAAAATCCTAACTTTTTTACCGATACTTTAGTATACTAAGAGCACGATTATCGAAGGATTAAAGTATGCCAGATTTATCGAACGAAGCGGTCCATCAATTTTGGCACGAGTACAAAGACCCCATGATTCACCGGGTCATTTCGTTTATGGAAGGCGTAGAAAACTGGCCACTCGATGGCGATCCTGCTCTTGAAGCGGCCATGGCTAAATTAGGTGACACGCTCGAAGATATTGGCAATATCGATCTACAACAAGAAGATCCCTTTATTCAAGTCGCAACTTATATCATGGCCGGCCGAGCTTTGCGGTTATTGCAAACTTTGGACATCGCCTATCCGGGTGCCGCCTCAAAATTACTCATGCACGCGGAAGAAACTAGTCTTAATACCGATGATGTTCCCGGACTTTTCTTACGAAGAAATATTGTTTTTGAAAGACTCAGATTATTAGGAAGAGTATTTTCTCCAGAAAGATTTTCGCTAGTGCTTAAAGCATTGGAGGAGGATGAACATGCTTAAAAAATGGCTAACTTGTATATTACTGAGCTTGACTGTTACAGCCAATGCTCAATCCACGAGTGGTGGCGGCAGTAGTAATCAAGGCGGTAGTTCTTCTGGGGTTAATGAAGCTGTTAGCAAGTGCTTAAGTTCTTCCTCAACAACGGCCGGATCTAAAACTAGCTGTGTTCAAAATGCAATAGCTAACGAATCGACCAATCAAATAAACACCTTATACCAACTTTACACTCAATTCGTGGCTCAAGATTTAGCAAGTCTAAATTCAGGTAGTGGCGGACTTACTTCTGGAACGGGTGGTAATCCAAGTAGTAGTGCCGGTGTGACCGCTAAACCACCAGCAGCAAGACCAGCGCCACCGCCTACATCGGGTGGTACTCAAGTAGCACCACCACCACCGCCCCCTACGGCGCAACCGGCGCCACAAAAACAAAACCAAGGTGGCATCCAATATTATTAGCACTTAGCATCAAGGGTACTTTATGAAAAAATTATCTATCATGCGTAAATGTCTGGCGTTGTTTGGCGCGAGCTTTTTGGCGTTCACGGCCCAGCCAACTCAAGCACAGGGGTTTGACCCTACTGCCTTGATCCAAGCAATTAATGCGATTCGCGCTAGCCTTGATGGAATTGTTAATACCGCTGCGACTTATATCTTTCAAACGCCGCCCAATGTGGGCAGCGAATTAGTCACTAATAATACTCAAGGCAACACAGCATTCCCCACGATCATGCCCACTGTTGTTAATTTAAATAACACGGATATTTTGAATGGACTTGTTCCCAATACTGCAAATCCTAATGCTGCACTAACTCAACTCGCAGCGATTCAAGCGAGTGATACAATTTTACAATCTACGGTGGCGTCAGGCGTCCCAATGCCCTTTTATTCTTCTGCGGCGCAAAATAATTTGCAAAATTCTTTGGCACAAGGTAACGAAAATCTCAATTTCACATCGTTGATATCGCCACCAAATCTTGCTTATGCTACCTCCGATTTACAAACTTTAGCGTCTAATTATTTGAAATTTGTTTCAAATTACGCAGTTCCTATTTCTAATTTTTCGCTTTCCAGCTACACGCAATCTCAGATTAGCACCAAGCAAAAATTAACTTTTCAGAATTCTCCAGCTTATCAAGCTTATCAAGTTCAACGCCGCTCAGTAATCGCGCAACAATCCGCAATCTTGAGCAATTTATATTATATCTATGCTAAACGCTTACCGATTCAATCAATCCATGCGAGTGATACCGCACTTGGAGTTGAAACACCCAGCGCTGCGCAGATCGATGATTATGTAGCGACCTGGCGAACATCATCACCCACTTGGTATACCCAGATGGCCACTGCAGCTCCATCCGTCGTTGCTCGGGAAACTTTGTCTGTCTTAGCCGAAATGCAAACTGAGATTCATCGCATGCACCAAGACAATGAACGAATTATTGCCTTACTAGCGACAGCTCAAATACAGCAGATTCAAAATAATAAAATCGCACTGGCCCTGGTAGAGAAAAATATCAGAGATCAGCTCAACACGATTATTGAACAAAATTCTAAAGCAGGTACCACACAACAAGCCGGCCAAACACCACAAAGCCAAAGTGCTCAACAGCAAGGACAAGCTCAGAAACTTCAGACTCAGACTGAGCGGGCGCATCAGGAGACTGGGCAGACTACGACTACGCCAGCTACTACGGGTACGGGACAGTAACTAGCGTCATTGCCGCGCTTAGTGTCATTCTCATAGCTTTTTGTCATTCCCGCGCAG